>JAGVWP010000031.1 GCA_018304985.1 Candidatus Pacearchaeota archaeon
ATCAGAAAAATTAGTTTGTCCGAAGGCAACTAATTTTTCATATGATATTAAAGCCAAAGGCTTTAATCTATTTTTCTAGAATTCTCATGTCATCTTTGCATGATTTAAATGTGAAAGTTACTGGTTATTATTCATCTAATTAAATAAGTCCTTTTTTTGCTTAATAACATAATTCTTAATCTCTTCATTTACTTCATTAAATAAACTATTCCAATCTCCAGGATTTTTCTGCCTGAACAATCTTATACTCTTATACCAAGGCGTATCCTTTCTGTCAAGCAGCCAACGCCAGTCAGCTTTATGAGATAATAAAACAAAAGTTTGTTTTCCCATTGCTCCGGATAAATGAGCTACTGAAGTATCCACAGAAATTATTAAATCCATATTTTCAATAACAGCAGCAGTATCTGCAAAATTATTTATATCCTCACTTAAATCAATAACTTCGGTATCATCTAACTGTCCAGCTGCCTCCCCTTTTTGAAGAGAGAATAAAATCATTCCCGAAATTTTCTTCAAATATTTAAAATCCTCAAATCTAGCTGACCTATTTTTATCATTCTCCTGAGAAGGATTCCCTGACCAAACTATGCCTATTTTAATCCTTCCATTGCTGATCTTATTAATTTTCTCTTTAAACTTACTAACAAATGTATAATCTGTTTTAAGATAAGGAGTATTATCAAGAATATTAGTCAGATTAGTATTAAATATTCTCGGCAAATCCATAAGATGAACATAAACATCAAATTCAATCTTAGGAACAACATCTATATTTTTTTCAATAATTTTATCTATTTCAAAAGAATCTTTGAATAATTTCTCAATTTCTTTTTTGCATTCTAAAATAATTTCTCCGCCTTTTTCCTTGATCAAAGGTAAATACCTGATAAATTGAATATTGTCTCCAAAACCCTGTTCTGAAATAACTAAAATTTTCTTTCCGTTCAATAAAGAACCGTACCATTTTGGCTTGTTAAAGATTCTTTTATCAGAAGGCTGTTTTTTCTTAAATCTATATTCATATTCCTTCCACCCTTCATCATATTTCCCTAGAAGTAATAATATTAAACTCCGGTTCCAATGAGCGTCAGGAAAATTCCTATCTAAATCTATTGATTTCTCATAATGCTGAAGAGCCCCAGGAATATTTCCGTTTGCTTCAGCAAAAATACCAAGATTATAATAAGCAAGATAAGCTCCTGGATATCTGGCATCTAATTCTAATGCTCTTTTAAAATTCTCTTCAGCTTTATTGTCATTTCCCAAGAGATTATAAGCTGTAGCTAGATTTCCATAGTACACTGCATGGTTTGGATTTAATTTAACTGCTTTTTGAATATTTTTTATAGCTTCATCATACTTCTCGTATTGGCATTCAACAGCTCCAAGCAAATTAAATGCATCAGCAAGAATATTAGAATTTTGTGGATTTTTTTCAATTATCTTCCTGTAAATGCTTTCTGCTTCTGTTAAATTGCCGTTAAGATGATGCTTAACAGCTAGGTTTAATGCCTCTGTTACATTTAACTCTTTTTCATCTTCCATAAGATTAAATTAAATAAATAGGTTATATAATTTGCTGTACTATATTTAAAATTTGAAAATTAACTGAAAATATGAAATGCTCCTGCCGGGATTCGAACCCGGGTCTGAGCCGTTCTCTACTGCCTCTAGAAAATAGGGGCAATTTTAATCAAATGCCTGTTTTTAGTAAACAGAGGTTATCATCTCAACGATGTTACCTCGGCAATTCGAGAGGGCCCAATCCTTGACCTCTAGACTACAGGAGCACTACTAGCCCTACTCGGATTTGAACCGAGGTCTACGGGTCCAGAACCCGCAATGCTTGACCAGCTACACCATAGGGCTATAAAATTTATTAACTCTAGTTATATGTCTACTATTGGAAAAGCCTATCTCTTTTAAATATTTCCTAATCTCTTCCTGGCGTGATAAATAAATATTTCTGTTAAGTATAACTTTAGATGGATGAAATCCCAATTTTATAAAAGCATTTCTTACATCATCCATAAGAGTAATATTATAACTAGTAAAATTTATTCTAATAAGATTAGGATCTTTATTAGACATTCTAAATATAGATCCATCTGTGTCTATTAAACCCCTAAGACAGGCTTTTAAATAAAGATCATTACAGAAAACCCATTCTGGAATAGTTGATTGATTCTTTATTTTATTTCCAGATTTTATCCCCATAGAATTAAATAAATTAACAAGCTCTTTGCTACTTATATCTAAAAATCTAGCATTATTCTTTTGTTTTTGTGTTACCTCACGAGTTTTAAGATTAAAAATGTCTTTACATAAATTTTTAATATACACATTATGATATTCTTCATCTTTATTTAAATCTCCTGCAATTCTTATGCCATATACTCCTAACTTTTTTCCTTTTTTATGTGAAAAAATATGCCCATCCCCTAAAACAATGCCTACAAATTCAGCTAATCTTTCATCAAAATTAATTTTAGGTAAAAAAATAGTAGATCCCTTAGAATTAAGACCTCCTTTTGATTTACCCCAGTTGTCATCTAATTTTTTTATAATGTATCTATCAAAATTTAATTCAGATAATTCGCATAATTTTTTATATATTTTATCACTTAAAAGTCTTTTCTCATTTCTAAGTTCTATTTCTAAATAATGTGCATTTATATTTAATATTTCAGCAAGTTCACTCCAAGATTTAACTGATTTTGCCTTAATAATAAGTTCTTCTTGTTTACCATCTTTTAATTTTATTCTCATTAACACTATATGGAATTTATCCTTTTTATATATTACTATTTGACCACTAAACTACTATATATTTGACTAAAATATTGTCACAGAAGAATTTTTAAATCTAATTGCTCTCTAAATCCTGTAAAAAAGAGGCTTAATAATGGCAATAAATTGGTTAATAGTAATAGTTGCAGTAATAGTAATATTTACCTTAGTTAAAACAAAATATCTCAAGCATAAACTGAGCTGGATAATTATAATAGTAGTTGCTCTTCTTCTGTATTTTGGATATGTTTTTGCAGTTTCTGAAAAAGATATTGACTATAAAAGCATTGATGGAATGCAAACAGCTGTAAAACTTTATGTTGCATGGCTTGGACACGCATTTGACAATTCAAAGGTAATAACTGCCAATGTAGTGAAGATGGACTGGAAAGGAAATCAGACAATAGATGATATAGAGAATCCTGCGGAGAAAACCCAGGTAAAACAAGTTAAAAAAACAAAATGAAGATAGTTCTGATTATAATTGTATTTCTTTTAATGAATGCTTTTTTAATAATAGCTAATAATAATTTTCATTTAAATAATTCTGATAATTTAGATCAGTTTATATCAACTTATTTATCCTGGTTTGGAAGAATAAGCGAAAATTTAACAGAGATTACAGGAGATTCAATAAAACTTGATTGGATGCCATAAATTAAGAATAAATAGGTTTTTAATAAGATAATTCTAGATTTAAAGGAAGGGTTGATAAGAATAAAATATTGGTTTCCTTTATGCCTCGGTAGCTTAATGGTTGAGCACCACATTGGTAGATAATTTTATACAAAAATGTGGAGGTTGTGAGTTCAATCCTCACCCGAGGCTTAAAATATATTAAATAAATAGATAATCTTCTTAACTTAGATTAATATTAAATTGGGTTAATTTTTCTCCAATGAAAAATTTAGTGCTGTAATGATTCAAGATTTTGAAAATACTGCAATATTTTTACCTGATTTTTTATACTTGACTATTGATCTTTGATTATATCTCCTGATTGTTTTAACTTTATGTCTTTCATATAGCTTTATAAATCCAATATAATTAAACAAAATATGCCCAAATTAAAAAAACAAGCAGATATAGAGGAAGATTGCGGGGAATGCTGTGTAAATGAGCTAGATGAAATAAAAACGAAATACCTTGAATTGCAGAAAAAATACCCGCTTCCCGGATTTGAACAATTAAATGAAGAATTTGATATTGGAAAATTTGATTTTAATCAGGATACTATTTTAAGAGATGTAAGAAAATCAATGGTTAATAAATTCTTTGCAATTCTAAGCTTTACAGAACTTCTGTTAAATCCAAGCACAGGCTCAATGTTCTATATGTTCTTAGTTAAAGGAGTAAATTCAAAAGAAAAAGAAATACTGGATAGATTATTTGACAAGCTTGGAGATATAGAGATTGATTCTTTTGAATTGGACATTAATTACAGCGAAAAAGCAGAGGCTAAATTTATCAGTGAGAAATATAAAGTGTGGCAGGAAATAAAAAAAGAATTAGTGCAGGTTCTTGATTCGCTGAAAAAGAATTGGGGTTCAAGAGCAACAAAAAAAGAAAAGACCTATCTTGGTTAAACAGATAAAGTTTAATTTATCCTCTTTCCATTCTCATAAACGTAAATTTTTCTTTTTGCAAGCTCCTTGAAAAATATTTCTGATGGAATTATTGCTTCTGGAGCATAAACTCCCGGTTTTGTTGTTAAACTATTTTTTAGCATCTGAGACATTATTGAAATTGGCATTCCTGTTCCAACATCACTTCCAATACCTTGCCAATTTTTCAATGAGTGGATTAAGCAGTCAAAATTCTTTTCCTGTTTTTTCCCATTTTTTATGCCTTTCATTCTGACCCATATATCTTCTGTTTCTTCGTAGCCTTTAACAGGCTTTATTAATCTTAGAATTTTATGGGTGGCTTCAAGCGGAGAAACTTTAACTCCATCAAAATTTAGGGTTTTATCTTGAGAATTAAATCCCAAATCTAAAAAAGTTTTTATTACATTAAATGAATGTTCTGGAAAACCTGCCATGTAATTCACGTTTTTCAGGCCTTTTGATTTATAATATTTTGCAAAACTATAGACTTCTGAATGAACAATGCAATAAACTGTTTGTTTCCCAATTTCAGGAAAAGTATATGTTCCCACACACCTAAACTTGTCAGATTTCTTGAATTTTCCATTGCTTAATATTATAGGAGATTCTGTAAACTCCTGAAAAATACTTTGAATTGAGTATGGAACAACAAATTTCTTTACATTTGAATTCCATGCAAAACCTAAATTAATTTCATCTATTTTGTCAAAGTGCTTTATTCCGTGGCTGACAAGCACATTTGCAATACCGGGAGTTGCGCCACATCCGGTTATTGCGATTATTCCTGATTTTTTGAATTTGCGGTTTAATTGAAATTGTTTTATTGTCATTGTCTGCAAACCTCCGAGATCAGTGTAATGTTTTTTTATTTTCAAGCAAGCTTTCATTATATCTAAATTAAAAGAAAGTTCTGCACAATTTACAACAACTTCTGCCTTTGAGAAATTTATTGCCTTTATAATTTCATTTTTATTCCTTAAATCAACTTTTAGAAATCCGGCTTTTTTATCTTCAAGCAAATTTTCAACTCTTGACTTGTCTCTTCCAGCTAAAAGGACAGAATATCCCGATTCTAGTAAATCTCTAGCACATATTCTTCCTTCTTTGCCTGTTCCTCCAAAAACAATAAAGTCGTATTCCATCTCTTTTTAATTAATTATAGAAAGAAGGAGAGTTTTTAATTTTATTGTTTTATTTTCGATATACTTATAAATTGTAGATTATTGATTAATTTATAGTTAATTATAAGAGGTCAAATGGATACAGAACATTTAATTGAAGAATTAAGTGAAGAGGAGAAAATGAGGCAGGGGAATATCAGCCTTATATTGGATACTTATAACGATATTTTTTCTGATTTTGATCCAAGAAGCTATTCTGAGAGGGCATTGTCTGACGATTTTCTGCTTGAATGTAAAAGAGCTGCAAGAGATAAAGATCTTGAAATTGGCTTTGAATTAAGGCTTTTGATGCCAAAAAGCAAAAGGAATTTGAATGATGAGGTAAAGATAAAACAAAGGCTAAGACTTCACTTTCACAAACATTTCAAAGAAAAGCATGATGAAATTAAAAGTATAAAAAGAGAAGGTATTGCATGGTCTGTTGTTGGACTGGTTTTTATATTTCTTGCCACTATTATTTATGCATATGAAGGGTTTTTATTTAATTTGTTATTTGTCATTCTTGAGCCTGCTGGCTGGTTTACTTTGTGGTCTGGATTAGATAAAATATTTATAACCTCCAAAGAAAAGAAGCCGGAACTTGATTTTTACAGGAAAATGGCTAATGTCAAGATTGTTTTTATTAGCTATTAATCTAAACCTTTATTTTATATACGTAATAATCGTCATAAGGAATAATAAGTTTCTTTGTTTTTTCTATTGAAAGATTTTCCATTATCTTTCTAAATAATCTTATAGAATTGCCATGTGCAGATATAGCAACATTAACCTTCTGTTTTTTTATCATTTTAATTAGATCTTTAATAAATGGCTTAACCCGCTTTTCAACATCTGAAAAACTCTCTCCTTGTAAAGGTTTAGCATAGAAATTCCTATGTATTTTATTATATTCTTCTTTTCCATTTGTTTTAATGAATGTTTCGTGTGAGAGACCATTTAGCTTTCCGTAATTTCTTTCAATTACCCGGTTATCTGTTATTATCTTTTTGCATTCTAGATGGTATTTTAATACTTTTTTTAAAGTGTCTTTGCTGCGGGAAAGCTTTGTCTGAAAAGCTAGATTAATTTGTTTATTCTTAAGTTTTTTTCCTATTTTTCTTGCCTGTTTAATTCCAAGTGGAGTTAGTTTTATGTCTTTCCATCCCGTAAATATTCCATCTCTATTATAATATGTCTGCCCATGACGGAATATGTAAATATAATGAACCTCTTTTGCCTTTTTCATTTTACTAATTAATAATCATAGATTAGAAAGGTTTATAAAATATTCATAATAGCTAACTCTATGATAATTAACAGAATAAAGCTAATAATTGAATCTTTGGCTATTCCTATTTGTTAATATTTTTCTATTTTATTTGATCTAATTTTATCTAGACTTAAAACTAAAATGAACAACACTAATGCTGCTGATAATGAGAAAATTGCAAGAGAAAATATCCTCAAAACTGGAGAAGAGCTAGAAGGAGCTTCAGTTAAGGGTTATGATTTTAATAAAGGAGTTAATTATAAGGAAATAATTCATAGTTTTGCTTCAACAGGATATCAGGCAACACATTTTTCAGAGGCGATTAGGATTATCAACAAAATGCAAGATGAAAAAGCAAAACATGGGGATAAAGCAAAAATATTTCTTGGATATACATCAAACATGGTTAGTTCTGGACTAAGAGATATCCTTAGGTATTTGGTGGAGCATAAGAAAATTGATGTTATTGTTACTTCAGCTGGCGGGGTTGAAGAAGATATTATAAAATGCCTTGGAGATTTTATTTTAGGAGATTTTAAAGCTAAAGGCAGCGAGCTTAGGGATAAGGCAATTAACAGAATCGGAAATATTTTTGTGCCAAATTCGAGATATATTGCATTTGAAAATTGGGTAATGCCAATTCTTGAAGAGATTTATCAAGAGCAAAAAGCCAATGGCAAGATTATTACTCCAAGCCAGATTGTCTGGAAGCTGGGAGAAAGAATAAATGACAAGAGAAGCATCTGCTATTGGGCTTGGAAAAATAAAATACCTATTTACTGTCCTGCTTTGCTTGATGGAAGTTTTGGAGATATGGTTTACTTTTTTAAATATAAGAAAGGGCGAGAGGATTTTATAATTGATATTGCTGAAGATGGAAAAAATTTAAATGACAGCACAATAGGATTAGAAAAAAGCGGAGTTATTATTCTTGGAAGCGGGGTTGTCAAACATAGCATTTTAAATGCTCATTTATACAGAAACGGAGCAGATTATGCTGTTTATATTAATACTGCACAGGAATTTGATGGAAGTGATGCCGGAGCTGCTCCTGATGAAGCTGTTTCATGGGGCAAGATTAGAACAGATGCTGAAAGCATTAAAGTTTATGGAGATGCAACAATCCTTTTCCCGTTGATTGTTGCTGAAACTTTTGCTAGAGATTAATTGTTAATTGATAAAGTATCGGTAACTTATTCATTTAAATAATGTAGAGATATTATATGTTTAGTAATTAAAAGGAAGTTTCATAAAAGAAACCTTAGTATTTAAAAGGAAAGTTTGATAAAGAAAACCTTTGGTTGTCTTTATTTTTGAAAATACTGCAATAACTTTGCCTGATTTATTAGATTGGATTATTAATCTTTATTATTTAAAATGGTTTTAGTTTTTCTTCTTTCTTAGCATATATTTTATAGCTTCAATTAAAAATGGGATTAAAGAGATTATAATAATTATTAAAATTGCTAAACTGAAGTTTTCTTTTATTATTGGGATATTCCCAAAGAAATATCCTCCAAGAACAAATATCAAAACCCATGATATTCCTCCAATTATATTATAAAATAGGAATTTGGGATATTGCATTTTGCCCATTCCTGCAACAAAAGGCGCAAAGGTTCTTATAATTGGGATAAATCTTGCTAAGATTATTGTTTTTGCTCCGTGTTTTTCATAAAATATTTCTGTTTTTTCTAAATGTTCTTTTTTAATAAACTGATTGTTATACTTAGTAAAAACTTTTCTTCCGAGCTTGTTTCCAAACCAATAATTCATACTATCTCCCAAAATTGCGGCAATAGACAAGATTATCAGCAGCAGGTATATATTTAATGAGCCAATTGCAGCAAAAGCTCCTGCTGCAAAAAGGAGAGAATCCCCTGGAAGAAATGGCATTATTACTAATCCTGTTTCAATTGTTATAATTAAAAATAAAAGAGAGTAGGTTAAAAGGCCATATGCCACAATTATTTCCCCAAGATACTTGTCTATGTGTAGCATAAAACTGATGAATTCGCTTATCATTTATTAATTAGGTATTTTGACTTTAAAATACTTTCATTGCATATTTTTTGCTTAATTAAGTTTAAAAACTTTATTTAATATCTTAGATTATGGCTGGAAAAAATATTATTGAAGTAAGTGATGATAATTTTAAAAAAGAAGTGATTGAAAAATCCAAGAAAACTCCGGTTCTAGTTGATTTTTGGGCAGAGTGGTGTTACCCATGCAGGTTTTTAAGCCCTACACTAGATAAACTGGCAGAGGAGTATAAAGGCAAGTTTATTCTTGCTAAGCTCAATGTAGATGAAAATCGAGAAAGATCCCAAGAATATGAGATAATGAGTATACCAAATGTTAAGCTTTTCAAAAATGGCAATGTTGCTGATGAGTTTATAGGAGCGATACCTGAATCAAGAATAAAAGGTTTTCTTAAGAAAAACAAAATAAACGAATAATCATTGCTTCTTTAACTTTCTTTGAAGATAATATGTTGGCAGTATTGCCATCACAAAATAAATTAATAAGGTAATTATCGCTAATAATATCCATTGAGCCATTGTAAAATTAGCATATAATGGGTTATGAATTCTATCAACAATTATAAATTCATTAAATAAACCAAATAGTGCAAATAAAGAAGAATAAACTAAGTAATTCAGCTTTGTAAAATACTGAATAAAAAATAAAATAAAGAAAACTCCAAGGAATATGGGAACAATAACTCCTAAACACATCAGATAACCAATTTCACACGTAAAAAATTCTTCAATTAAGGTTACTGGGAGGGCAATGATAAAATAATTTATTATTTTTGGCAATGAATTATTGGCAAGATTATTTGTAAGCTTTTGCTTGAAAAAGAAAAATATTCCTCCGAATATAAATATCCATCCAATAATTACAATCCATAAGTTTGGCATTTTCCTCTTTTTATTATTTATTTCTTTTCAACATACATTAAATCTGCAGTATACTTTCCAGTACCTGAATTAAAAATCTGCAAGAAATACAGTCTGCTCCCATCAGTAGGCAGTGTGGGTTCTCCAACTGCAAAATTGCTTTCAATAATAATTTCTGGCTGGGACCACGTGCCTGTTGAAATACCTCCTGATAAAAGGGTTGATCTGTATATTCTCAATTTTCCATCAGTTCTTCCTGATGAGAAATAAAGAGTATTACTTTCAGACAAAATAGGAGAATCTCTATTACTATTAAGAGTTTTATCAAACAAGAAAGGATGCATATCATCTTCATTGCTATTTATTGGCTCGGGCATTAATACAGGAGCTTGCCACTCTCCGTTTATTTTTTCAGAATAATAAATATTTTTTTTACCGAAAGAATCGGGGCGTGTAGACCAGAATAACATTTTATCATCTGAAGGATTTACATAAACATCATCTTCTCTGTATTTTGAATTGACAACAATTACTTCTTTATGTTCACTCCACCCTCCATTTATCTTTTCAGAATAATAAATATTAGTTGTATCTGGCTGTGCTCCTTCTTTATGGAAATAAGCTTTATTGTCATTTACAAAAACAATTCCGTGAACAGGTTCATCTAAAGTTAGTGGATGTGGCTTAGGAGTTGACCAAGAGTTATCTCCCAGCTTTGTTGAATAAAAAGTATCTCCTCTTTGGGACTTAGCAGAAACATAACCACAAGAAACTCCGTTTTTGCAGCTTCCTTGAGGATCTCTATTAGGGCCAACGAAAACAACTTTAGGCAATTCCAATAAGTCTAAATTTATATAGATAAAATATAAAGTATTTCCGTCTTGAGAAATATACTCGCTATCTTCCCACCCTTCACTGCTTATTGGAATGTATTTTGGCTCTTTAAAATCGCTTGAAACTTTAGCAATGCTATTTGCTCTTACTTCTTCCCAATTTACTCCACTCGGTGTTGGAGTAGTATTGCCATTATTTCCATTACCATTATTTGGGAGAGGATTATTATCGTTGCCTTCATTATCCAGGCTTCCAAGAATTACAACCCCAACTACTAAGATAACAGCAATAATAAAAATCCACTTAATTAAACCCATTAAGAATATATAGTTCTTGGTTTTATAAATCTTCTTTTTATTATTTTTTTATCGGCAGGTTTATAAATCAATTTTTTCACCTTATTTTATGAAAAGATCATCAAGAAGGTGGAAAAAGAAAAACCAGATGAGATGGAAGTGGCAGAGAAAGAAGTTAAGGAAGTCGAAGCATCTCAGAAAAGTAAGAAGACAGAGATCTAAGTAAATCTTATTTGAAAATTATACAATACTCAATTTTTCTATGTGAAAAATTTAACATAATTTAAATTAAAGTGATAATGCAAGATATTTATTAATTAAAGTAGTGTTCACAAAGAGATTGGCATTAAAAGGAAGCTTCATAAAAAACCTTGGTACTTAAAAGGAAAGTTTGATAAAAGAAAACCTTTGGTTGTCTTTATAGAAGATGTCATAAGAAGAACCTTGGCACTTAAAAGGGGAGTTCATAAAGAGAACCTTGGTTCTTTTTATATTTTATAATACTACACTATAGTAATCTTTTTATATAGCCCGAAATTAAAAGTTTTATAATTAAATATTAAATAAAATAAAAGGGGTTAAAAGGATTTTATGGATAGCGAGATTTGGACAGAAAAATACAGGCCATCTACTTTTGATGAAATTGTAGGCCAGGATGACATTATTAAGAGGGTCAAGTCTTTGACAAACGCTATGAATATTCCCCATTTATTATTTGCAGGCCCGGCAGGCGTTGGCAAATCAACTCTTGCCCTTGTGGTTGTAAAAGAGCTTTTTGGAGCTGGCTGGAAAGATAATTACCTTGAATTAAATGCCAGTGATGAGAGAGGTATTGAAGTTATAAGACAGAAAGTCAAGGATTTTGCAAGGACAAAGTCAATTTCTAAGATACCATTTAAAGTTATTTTCTTAGATGAAGCTGATGCTCTTACAAATGAGGCTCAGAATGCTTTAAGAAGGACAATGGAGAATTATACCAACAACTGCAGATTTATTCTTTCATGCAATTACAGCAGCAAGATAATTGACCCTATTCAATCAAGATGCGCTGTTTTTAGATTCAGGCTGCTGGAGAAGAAAGATATTGATAAAATAGTCAGAAAAATTGCACATTCAGAGAATATTCAGATTGATGGAAAGTCTATTGATATTGTTTTTGAGATAAGCGAGGGAGATTGCAGAAGAGTTATCAATTTACTGCAAACAACCGCTTCTATAAGCAATAATATAACAAGTGATTTAATTGGAGTTATGGCTCCAAGCGCAAGGCCTGGAGATATAAGAATTATTTTAGATTATGCTCTTTCAGGAGATTTCTTAAATTCCAGAGAAAAATTGCTGGAGATAATGTTGAGAGAAAGCATTTCAGGATCAGATATTGTTAAAGCATTTCAAAAAGAGATTTGGAATTTGCCAGTTGAACCGGAGTTAAAAGTTAAATTGACAGAAAGAACAGGGGAAATTGAATTCAGGCTTGTTGAAGGCGCTGATGAATTTATTCAGCTTGAAGCTTTATTGGCAAGTTTTGTAATGGCTGGAAGAGGGAAATAAAATGGGCATTCAGGTTGAGTTTAATCCTGATTTGGCATTAAGAAAATATAACACTCCCGGAAGATTGGAAGAAGAGTGTCTTCCTGAAACTTTATTTGTTGGATCTGTTCATAACTTTCTTAAAGAAGGACAAAGAAACTATTGGTTTAAAGGAGAACTTCCATTGCTTATGACTGAAGGCAATCAAAGATTATCAAGACCATTAGCAAGCATTGTTATTTTAGAAGCTACTCATTTTTTAAAAAATGATCAGGTTTATACTAAAGGTAAATATATTATAAATGAAGTGTTTGATGTAAGTGATTCAGAAATTCATTTTGAAGGATATAAAAAATTATAAAATGGAAAATAATTTTGAAAACTGGAGCGAGAAATACAGGGCAAGTTGCTTTGCAGATATAAAAGGGCAGGAAGTCGCTATTCAAGATCTTAAACATTTTATTCAAACATTCCCTAAGGGCAAAAAAGCTATTTTACTTCATGGACCTGCAGGAATAGGGAAAACAAGCTTGGCCCATGTATCTAAAAAAGAGCTTGATTTAGAAATTTATGAGTTAAATGCAAGTGATTTCAGAAGTAAAGAAGAACTGCAGAATAAATTAAAGCCTGCAACAGAACAAAAAAGCCTTTTTAAAAAAAGCAAAATAATTCTTGTTGATGAAGTTGATGGCTTGTCTGCAACAAAAGATTATGGAGGAGTTCCAGAGCTGATTTCTTTAATAGAAGAAACTCAATTTCCAATTATAATAACTGCAAATAATATCTGGGATGCAAAATTTGGAGAATTAAGAAAAAAATGCAAGCTTGTAGCTTTAAAAGAACCGGATTATAAAGCTATTTCTTTGGTATTGCAGGATATTGCCAAGAAAGAGAAATTGCAGGTGGATAATCAGGCAATTATTGCGGTTGCAGTTCGTTCAAAAGGCGATGTTAGAGCAGCTATAAACGATCTGCAGATAGTTGCATCTGATAAGGAATATTCAGGACATATTTCTCTTGATGAAAGAAACAGGGAAACTGATATTTTTAATGCATTGAAATTTGTTTTTAAGGGCATGTTTTCAAATGAGACTTTAAGGGTTTATGATTCTGTGAGCAGTATTCCTCTTGAAAAAATATTTTTATGGATAGATGAGAATATTCCTTATGAATATTCTGGAGAGGAATTGTACAAGGCTTACGAGGCTTTGAGTATTGCAGATGTTTTTCGGGGAAGAATTAGAAGACAGAGATACTGGCGGTTTTTAGTTTATCAGAATATTTTTTTAAGCGCAGGTATTTCTCTTTCGAAAAAAAAACCACATACAGGATATACCTATTATCAAAAACCCTCAAGAGTACTGAAAATCTGGATGAGCAATAATAAAAACAAGCATAAAAAATCTATTATTATAAAATACGCCGCGCATATTCATTGCTCCAAACAAAAAGCTGCTAAAGAATTTAATATTGTTAAAAGAGTTCTTAGACAACCTGCAATACAAAAAGAATTAAGGTTAAGTGAGCAGGAAATTGAGTATATTAATAAGATATAAAAATAATTTATATCTCCCACCAAACCAATCCCCACCACCCACCCTAGAAAGTTAATTTGAAAATGTAAGAAATAGATTAATAATTTAATTATATTAAAATTAGATTAAGTAAAGTCAGCAACTTTCACAGATAAATTAGGCAAAGTATATTGTATGATTTAAAAATAATTTTTAAATATTTTAAAAATTGTTATTTGCTTAATTCAGCGTCAATAATTTGTTTGAAAGATTCAAATGGTTGAGCCCCGCTTATTTCCTGGCCGTTTATGAAGAAAGCAGGAGTGCCTTGAACTCCATAGCTTGTTCCGTCTGCTAAATCTTTTGCTATTTCTTCTGCCATGGCGCCAGAGTCTAAGCATGTGTTAAATTTACTTGTATCAAGCCCAATTTGTTGGGCGTATTTTTTCAAGCTATCAGTATCCAATGCATTTTGGTTTTCAAATAATTTATCATGCATTTTCCAGTAAAAATTATCTCCCTGTTCTCCGGCACATTCAGCAGCTTCAGCAGCTTCTTCTGCTTGAGGGTGTATTGAGCTTAATGGGAAATCCCTATATATTAATTTCACTTTTCCAGTATTAATATATTCTGTTTTTAATTGAGGTAAAGTATTTGTATAAAATCTTTCGCAGAATGGGCATTGATAATCTGAGAATTCTATTATTGTTACAGGAGCGTTTGCATTTCCGAGTGCTGGATCGTCATCAGCACTTACTTCAACTATAGTATTTGGATTATTTGAACCATCATCTGAAGGAAGATTGTTTAAACTTCCTGAGTCTTTAATTGGAATTAATGGTCTTCCAGGAGAAATAAAATTTCCGTCTTTTGTGAAATATATCGGAACTGTCTCGCCTTCTGAATTTATTGTTGCAACATAAATTCCACTTTGTTCCTTTATATCTTCAATTACAACTCCTCCGTCTTGGACTAATTCCTGGTTAACAAAATTGTCAACTAACGGCTTTATTTGATTTTGATTTATAACATTGCCTGTAAATCCTCCGCCATTATTCGCAAATAAGGTGATTAACAGAATTATGCTTAAAATTCCCAAAATATAAGTTGTTATCGCCCAATTATGTTTTGGAATACCTTTTAATGGGTTTTTCATTCCACCGAGGTTTATTTTGATAACTTCATCATTATCTGTATTTCCAAGGTTTGGCTTGTCAGAAACTTTTACCATTTTAATGTTCATAGCTAGTTTAATAGGTTTAAAAAGATTATGGAAGTGAAAATTAGATTTTAGCAAAAGCTGTTTAGAAACAATTAAATATCTCTTTTTGTTTTTATTGCCATGCCATATGATATTATTATAGGAAGAGATGATGCGGATAAAAAGAGGTTTGGAAAAAAAGGCCTGATTTATTTTGGAAAAGGATATGTAACAATGGGCCAGTATACTTCTCTTTCCAATCCTATTTATCTTGATGTTTCGCGAAGCCATGTAATTTTGGTTGCGGGCAAGAGGGGCAGTGGGAAAAGTTATAGCCTTGGAGTTATTGCTGAGGAACTTTCTCAATTGCCGGATGAGGAGAAAAAAAATATTGCCCCGATAATTTTTGATACCATGGGAATATTCTGGACAATGAAGTATGAGAATGAAAAAGAAAAAATGCTTTTAAGTGAATGGAATTTAAAGCCAAAAAAACTTCCAGTTAGGGTTTTTGTTCCTTATGGCAAGTATGATGAATATATTAAGAAAGGCATTCCTGCTGATGATGGCTTTTCTATAAAAGCTTCTGAACTTGATGCAGAAGACTGGAGCTTAATGTTTAATTTAGATATTATAAATCCTATAAGCATTTTAATTGAAAGAATTATTGAAAAACTTAAGAAAAAATCAGATTATGACATTACAGATATTCTTTCTCAAATAAAAGAGGATACAGTTTCTTCTGCTAATGACAAGAATGCCGCTGGCGGATTGTTTGAGGCAGCAGGCACATGGGGAGTTTTTACTAAAAAAGGCGAGATGGAGACAAAATTAGCTGATTTGTTAAGTCCGGGCGCAACAACTATTGTTGATTTAAGTGTTTACAATTCAATTGGAGCGTTCAATGTTAGGGCATTAGTTATTGGTTTGGTCTGCAGAAAATTGTTTAATGACAGGACTTTTTCAAGAAAACAAGAAGAGGTTGAAGCAGTAAGGCACGGAATTGATTACTTATCTTATCAGGGAAAAAGAGAAACGCCTTTGGTTTGGATTTTTGTTGATGAAGCTCATGAGTTTTTGCCGAGGGATGGAAAGACAAGCGCAACAGATGCTTTAGTTCAGATTTTAAGAGAGGGAAGGCAACCTGGAATTTCTTTAGTTCTTGCAACACAGCAGCCCGGGCAGATACATAAAGATGTTATGACTCAATCTGATGTTGTTATCTCGCACAGGCTAACTGCACAGCCAGATCTTCTGGCTTTGAATGAAATTATGCAGTCTTATCTTTATCAGAGCATTAAAAAATATATTGATGATCTTCCCAATTTAAAAGGAAGCGCAATTATCTTAGATGATAATTCTGAAAGAATTTATCCAATGAGAGTTAGGCCGAAGTTTACATGGCATGGAGGAGAATCTCCAACTTCTGTAAAGGCTGAAAAGAGAATTTAGAAGTTTTGAAAATATTGCAATATTTTTGCCTAATTTAAATGTGTAAGTTACTGAATTTTAATTGATAAAATATTAGTATACTTATCCCAGCTTAAAAATAAGTTTAAATTTTTTACATAGAAAAATTTAGTATTGCAGTATTTTCAAATTCAGAGAAATATTTTTTATCTTTTCAAATAAGTAACTTGCTCTTTTTCTTTATTTATTCCAACATAATCTTCATGTTCATCTTTTTGGTCTATGGCAGGTTGTGGCAGATATGCCCAGTCATAAAATTTTTTATCCATAGGTTGAGTTATACATCCATTTAGAGAGCTTAAAGAAATAGATGCTAGGACTAAGGCTGTTAATTGTTTTTTCATTTTATTTTTATTATATTGTGATTTTTGGCCCTTTTGATCGCTGATTTATTTCATCTAATTTTTTTTCTAATTCGTTTTTTTCTGGAATGTTTTTTGGAGCATCTTTAGAATCTTGATTTGGAATTATTTGAATAGAAAATGGCAGTTCAATATGGGTTGTATCTTCATAATCGAAGTTTCCATCGGGCTGATAGCTTGTGATTGATTCTGGCAGTTCGTCTTCTGAAGATAATTTTTTTGTTCCGCAGTCGTGTTTTTGTGATTTTTCTGTGATTGCTATCAATTTTCCATCTTGCATTTTCTGCCAGTTTGTGATCTGATAAACTATTATCGGGTTTTGCATTATTTTTCCTTCAGAAGTATACTTGTAAAGAACTTCAATCATCCTTACTAAGTTTTCTTTTTTATCATTTCCGGTTGAAGTCAGCAAAGCATCATAAAAATCAAGTTTTCCATCACCATTATAATCCCTATGCCTTAGAGAGATATCTCGCAGGGTTTCATTTTTTGGAATAAAATCCTTCATTCTTGACATTGTTTCACTTGAGTTAGCATTATAAGCAATAATATCCCTAATTTTATTATCTTTGGCGCGATATTCTTTTGTTGTTGCGCATCCATTTATTCCAGTTAATCCTGTTATGCCGATTAATAAAGCAGACAAACCTCTTCCAAGGTTTTTTGAAAATCTTGATTTCATTATTGCATTTGTTTTTTCTATTTTATAAAGATTTATGTCTGCGAGATTATATATAATCTTCTATAAATAACAATTTAAATGAAGTTGAGATTTATTTATAATTAAAATGAGGGTTTCAAGAAGAAGTTTTTTATTAAATTCAAGCATGGTTGCTGGAAGTTTATTATTTAACAAACAAGCTTATGCTTCTGGAGCATGGGATGTTTTAAATAAATGGGATCAAAAAGAATTTGATAAGTATTCCCAATGGGTGGGAAATTTATATAAAAAAAGAAAATGGAGCAGATTAGGAAAACTTTTAAGTGAGGATGAAGCGAATTTGCTTAATAATCCTGTTTTTTGGAAAACGGAAATTCACAGATTCAAAAGATGAATTAGGAATAATGACTGCTGCAACACATTGCGGAAGTTTTCCAGAACTTTTGTTCTTGTATTATTCTTACAGGCGAGGCTCTAATGTCTGGAGGAGTTTTGAAAACATTGAAAGCTTACGAATTAGAAAGAGGACTAAGGTATTATCCAATCAGGCAGACAACTCCAACTTCATTAAATCCTGAAGATAATCCTAAAACTCCTCCATTTAAGCTAATTCATGAAATTCTGGAATAATGTCTTGGGCAAAAGGAATAATCAATTTGTATTCCAAAGAATTAATATAAGCTGGAATAATTGATTCTGCAGTTATAGGCAGGTCATGAGTAAGGACAATATCTCCTTCTTTAGCACCTATACAATCTTTTAATATTCTTCCTTCGCTTTTATGGCTTTTTGAATAATGCTTCCAATCTTCTGAATCAATATCCCAAAACTGAGTTTCATATTCGTTTTCTTCAAGAAATTCTGCAACACTTGCTTTTTTAGCTCCGTAAGGAAATCTGAAAAATTTCTTGAATCTTATAACACTTAGATGTGAATAAGCTTTTTCTATTAATTCTTCTGTTTTTAAAATTTCGTCTTTTGCTTTTTCAAAGCTTATTCCTGAGAATGCGGGATGAGAATAAGAGTGATTTCCCAAGATATGGCCCCTTTCCAGAGCTTTACAAGCCATATCAAATCCGCTTTGATTTTTAATTTGATTTCCAATAAGATAAAAGATTACTTTATTATTTCCTAAATTTTCAAGAATTTTAGGCATGTTTTTTCTTGGTCCATCATCAATTGTAAGGTATATATTTTTTCTAGGGTCTAATGGCTCTAATTCTATATCCTGCTTATTTGAATTTTCTTCACCTGATGCTTTTGATTTATTGGATATTAAAATAGATGAAAGAAAAACTGCACTTCTTTTCAAAAATTCCCTCCTTTCCATGAAAAATGATTAATTTGAGAGTTTAAGAAGATTGTTTTGCTGGAAAGTATATTATTTAGTTGATTATAATGCCGGAAAAAATAATTTTTTTAAAAAATCAGGAGCCATTATAATAATTGCTGCAATTGATATAACTATTACGAATATTAAAATAAACATAATCCAAGGACCGATCCTTTTATTATTTTCTTTGTCATTTATTATTCTGTTTATTTCATACTGAATATATAAGAAATTAAAGATTAATGCGAAAAATCCAGATATTTTGACTTTCTCCCCTTTATTTGCAAGAGCCTGGTTAAGGATTTTACTTGTTTTAAATGCCATTAATAACATCATTATAATTAAAATTACTAAGATGATTATAATCAAAGACAGGTTTATTGTGAATTCAATTGGAACATCATTAAAACTTATTGCTGGAACTCCAGTTGATATTTGCGGGGAGAATGTTATCAGTACAATATAAAGGGTTATAAGCGCCAGGTATAATGTTAAAGCTACTATTGGCATTGCTTTATTAAACTTAGCAGAAGTTCTTAGATTATTTAATTCATTAGTTCTTCTTATATACCAAATCTTATCATATATAAGAAGAGTTATAATAGATAAAATTGCCAGTAAAAAGACACTTTTTTTCCCGGGTATTCTTTCCTGATTTTCATCCATATTTATCACTCTTTTTTACAGATTGTATACTGTAAAATATATTTCGCATTATATAAATCTTACCAAAAAGCAGGATTCATATAATTAGTTTTGAAATATTTCGAATTTGATAATTTTAGTTACCCAAGCCGGTAAATTTTATAAAGATGGTTCTGAAATATTGCAATAACTCTGCCTAATTTTTAAGCTGAATTAAGTTAATTATGTAATTTAATAAGCTGTTTTATTTTTTAACAACTACAAATTCCTAAATCTCTGAAGCTCTTTAATAAATGTCCCAGCTTTTTCATTGCCCAGAATTTCTTTATGCTCATCAAATCCCGCATTTATTATATTATTCAAATTTTGGAATTTAGAGACTAAATCTGCTATTTCTTTTTCTTCAAGGCTTGTTTTAGACAGCATTCTCCACCCTTTTATTGCACTAAGGTTATTATCCTCTTTTTGAGCTAAAGCGATAATAATATTTTCTACATCCAAAAGCTCTTCGTATGATAATCCTTCCAGAATATTTCTTGATTTTTTTAAATTGAGCTTTGTGTACTCTCTTATAACTAGGTCTGTTTCCCTTTCAACGTCTTTCATTAGTTCTTTTATTCTTAGTTTTAAGGTTACTGCCTCATTTCCCAGTTCAATCAGTGTTTTTTCCTGAGAGTCAAGTATTTTTTCTATGGCTTTTCCTTTTTGTATTACTTTGCATGCCTGCCTCAAATTTAAGTCATTGTCAATTTCAATTTGATTAAGTTTTGCCAGATTTAAATCAAATAAGTCTCTTTGCTTTTCAAGTATCTGAAGAGTTTCAGTGGCCCTTCGCAATATTTCTGCTGTGCTTCTTACATGGTATTTTATATCTTTATAATATAAATTTATCTCGTTTTTTCTTTCAGAAACAGCGATTGCCAATGTTCCCGTCATTTTTGCGGTTCTTTCAGCGGCTTTGTGGCGAGTACCTGTTTCTTTTGTGGGTATTCTGCTGTCAGGAGCAAGTGTTACGTTGGCATATGTTATTCTTTTCATATCATTTGAGAGAACTATTGCTCCGTCCATTTTTGCCAGTTCTATAAGCCTTTGAGGAGTAAATCTGCAGTTAACCTTAAATCCCCCATCCAGAACCTGATGTACTATTTCATTTTCAACTATTATTAATCCTCCTTTTTTAGCTTCAACAATTCCGTTAAGCGCTGACCTTAAATTTGTTCCAGGCGCAACAAGCCTTAATATGCTAAGAAACTCCTCTTTGGTAGCCTGCTGATTATTTTTTATTTCAATTATAGTTGTCTGCATCTCTTTTTTCTGATCCATTCCCACCCCTTTTTTTATCATTTTAACAAGATTCGCTTTTATTTAAGTTTTTCCCATCCTTTTTTATTGAAAAATTAATTATTATCTTTCTTTTGCTTTTAAATTTAGTGAAGTCTCTTTAAAGTGGAGAATAATAGCATCTTTATGTTAACAAATAAGATTTAAGTAACTTTCACATTAAAATTAGGCAAGGATATTGTATGATTTCTTAATATTTTGAAAATACTGCAATTTCTTTCCATGACTTTTAAGCTGGAGTATTGATTTTTATGGATTAAATAGCCTTAACTTTTTTATATGAATGGTTTCTGGTTCTTTTTTGGAAAAGAATAAATAGTTACCAGATTTTATATTTGACATGGAGAAAATAAATGTTTTAAAGGAATTTATCAAGGATAAAAATGTGGCTTCTGTCACTAAAACATCAAAGTATATTGTTGAGAAAATATGCAATAAAATTGATTTTAGTGAAAAACAAATAATTGTTGAATACGGCCCTGGAACAGGAGCATTTACCAAATACTTGTTAGAGAAGATGAATCAGGATTCTAAGCTAATTATTATTGAGACAAATAAAGAATTTGTTGAGAATTTAAATAAGATAAATGATTCAAGGTTAATTGTTATTTATGGCAGCGCTGAAAATATACAATCAATATTAAAAGCCAATAATATTGCCAAAGTTGACTATATTATCTCGGGAATACCCTTTTCTTTTCTTAAAAAACCTGCAGTAATTAATATAATTAAACAGAGTAAGGATATTTTAGATGACGACGGAGGATTTTTTATTTATCAAGTCTCTGCTAAAATTGAAAAACATCTTAAAGAGTTTTTCCCGCATGTCTCCAAGGATTTTGTTTTAAATAATATTCCTCCCCTGCATGTTTATGAGGCGAGAAAAACGCCCTGACCGAGAATCGAACTCGGGACTCGACCGCTCTGCTAAATGTTTTAATTTTAGTGACAGGGTCGTGTTATAGCCACTTAACTACCAAGGCATATATAAGGCTATTATGTATAGTTTTTAAATCTTACCTGTAAAGATTTAAAAATAATAAATTGTTAAGATATGCATGGCTAAGAAAGGGATTAAAAGCGATAAAGGAGAAAATAAAAAAGAGGAACAGAAGAAGGGGTTTATTTGGAATGTTCCGAATGCACTAACTCTTTCAAGGCTTGTATTTACATTTATTCTTATTTATCTTATTCTTTTTGGCTATCCTGAGAATTTTATGCTTGTTGGAGTTCTCTTCGTAATTGCTGCTGTTACAGACTGGTTTGATGGATTTTTTGCCAGAAAATTAAATCAAAAATCAGAGTTAGGAGCTAGGCTTGATCAGGTTATTGACAGAGTGTTTATGATCCCGATAATTATTGTTTTACTCTATAAATTCTATTCAATTGATCAGAATCTTGCTTTTCTTTTAGCAGCATGCTTATCAAGGGAAATTGTAGGAACTCCTGGATTAGTAATAAGGATGATAAGAAATACTGATGCGTATAGGGTTAAGTATATTGGTAAGGTGGTTACATTTGTCCAGTCAATTGCAATTATATTAATTATCTTCAGATTTGACAATGTAATTTATTTCTGGATCACTGTACTTGCCGCTATTGCAACAGGTTTGCTTGGTATTATTGCAGGATTTGATTATCTGAGAGATTCTTTGAAATAATGTATAGGATATTCAAATAGTCAGATGATTATTAATAGACTCAGTAACTTACTCATTAAAATGAAGTAAGGATATAGTGTGATACCGAATTATTTTTGAAAATACTACAATATCTTTACATGGTTTATTAGCCTTATAATTAAAGCTATATATTAATAGTTTAATTTAGTTGGAAGTTGTGTTAATTTAAAAGGTGATGAGTAAATTTATCTTCGGAATTTGTTAATATTCCTATAATGCCCATAAAATCGTTTTTATCGTTGCTAAAGTAGACTTTTATCACCCGTAGACTTTACAGAAGCTAGTTGGAAAGAATTTTTAAATGATAAAATTCTAAGTTACTTATGAAATTGGAACTTGCTTTATTGGTTGTATTAATTCTTGCTTTGGGTGTTGCAGGATTTTTATTATATACTCTAGTTTATCCTCATGAAACAAGGTCTTTTAATGTTTCTGATGATTTACAGGCTAATCCTGGGGATAATATAGAAGATAATCTGAATAAGGTTGATGGGGAGGCTTCTTATCCTGGAGGAATGCTGTTTTATGATAATATAAGATTTCCTTCTAGAAATATCTCTTATTATATCTCTTCTGACTGCAGTGATGCGAGAAAAGATGATGCAAGAAGGGCCTTTGCTGTAATTGCCGATAAAACTATAATAGATTTTTATGAAGAGAGCAATAATGGCCGGATAGATGTCAGTTGCAGTGAGAAAAGAGTTACACAGGATCAATTTGCAGAGCATTTTATTGCTGGCGAGGGCGGACCATCTATAATTATTAATGCAAGTAATCATCGTGTTATCTTAAATGGAACTATTTTGCTTTATAGGGGAAATGAATGTAGCACTCCTATTGTTGCAATTCACGAAATTTTCCATGTTCTTGGATTCAAGCATTCTACTAATAGCAAGTCAATAATGTATAATTTTTCTGAATGCAACCAGGAGATAGGACAGGAAATTATTGATAAAATTTATGAATTGTACGGAGAATCCTCGCTTCCTGATTTATATTTTGAAGATATTAATGCAACCGAGACTGGCAGATATGTAAATTTTGAAGTTCAAATATTAAACGGGGGATTAGCAATTTCAAATAATGTTTCATTTTCAATTTATGCAAATTCAGATAAAGTTAGCAATTATGAAATCGGAGGATTAGATATCGGAGCAGGAAAAATAATAAGAGTCGAGAATTTAGCAGTCCCTTATAGCACAACAAATCTCACATTTATAATTGATGAAGACGACTCTATCTTTGAGCTTAATAAAAAAAACAATAAGAAAAATCTGATTCTATCCTGAATTTAAAAAAACAAATTAAATTTTAGTCCAAATTACCATAGCTATCTTTTGAAGATTCTTCCCATTCATCTTCTTCTTCATTGTCCCAATCTTTATCAGGGTTGTCGTCATCATCTTCGATTGGATCTTTGTCTTCGTTCTCTTCCTTCATGTATTTGTTTTTCATTCTGTTTTATGGATTATTAAAAGGTTTAAAAATCTTTCTGCTTCAAATTTAATCCTTATTAGTGATAACTTTTCATTTAAAAATGCTGATTTACTGATTCTGACTTTTATGTTAAGAAACTTTAAATATGCTTTAAAATTAAGATTTACAGGAGAATAAGATGAGCCTGTAGCTCAGCCTGGTTAGAGCACCGCTCTTATATGAGTGTGTTTCACAATGAAACATTCCTTTCGTAGAAAAGAAAATCTAAGAGAGGCGGGGGTCCGCGGTTCAAATCCGCGCAGGCTCACTCGGATTTGAACTCTTATAAGATAAATTTAAATAATGAATTTATTTTATTTATATATGGCAAAGAAAATTAAAAAAGAGGGGGAAATTATAGAAGGAGATAAAGAGAATAGCAAGTTATTTGCATTTCTTTCAGTGTTGCTTCTTATAATTGGATTTATTCTTGCGATTGTTGTCAAAAGAGATAATAAGTATGTTATGTTTTACGCAAAACAGTCTTTGGGCTTGTTTATTGTATGGGTTGTTGTCGCAGTTATTGGTAGTGTTTTGAAGATTATTCCGGCAATTGGAGATGTTATTTACGGGTTTGCAATGATCTTATTTATTATTTTATGGGTTTTTGGATTAGTTTATTCATTATCTGGAGAAATGAAAGAAGTTCCGATTCTTGGAAGTTATGTAAGGAGTTTTAGATTTTAAGATGGCAAACAGAAAAATTGAGAGAAAAGAAGCATGGTTTAGAATTTTAGTTTTAATAATCTCAGGTATAATTCTCAATTTATGGAAGGTTTTGATTTGCATATTCTCGATAATAAACTGGCTAATTGTTGTTTTTTCAGGAAAAAGAAATAGAGATTTAGCCATGCTATCAGAATACTGGAATACAGAAACATACAAGTTTATCAGATATCTGGCATTTGTATCAAATGTAAGGCCTTTCCCATTTACATCTGCTGAAAGGCTCAGTAAGTTTGAGTATTAAAACTTAAGAGAAATTTTTGATTTTTAGTTACCTTTAAAAACTATTCTTTGATTTATTTTGTAAGCTTTGTTATCAGAGCTTATGCCCCTATGGTGTAGAGGCCAAGCATCAAGCCCTTTCGTTATAAAGAGAACCAAAATCCTAATGGATTTGAAAATCATGAATGATTTAAAGGTTCTCCTTATCAACCTCTCCTTTTGAGAGTGCATGAAACTTTCCCTTGTAGATGGAAAGAAAGAAGAAAGGCTTAGACCCGGGTTCGAATCCCGGTGGGGGCATTAACCCATTTTGGCATAATTCGAGGGATTAATTTTTAGATACCTTTTAAGGTAGCAGTTATATAAAAGGAAAATAACCCTTGAGAAAACATGAAAATAGACCCTTATAAGAATAAAGAAAGATGGCTAAAATGGAAAGAAAAAGTTAAGTCCAGAATAGAAGGATTAAGCAAAACTAATTCTGATCTAATTCTTCAGTATCTTAATGATATGGAAAAGGGAATAAATATTGCTTCAGGCAATGTTAAGGGTTCCAGAAGTTATGGGAGATTAAACTCATTAAAAGATAGATTAATTTTTTTTGCTAAGAAATTTGAAGAAACTTACAATATAAAAGATATAACTCAAAGTGACATCCTCTGAAGCTTGAAAGCTTCAGCTTCCAATTCAAATTTTTAATTTAGTCTTCCATTATCCAAACGGTTCCATGATGCGCATCCTGATTTCT
>JAGVWP010000032.1 GCA_018304985.1 Candidatus Pacearchaeota archaeon
TTATATCTCAATAAAATATCTTTTGTGAGTATATCTTCATAAATTTTTGAAATCATTCCTTTTCCAAATTTATATGCTTCTGGAAATCCTCCTATTTCAAGATATTCCTGCAAAGTCTTCATAATTTCTGCTTTTTCTTGTGTTGTGTATACTTTATTTTCTTTAACTTCCTTTAACTTCAAAAATTCCTTAAATGAAAAAGGAAATAAAATTATATCTAAATATCTCCCAGTTAAATGAGTTGATAACTCTCCAGATAAAAGCTTAGAGTTGCTTCCAGTAAGAATTATCTTTTTTGTCCTTCTTAATCTGTTTACAAATAGTTCCCAATTATCTACATTTTGAATTTCATCTAAAATTATGTAATCTATATTTTCATAAAGTTCATAGAATGATTCTAAAATCTTATTCAAATCGTCACTTTTTAATCCTGCTAACCTTTCATCATCAAAGTTAATATATGCGAATTTGTGGGGTTTTGCCAATAAATAAGAAAAAATAGATTTTCCACATCTTCTTATTCCTAAAATGGCAAGTATGTTAGGATATTTTAAGGATTCTTTACTTTTGTTTAATCCGGTTCTTTCTATTATTTTTTCTTCTTTTTCTATCTTCTCAAGTTCTTCTCTTTGCTCTTTAATTATACTTTTAAAGTCCATATTATAGCAATAGAAAGGTTATTTATAAAGCTTTCTATTAGCATTAGTAATCTTTAAGGTGTAAACGCTTCCCGAAACAGATAGTTAAGTGCTCCCCGAACCTCAGCGTCGATGAGTTTTTGGAGACTTGAACCTAAGGTTCGATTACACCCACGATTCTTTAAACCTTTTATCTCCCCCTCAAATTCTCAAGAAATCTTCCCCATAAGCTTTCAGTTTCAGCGCTTACTTTTCTGCCAATAATCTTTGCTGCAATTTGATTATAGCTTTTTGCAGACTTGCTTCTCGGATGAGTGTGAATTACAGCATTTCTCAAAGATAAAGATTCTTGTATTTTATCATCCTCAGGAACAATGCCTAAAATAGGAAGCTCAAGCATTTCTTTAATGCTTGCCAAAGACATCTCATTCTTGCTTCCGGTAACTCTAGCAATTATAACACCTTTAACACTCTTACCTATATTTTCAGCAACTTTAGCTGTTTTCAAGGCATCAGTCACTGCAGGCATATTAGGATTTGTGACAATTATAATATCATCAGCCAGTTCCAAGGCGCTTATTGCCTCGCTGCCAAGACCTGCAGCAGAATCAAAGATAACAATATCTGAAACTTTTCTTAAATCTTTTGCAAAATTTTTTAATCGTTTAGTGTCTGCGCTCTCTAAATCCTTAATTGAAAGTGAAGCCGGGATAACCTTTGCTCCCGATTCATGCTCATAAATAGCATCTACCAAATCAGCCTTACCTGAAAGAACATGATTTAAAGTTACAGGTACTACAGGAGCCCCTAAATGCAGACCCACATTTGGAGTAGTTAAATTAGCATCAACCAAAGTAACATCTTCATCAAAAGCGCTTAAAGCAACTGCAAGATTTACAGCAGTTGTTGTCTTGCCAACACCCCCTTTACCAGATGTAATTACAATAAATTTTGACATTTCCTCTTATTTATTTCTTTTTATTAGTGATCCTATAAAACTAGGACGAAAGAAATTGTTTAAGATAATTTATAAACCTTTCTAACAAAATTGAATATTCTTTAAGCTTATCAAGATTAATTCTTATCTGCTCTCCCCTATAAGTAACTTTTAAGGCAACATTTTTCCTGAATTCTCCTTCAGATTCCTTATGCAGCTCATCTATCCTTCTGAACATTTCATAAAGGTCAATCGTTTCCAACATTAACTTATCTTTTTTGAAAATCTCCTTTAAAAGATCTATTCTCTGCTTTGGAGAAGAAGGAATTGATTTTATCAGCTTCTTTTTCTTGGTATGTTCCAATATTCTTTCAAAGCCATAATCAATCATAATGGTCCACCTAAGAATAAGGTTTACAATTACCTCTGAAGTTTTAGTATACTTCAAGCTGACATACAGCAGATGGTCTGCACTTATTTTTTCTTTAATAATTCGATCCATACACAATTACATCACTCTTTTTTCTGATAAAGATTAAAGTAAAATTTTCGTAAAATAACGAAAATGATGCATGGAATTAATGTCAAGCTAGTATTTATATTTTATGTTATCCTAAAATTCATAGCCGGAATTATAAACTTAGTAATGGTAAAAGTTAAGAGAGATAAAAAGCTAAACCAACTTGATTATAAGATTAATAATTAAATCTTAAAAATCATGGAAAGTTATTGATATATTATTTAAACCTTATTTGAAAATACTGCAATATCTTTGCCTAATTTAAAAGTGTAAGTTACTAATAACTATTAAATTAACCAGATAAAATTGCTTAATTACCTTAAAAATCAGGTTAAATTTTTCACATGGAAAAGTTTAGTATTGTTTTGTTTTCAAACAAAAAGTCATAACCCACATACAAAAATTTAAAACATAGGCTAAATAATAAACTATATAACATAAAAAATCTGGCTAATATAAAGAATATACTAAAATGTCAATGATTGGTTTGGAAATACACGGTTATCTGGATACAAAAGAAAAGCTTTTTTGCAGATGCAATATTAACCATAAACAAGAGCAAATAAAGCCAAATACAAGCATCTGTCCTATCTGCACAGGCCAGCCAGGCTCAAAACCATTAGTTCCAAATTCTGAAGCAATAAAAAAATGCATCCAAGTTGCCTTGATGTTAAACACTAAAGTTAATACTACTGATTCTACAAAAAATAATAAAAAATTAATCTGGCAGAGAAAACACTATAGTTGGCCAGACCTACCAAAAGGTTATCAAAACACCCTTTCAGGAACTTATGCAATTCCAGTCGCTGAAAATGGCAAGTTTCTTGGAATAAGAATCAGAGAATTACATTTAGAAGAAGATCCAGCTGCCTGGGATCCAGTAACTGGATGTGTTGATTACAATCGTTCAGGTTCTCCACTAATTGAAATTGTTACCGAGCCAGATTTCACGACAGCAGAAGAAGTTGCAAACTGGCTAAAACAATTAATTCTAACTCTTTCATATATTAAAACGATAAATAAAGAAGCTGGAATAAAAGCAGATGTTAATGTTAATATTCATAAAATCTCTGAAAGAACTGAGATAAAAAATGTTAATTCAATTTCAGAAATAGTTAATGCAATAAATTATGAATTGAAAAGGCATGAAAAAGAAAAGCCAAAGCATAAAGAAACACGAAGATGGAATGCAGAGAAACAGAAAACAGAGCAAATGAGGGAAAAAGAAGAGGCTGCAGATTATAGATTCATCAGCGATCCAGATCTTCCGATAATAAAAATAACTAATAACCAAGTAACTGAAATAAATTCTAAACTTCCGGAATCTCCTCAGGAAAAACTTGAAAAAATTATTAAAAAGCATAAAATCAGCCAAAAAGATGCAGAAGTTCTTACAAATAACCTTGAATTAGTAGAATTTTTTGAAGAAGTTTCAAGAAAAATACCTCCAAGTTTTGCTCTCCCATGGGTTACAACAGAATTACTAAGAGTTTTAAATTACAATAAAAAAACCTTAGAAGAAGTTTCTATTTCAACAGAACATTTTATCGAGTTACTACAAGCTGTAAAAGATAAAAAGCTTACAGAGTTAAAAGCTAAGCAGATTCTTAACACCTTTATTCCAAGCTCCCATTCAATATCAAAAGAGTTATCATCAAGCCAAAGAATCACAGATAAAAGCGAAATTAGAAAAATATGTGAGCAAGCTATCAAGAATAACAAAAAGGCTGTAGATGATTTTAAAGCAGGAGAAAAGAAAGCTATTGATTTCCTTCTCGGAGAGATTATGAAATTATCAAATCGAAGAGCTGATTACCAAATAGCCAAAGAGGAACTGATGAAGTTGCTGAAATAATATTAAAACTTTTATGTGTCTTAGTAACATATTATTTATACACTAAGTATCACAGAGAGATATTAGTACTATTAATAAAGGAATCTCGATAGTCTTTATAACAATGTTCTCTTCTTATATCAAAGACTATCTTACCACAAGCATCATTAATTTTTCTAATAATATCGCGAGCTTCAGTAATATATTTAGTAGAATAATCCTCTGGGAGAGTTGAAATACTTGGAGAAGTAACTAATACTATTTGCATGTAATAATCATCATGAGCATCATAAGCTCCTTCTAAACAATTAGACAACTCATTACCTTGAAATCCTTTACATGGATTTTGGGTTAGTAAAGAAACAATGATTATTATAGGCAATAATAACAAGAATAAAATAAGCATAATAATCGCAATTTTTGAAGGGATCTTTAAAATCCACTTAAATAAAAAAGATCCTATAAGATATAATAAAATAATATAACCAATTGCCCCAAAAATAAATACTGGAGGAAAGAGTTGCCATATTTCATATAACAATTCTCCTATAATTGTTAGAGGATTTATAATTGGGCACATAATATCTTTATTTGAAATAATCTTAAATTCATATGGTGTTCTTTCTTCACTTGTTGCATATTCTCCACATGATTTCTGGTATAATGTTCCTAAATAAGTATTAGATACAGAAGAAAAAATAATATAGAGAGTAAATAAAAAATAAATAATTACAAAAGAAATAGCTAATATTTTCTTAAATAATATTTCCTTATTCTCATCCATAATAAATTAAGATTATAAATCTATCGGATTTACACATAAATTAATTAAGAGTATCACTTTATAAACAATATTGTTCTGCAGTATATCAATAGATAATTATTACAAAGCAATTTTTAATAATGAAATTTTCTTTCATATGCTGGATGATTAAACCATTCTAAGATTATAGAAATTATCTCGACTTTATTTGGAGTAGTTATAGAATATACAAGTCTCCATCCGTCAGGCAAATCATATTTCCAGAGATTTTTTATTCCGTATTTTTGTATATATTCATTTGGTATTAATCTTTTTGGGATTGGAATTCCGCAAAAAGCATTTTTCTTAATATCTTCTTTAGCGCGATTTATCCATTTTTTAATCTCATCATTATCATCCAAATCATTGAACTCTTTTTCAATTTTATTATCCGCAAAAATTATTTGGCAGGGTTTTATTATTCCCATATTAATACCTCTTTCTTTTCATAAATCTTTTAGCAACTTCTGGGCTCCAGATATAGACAATAATTCCCCCATTACTTATTGCAATTTTATTTATGCTTTGCAAATAATTAAGAATAACTAAATATGTCTGCCACATTACTTTTTTTGGTAGTTTTTTCCATAAATCAGTCCTATTAAATTCTCCACTATATTCTTCAATGGTTTTTTCTACCATTAATACAGTCTCAAGTGTAGGGCTTCTTGCTAGAATATTTGTTGTTTCTTGCTCCATAATATGTTATATATCAATTGATATATAAATCTTTCTATTTTATCCAGCAAATCATCTCACCATCTCAACAATCTTATCCAGCAAACCCAATTCTATAATAATTGCCAGAATTAACAGCAAAGAAACAATAAAAATAATTACAAAATTATTCTTAATCCAGTATTCAGGATTTCTGTCGCTGTATTTCTTTGCCTTGTAATTCATCAAAAGAATTAAAATTCCAGTTAACCCACCAGCAACAACTCCGCCAATGCCAAGAACCATTTTAAAATCAAGCAAATCAAAAAGACTTACTAAAATATAAAGTGCCAAAGGCAGGACAGAAACAAGCCAAAAAGAACTTTTCTTCTTAAATTTTAAATCAATTATAAACATGTCTTTCAAAGCAAAGCTCAGAACAAAATAACTTGTCAGCATTGTAAAAATACCAAGAAAAGCAATAACTTTTCCAGAAGAGATTGTTGCAACTTCTTTTATTTCCATACCTAAAGCCCCAACAAAAGCTAGTGTAAAAAGAAAATAAGCAATTACTGGTATTATTGTGCCAATTATCAACGCTTTTTTCAGCCTTTGTTTATCATATTTCATTATCCTCCCAACTTCAGGTATAGAACTAAATCCAAGAAGTGCAAATAAAACAGTTCCAAGCGGAAAGAAAAATAACCCTGCATTATTGTAAGACAAATTCTGAATGTTTATTTGAGGAGTAAAATAAATAAAAATTCCAATAATCAAGGCTAAAATAATAAATACACCCCACGACTCAACTTTCTTCAGGCCTTTCAAACCCTCTCGCAAAAGCATTGTCATAACAAGCCAGAATAAAAATGCAAAAACAACGGCATATTTCTCGCTTCCAAAAACAATATAAGAAATGCTCTGCCCCTCCCCTATTAAATAAGCAATCAAAGCAGAGTAAATTCCAAAAATCATTGCAAAAATCATCGCCCATTTCCCATACTTTCCTAAATATTTTTCAGCATATCCTGTTAACTGATGAGATTCATTTGTTCTTAGAATAACTTCCCCCATATACAAATGAATAAACAGCATTAATATTCCAAGAACAACAAGCCAAAAAGTTCCAATAAGAAAACCTGATTTAGAAAATACATATGGCAATCCCAGTATCCCGGCCCCGATTATAGCTCCTGTTAAAGTAAATGTTCCATCTAAAAAATTCTTGCCTCCCCTCTTTTCTCCAAAATTAAAAAGCCTCTTTTTCATAAAATAGAAAAAGCAAGCAAGTTTTTAAATATGCATTATGCTTATTTGAATCAAGGACCTATAGTTTAATGGATAGAATATTCGGCTTCGGACCGAATGATCTAGGTTCGAATCCTAGTAGGCCCATTTTTTATTTTTTCTTAAAATTACTTCCAGGTTTCTTTAAAGAATTTTTAATAAGGTAAGGTATTAATGTTTTATCCATTAAGTATGCCAATCCTAGAATAAACAAACCTATGAAAAAAGTAAAATAAATGACATTTGAATCTCTACCAGAAAAAAATGCATAAAAAGACATTAAAATTATCCCTGCTCCAAAAACATAACCTGCTTTAACAAGAATAAGATTATGAATAGCTAATTTTTGTTGTTTTATTTCTTCACGCTCTTTTTTGGATAAATTTTTATTTAAAACTAAACTATAAATCCAAAATACTAATGCTAAGGCAAACATAATCAAGCTGAATAACTTAGCAGAATTCATTTTTGATAATAGCACTATAACTGAAAAAAACAAAAAAGCAGAGCTAATTCCTTTAATCCACGCTATCTTGCTTAATTTATCTTTCATAAGTTATATAAGAGAGATTTAGTTTAAATACTTATCTCTATCAAAACATTAATAAATTAACTTTCATTACATCTGATCATGGGAAAATTACATATAACAATAACCTCAATCACAATTATTCTGCAGATAATAACAATTGCCTCATTAGTATATTTAGTTATAAACATGATTGAAATAAAAAATAGCATTGAATTAACAATAAACGACACAAAAACAGATTTAGAAAAGCAGATAACTGATAACCAAGTAACAAACCAGCAGCAAATCCAGGAAGTGACAAATAATTTAATGTCAACAAAAGCAAGCCTTTCAAATCAGATAAGCGAGATAAAAGCAGACACAAGTTCTGATTTTTCAGGAGTTATACAAGATGTAATCAAAGGGGTTGCAAGTGTTGGAACAGATATTTCTCAAGGATCAGGATTTATAATAAGTGACAATGGTTATGTTATAACAAATGCTCATGTTCTTTCAGGAGGAAGATATGCAAGAGTTTTAACTTATGAAAGCGACTCATGGCGTCCGGCTCAGCTAATTGGTTATGATAACGATATGGATATTGCAATACTAAAAATACAGGGAAATTATGATTACTTAGAATTTGATAATTCTGATGATGTGCAGGTTGGTGAAAAAGCAATAGCCTTAGGTAATCCTTTAGGATTATCTTTCTCTGTTTCAGAAGGAATAATAAGCGCAGTGAACAGGCTTGGCCCGAATAATCAGCCAATTTATTTTCAAATAGACGTACCATTAAACAGGGGAAATTCCGGAGGCCCTCTAGTAAATAAAAGAGGGAAAGTTATAGGGGTAAATAATTTTAAGCTTCAAAATGCTGAAAATTTAGGATTTGCATTGGAATCAAATTATGCAAAAGAGGCTATAAATAAAATATTTGCAGAGCAGAATTTAAGTATAACAATTTGAACCTTTGAAAACCTTTAAATCAAATAAAGATATAATATAGTATAATGGAAAAAGAAAAAATAACTTTTAATATAGAAAAAAACAAAAATTTTAGTGAATGGTATACTGAAATAATCAAAAAAGCAGAACTAGCAGATATAAGATATAATGTTAAGGGATTTATTGTATTCCAGCCATGGAGTGTTTTAGCAATGGAAAAAATGTTTCATTTCATGGAATCTACTCTTCAAAAAAAAGGCCACATGCCGTATTATTTTCCAACAGTAATTCCAGAAAAGAATTTCAAGAAAGAATCTCATCATGTAAAAGGATTTACTCCAGAGGTTTTCTGGCTTGAAGCTGTAAAAGGTGAAGATAAACTGGCTTTAAGACCGACAAGTGAGACCGCTTTTTACCAGATGTTTGCATTATGGATTAATTCGTATAAAGATTTGCCATTTAAAACATACCAAAGAGCTAATGTGTTCAGATACGAAACAAAAGCAACACGTCCTTTCTTAAGAAGTAGAGAATTTCATTGGATTGAAGCTCACTGTGCCCATGCAACAGAAAAAGATGCTATGAATCAAGTGCATGAAGATATGGAAACAACAAAAGAAGTATTGCATGACATTTACGGACTGCCATTTATATTTTTTCAAAGACCAGAATGGGATAAATTTCCTGGAGCTAAATATACTTATGCAGCTGATGTTTTAAATCCAGACGGTCGAGTTGTTCAGCAGCCTTCAACTCATTTACTAGAGCAGGAATTTGCAAAAGCATTTGATGTAAAATTTAAGGATAAAGATGAAAAAGAGAAATATGTCTATATAACTTGTTACGGACCGGCAATTTCAAGAATATTCGCATCTATAATCGCAGTTCATGGTGATGATAAAGGTTTAAAATTTCCTTGGAAAATTGCTCCAATACAGGTTATAATAGTTCCATTCTCACTTGATAAAGATGTTTTAAAAAAAGTAGATGAACTAAAATTTTTATTAATTAAAAATAATATTTCAGTACAAACAGATATTTCTGACAAAAGACCGGGGGAAAAATTCTATTATTGGGAAATGAAAGGAGTTCCATTAAGAATAGAAGTTGGTAAAAAAGAAATTCAAAGCAAAGAATTAACAATCTATAGGAGAGATATAGATAAAAAAGAAAAAATAAAGGAAAAGGATATTTTGAAATACATAGAGAAAACTTCAAATGAAATTGATAAAAATTTAATAAAACAGGCAGATAAGCTTTTTGATAATAATATCATAAATGTAGGCTCAAAGGTAGAAATAAAAAAAGTGATAGAATCTGGGAAAATTGCAAGATGTGATTTCTGTTCAATATCCAAAACCGGAGAGCATTGCGCCGAGATAATTGAAAAAGAAATAGGCGCACAGGTTCGCGGAAAGAACCTGAAAAAAGAATCTCCAAAAGGCAAGTGCATTATCTGCAACAAGAAAGCAGAGGAAGTTGTTTACATTGCAAGGGCTTACTGAGATAATCAATTTTCTAGAATACATATTTTTATTAATTAAGAAAAAATTATAATTTTATGGACAATATTACATCAAAAGATATATTATTAATATTGATAGGAATAATAGGTGCACTTTTACTAGCTTTTATCTCATTACAATTAGATATGCTTAATTTAGAAGATCAGCAAAAATCAAATATTACTATTATAATAACAATAATTATAGCCACAACCGGAGTTATTTGGATATCATATAAAAAGTTTAGAGAAATTGACCAAGAATTAGAAAAAAGTAATGAAAAAATAGAAGAATTAAACAAAAGGTTTAAAACAATTGAAGATCTTAATGATATAAGATTAAATATTAAAGATTTACAAAGAAAAGTATTCAAAAATGGCGATAAAAAGTGATCCAGTTGATATGGTATTTGATATAATTAAAATAGCAATAATTATAATTATTGGATTTATAATAATTAAAGCGTTATTATCAGTAGTTTAATAATTTCTAACTTCTCCTCTCAACTTCCTTCTCAAAAAACTCCTTAAACCTTGGAAGATCTTCAACCTTTAATTTAGCTCCAGTAGCATGTTCATGCCCTCCGCCTGTTGATCCTTCTATCTGGTTTATTGCCTTCAAAGTAATCTCTCTTACATTTACTTTTCCCCTCACAGAAACATTTGCAATAGCTCCCTTAATATAAGCAACAATAATTACTTTTCCAGGAAACCTGTAGCTTAATTCATTAGCCAAGTCAGCGCTCAAGCTTAACTCTCCACCATACTGAAAAAATATAACTTTTCTTGGAGAACGTGCAACCATTTTTGCTTTTTCCAATAATTTTGAATAAACAGAACTAACTTGCTGGTATCTTTTGCTTATTTTGAAATTTTTATCATCTTCTTTTAAAATATCAAATGGAGAATTAGCTGTAAAAAGTATATTAATCATTGAAACAACATTGCTTGTCTTGTCTTTCAATGCAAAACTGAACATCATGACAAGCTTCCCAAACTCGGTTTCATACAATAATTCAAATGCAGAATTTATACTCTTGCTAAATAATTCAGGATACTGCTTAATAACTTCTCCTAAAAATTCAGGCAAAAAGTTATCAGCCACGCATCCTATTAAAGCCAGCCATAAATCTTTTTTGCTTCCGGCAATATTATATGCAATATAACTTGTAGGCTCTCCTGATTTTTGCTTTGAAAAAACAGGATTGTAATAATCTACATTCTTATCCTTTAAATAATTCAAATTAACATCTACATCATGATGATCAATCCAAACAATTGGAAGATTTTTTTGCTTAACTTCATCTATAAATTCCTTTGAAACCTGTGGCTTGTCTAAAATAAAAACATAATCTGCATTAAACTCTTCTATTTTTCTTACATAACTCTCATCCAGCTCTGGAAAGGATTTTATTGCAACGCCCTTCCCTCTTCCAATATACCTTCTAAGCAGAATAAATGCCATCAATCCATCACAATCATTATCAAAAAAGAAAACCGGGTTCTGGCTTTTATTTAAGTGTTCTCTAATTTCTTCAATTTGTTCTTTGCTCAGCATTAAATTTCAAAAAATAAGAGCTTAATAAATATATCTAAATTACTTTAGCAATATCCTTCTTGAATATTAAATAGTAATTACTATTTTAAGATACAAACTCTCCAGTTATATTAAATTGGTCTACAGAATTTTTAGCATTTGAATAATAAAGATAATTACTCTTAAATTTAACAGGTTGAAAAGAACCATGGACTAAAAGTTTTGATGGAAATGCCTTTTCCTGCCAAGGTTCTATAGAAATTGAGAATGCAAGAGTAGGATCAAACTGAAAATATTGATCTATATTTACATCAGTCGGTTCTGTTATTAACTCCACATTACCTACTAAAACATTTATTTTTTCATTACCTAAATTTTTAATTACAATATTAAAATCTTTATAATAAAAATCATTTTGATTTTTTGGGATTTGTATTATCCCTAAATCAATACTTTCTATTTCTATATCAAAATTTGTTGTTTTAGTTAACTTTAATGTTGGATCACCAAAAAAATGTAGTGAAATTGAAGATTCATAAATATATGTGAAAACAAATCCAAAATTAAAACCATTATCAAGTAAGAAGGATGATATTTCAGGAAAGTCGGGAGTTCCAAGAACTGGAACAGTTGCAGCAATTACTGCTAAACCTTCTCCATCAAATAAATAATTTCCAGCAAGATAATCTTCGTATGTAAAATCCCCGACAGAACAAGACGCAAACAGATAAAAAAGAGGCTTTGGTTTTATAGTTATTAATTCATCACTTACCATTCCTTGTTGAGTAATTTGACTGCCATGCCCATTATAAAAAACATATTCATATGGTTTTTTTAGTTCTTCAGAATATACATCTGAAACCAAGCCATATTCAATTGGATCTGACCTAGATATAAGATTTACTTCACCAGAATAGAAATTGAGTTTCTCAAATTCAGATCCCTGATTAAGAAACCATTGACGTATAATTTTATCTTCTTCTATAGAGAAGTCACTATCTAAAATAGGTAAATACGCTAACATTTTATGATCGTAAGATATCTTGCCAGTTCTATAATCATGATTTCTTTTAAAATAAGAAGAAAGTACAGCAATATCATTTCCATTGTTATTTGGCGTTGTAAGTCTTGCAGTCCAAAAATTCGGAACCCTATCAATAAAATCAAAACATTTAATTTGATCTATTGGAGTATAATAAATAATTTCATTACAATTATGACTATTACACCGATTAGTTGTTCGTGGTATACTAAAACAATTGTTATTTAAATCATTATAATAAAAATCAGAAGGGCATAAACCTCCAAGACATTGATCACTATAGCTTGTAGGAATATTCCCTACAAATAAGACTCCCCTTAAATTCCCATGATTATACTGAGACTTTATAAAATCTTTAATATTTTGAGGAGTCTCTGTAGAAATTGATTTTTGTATAATTTCGTAACTATATTCATTTTTGACATCTTGCTTCCAAATATCTAAATCCGATTGTAATTGTGGTAAAAGAGAATTTTTTACTATTAATAATATTCTTCCTTTATTAGAATTTACCATTAACGCCCCATTCACAACTTTCTGAACATCAATAGCATCAACCTCGCCATTGCTATCAACATCTAAACAAACTCCAGTCTGCAAACCTAAAGCTCCATTAATTACAAGCTGGACATCAACTGCATCAACATCTCCGCTATTATCAATATCTTCTGGCAGATTAATATTGCAGTTATCAATTTTTATCCCTTTAAACTGATCTTTATATGTTTTAAAAGAAACTTCTTTTCCATTTAATAAACCCGTTCCAAATATTCCTCCAACCTCATCTTGTTTAATAGCCTTAACTTTAATATCTTTAACCTTATCATACTGAATATAACAACTTGCTTTTTTATCTTTATCTTGATAAATTCCATTAGAACAGGTTATTATTTTCGAAGCTAATCTGTTATTTATACAATAATACTCTCTTATTCTTTTAGAACTTATTTTCAAATCTTTATAGATCTTATTTCTATAATTAACATCACTTGCACTAAAAGAACTTAAATCGCTAGTGTCTCTTGCATTAGTATTATCGCTATCAACACATCTAGTTAAAGTTGGTGATAATAATATTTCTTCTTGTTCGCTTTGATAGTTTAAACTTAAATTAACAACACTGGCAACAATTATGATTAATGAAAGGGAAATAATTAGGCTAGTCATCATCTTCTTTTTATTCATAAAATAATTAATTAAAACTAATTATTAAAACTATCGAAAATAATTCAAGGATTAAATCTTTTAATCTCCCTTATTAAATCAAAATCACTATCTAAAGAAATTACTTCAGAATTAACTTTAAGAAAAGAAGTTGCTGCATGAATTGCATCTCTTGGCGCGATATTATATTTTTCAATAAATTTTTGGGCTAGAATAATTACATCAAAATCAGATTCTAAAAATTTAAGGTTGGGAAATTTTAAAAATTTATCTCCCTCTTTATTAGCAATTTGATGTCCTTTTTTCTTTTTTAAAACATAAACAATTTCATCCCAAGTTAAAACAGAAGTAAACGCCCTGATTTTTCCATTTGCAATGTCAAAAAGTATTTTTCTGCACCTTTCTGAATTAGAATCATCATAAAGCAAGGGGTAAATAAATATGTTAGAATCAATATATTTCATTTTCTTCTAAAATCAACCTCTTTATTTCTTTAACAGAGCCATTTTTTCTTTTATTAGGAACATTTAAAAAATCTTTAATAAATTCTTCTGGATCACTCTCTGGTCTTAAAAAAACTTTTTCATCTTTTATTTCAAATATAACCTTTATTCCCTTTCTTAATCCAAGCAACTCTCTTATATCCTTAGGTATAACAACCTGCCCTTTCTCTCCTATTTCTCGTTTAATTATCATCTTTAAATTAGTAATACCTAGTATTTAAACCTTTTCCTACCTTAATGTAGGAAAAACAAAAGTTCAGGCTGTTTAAAAATTACCTTGCAACTATCTTTTTAATTATTAAATAAATTATCAAAGCAGTTATTCCACCAAACAAAAACCAAAGCCACAATTCAGAAAGATATGTTAGCTGGCTTGCAATTTCAGCAACCTTAGCAGTTGCAGTATCAGAAGAAGCTGCAGCTATCTGACCTACATCTGCATACTCCTGCATAACTAAAGATTTTTCAACACTTGCAGAAGAACTTTTTAAGATATTGCTTGTATAAATCTTAATTCCCAATGCAGCAATTCCTGTAATAACAAAGGCAGCAATAACCGGAACAATAGTTTTTATCGGCTTCGGAGAAATTATTATTTTTTTATTCGCAACTTTATAATAATGTATTTTCTTGCCTTTAACACTCCAGAAATAAGTTTTTGTCTTTTCAATTAATCCAGCTTCAAGCAATTTCTTGATATTATAATTAACAGTATTTGCAGGAAGCTTCAATGCTGTAGCTATCTCTGTTTCGCTTGCCTCTTTATCAGCAAGATGCTCAATTATTTTTTTAGAAGTTTTGTTTGATATAACATCTGCTAAGTTCGCAATTCTTTGATCATCTAAATCAAGCATAATATATTTATTATTCATTTTATTTAGTGTAATATATTACAGGAGGTTCTTGCTCTTGAAAAAGAGTTAAACTATTCACCTCTCTAACATCATCAAGCGAATTTGCTTTAACCTTTCCTCTTGAAATTGTATACAAAACATTATCCATGTATAAGGACCTCTCAACATTGAAATTGCTCCACCAATTTCTTGAAGATCTTTCATTATCCGCATGGGTTATTCTTCCTCTCAAACTTATATTGTTTTCATCTATATTAAGCGCATAAGCTCCTTGCCAGACATATTCGCCATAAGCATTTGTCGGAATCTCTCCAGAATATTTTGTCTCATCTATTTCCGCAAGCAATATTGGCAAAACAAGAAGATTTCTTTTCTTGTCAAATAAAAATGCTTTGTGATCCTGCAACGCATAACTATCAGTTCCTCTGTCTCCTATAACAAACTTTGCATTTTCAACAGGATGTTCAACATCACTAACATCAAATAATGCAACTTTAACTCCTTGATACCATGCAAAATCCAAATCCCTTCCCATTCTCTCTTCATCACTCGCATCAATCGCTTCTTTTCCTATACCGATAATATGATTTTCATCATAAGGATGCAAATAATCAGAATACCCAGGAATTTTTAAATAACCAAGAATTTTTGGCTCACTAGGGTTTTTTAAATCAATCACAAAAAAAGGATCAACTTTTTTAAAAGTAACCATATATCCTCTATCTCCAATAAACCTTACAGAATAAATTCTTTCTCCTTTAGCAATATCTTCTATTTTTCCGATTATTTTTAAATCTTCGTCTAAAACATAAATATTATTCGCGCTGTTACCTCTCCAAACCTCGCCGCTTGTTGTCGCAATTCTGAAATTTCCGTTATGCTCATCCATTGAAAATTGGTTAAGCACATTTCCAGGAACTTCGCCAGTTGCCCCATAATTAATGTTCATTTTATTAATTGAAACCATGTGTATAACTGTTTTTTCCAGCTCTTTGGAAATTACTTCCTGAAAAGCTTGTGTTTTTTCCATTAACTCTCTGTCAAAATCCTCTTTTTCCTTTCCTGTAAGAGAATTTGAGTAATCTACAACTATCTTATTCGCTTTTTTAAGTTTCTCATATCCTTGCAAATTTGAATCAATTATTTCCTGAACCTTCTGCTTTTCAGAAGAAGGAAGAATCTTCAAAATAACATCGCTAATAAACCTGTCTGAATAATCATCATAACTAAAGCTTTTTCTTCCAGTAAGATAAACATTGTCTTCAGAAACATATAAAGTATACGAATTCCCTATTAAATAAGCCTTGCTCTCAAAATCTCCATTATTAATATTTATCGCGCTAACCAAACTGAACTGATAATTTGAATCAAAATAATCAAAATAATAAACATCATCTATAGGCATTGTTTTCTCAACACCATTAATAGAATATTGCGGCAAGATTACATTTTGATTAACATATTTCTGAGAAATTACGTAAACATAATCTCCAATCATTCTTGCATCAAGATAATTTCCATCAGCAGATATTTCATCTTCAACAACAGGATCCTCTTTATCACTTACGTCATAAATACTTATTATAGTCCTTGTCTGAGAATAACCTCCGCAATCAATGCACCTTATTGATTTTAAACTCGCTCCTGCTGGTGGAGATGATTCAGCAGGAATATATTCATAATCTTGAGAAAAAACAATTAATTTATTACCATTTAAAAATATGTCGCGTATGCTTCCGCTAACATTTATTTCACTTATATTTTTCATTGATTCTGCAGGATAAGCATCGATAATCACAACTTTATTTCCAGAAACAAGATAAATATATTTGCCATCGTTTTTAACAATATCCGGTTCATCAACCCCCTCTACTTGTATATTTGTTTTAGAATAATCCCTTGCTCCTCCGCCACTATCCTCGCTTGCCGCTCCAGTAACAGCAGTGGCTTTGCTCACAGAAAAACTATCTGTATAATACCTTCCACCATAACTTGAGCTTGAATTAATAAAGCTAACTAGCTCGCTATAAGAATTAAATTTCTTTGCCCCGCTAACTATTCCTTCTCCTGGCTCTGGTTTAAAACCAAGATAAAGAATAGACAATATAGATAGAATTACAATTATTGAAGCAGTTGCCAACATTGCAATGTAAATGCTTTTTGCTTTTTGGTTCATTTTAGTTATTGATTTGCTTATCAATTGCGATTTATTATGAATCTTATAGAAAAAACATGTTTATAAATAGTTTGAAGACTTCAAATCATATTGAAGTCTTGAATAAAAAAATAATTTTTTACTTGATAAAAGTAGCACAAAAACCTATAGCTCCCACCATCAATAAATTTTTAAATGCAAAAAACATTAAAAAATTACAATGAATAAATGGATTGAGATATTAGCCGGATTAATATTATTGCTTGGAGCAATAATTATAGGATGGTATTCTGAACAATGGTTCGGGGCTTTTTGGGACTTTAAGGCAGCAGCTTGGACAGTCTTAAAGGGTGGAGTTTTCTGGGGAGTTTTCTTTGTAGGCCTTTTATTCCTGCTATTAGGTCTTAGTGATTTAAAAGGTTAAACGATATTTATTATTACTACAACCCTATCAAGTTAAAGCTATTTACCTATAAAAATTAGTATATTTAACTTAAAAATCATGTAAAATTATTGCAATATTTTTAAAATCATTCTGAAATCATGCTATATCTTTACATAATCTTAATGAGAAAGTTACTAGTATTTAATTAAACTATCAATTATAAGCTATATGTTTATGTGTTTATGTCTATCACACAAATCTATTAATATTCTGTCTTTTTTATTTTGGTTATGCCTAATTATAATGATCTAGCTAGAGAATTCAAGAAATTTTCAGAAAAACTTGCGCTCAGCTCAAAAAAACAATTCTCGGGAAGCACTCCTCCTGAAATATTTGTTGGAAGAAAGGATTATCCAAGGGTCTACACAGGAATACTTTCTCCTATAGAACACGGAGATACAGAATCTTTTAGTTCTCCAGAAGCATGGTTTAAAAAACAGGCTTCTATTCAGGAAATTTTAGATTACAGGCAAAGGTTAATTTATTCCAGATTTAAAACAAATGTAAAAACTCCCCATAATAATAAAATGGTTTCAGCATTAAACCAGGTTGCAATGTCAAGCAAATCTCTAAGCGCAGAATTCTCATTGCATAAAGCCCCAAGATTTTCAATTATAAAAGAACCCTCTGTTCCAATAATAGGAAACCCGGCTCCGCTTAAATCAATTAAATTGCAGGAAAATCCAAAAATCCATGCAAAAGTTGATTACACAACCGGAGATGAAAGGCTAAAAGCAAGTGATGCAATAAAAATATTATATAAGAACCAAATAGAAATAAGCAATATAACAAAAATCCTTTCAGCAGGGCTTTTAGGCCTGAAAAGCAACAGGAAAATGGTTCCAACACGCTGGGCAATTACAGCAACAGATGATACTTTATCAAAAGACATGCTGAAAAAAATCAGAGAGTTTAATGAACTGAATGACATCCTAGTATTCCATGGGGAATACCTGGGCAACCACTATGAAATCTTATTATTGCCGAACAAATTTGAATTTGAAGTAATTGAAATTGCATCAAAAAACCTGGATAAAAATAATCTGGGTATCTGGCAGGATTACGAAGGATTTTACGGAAGAAAAACATATGCAAAAGATGTTACAGGAGCTTATTATGTAAATCGTCTTGCTCTTTGTGAATATTTGCTAAGTCAAAAAAAGCAATGCTCTTGTATATTTTTCAGAGAGGTCAAGCCTTCTTATACTTCTCCCTTAGGCGTTGGAATTCTAAGAGAACTATCAAGAGCAGTTTTTCAAAAACAACCAGAAAAATTCCAAACAATCCAGGAAGCAATAAATCACATTCAAACAAGATTAACCATTCCAGCTTCTCTATACACGCAACGCTCAAAAATCTTAGCGGACTATGGCAAACAAAAAAGATTAAGCCAATGGTTTAGTTAGTAATTAAAATTGTATGTGTTAATAACCTTCTCTTAACACACACCGATTATTGCTATCAGATTTACATTCATAAATTTTTCCTTTATCTGTAAGTATACCATATCCAGAGTATTCCATTTTCCAGTTAGAAATATTTTCTATCCATACTGGTTTTGGAATAAATTTAATATCTTTTGCAAAATTATTCCTTCCGATTATTGGTTGTCCATAATAATAGATTAATCCAGAAGTATAAATTCCACCAAGAGAATCTAACATCACAATTCCTTTTTCTTGATCAAGAGCAAATGAAACCGCATATCTCGAACCACTACCAAAACCGCGTGGCAATTTACGATTTAATTTAGTATACTCTACCTTCGCATCGCCGCAAGCATAAATTGTTCCATCTTTGCTTAGAATATAATAACCCGTTGTTTCATATTCCCATTCAGGATTATCAGGATTTAATATAGCCTTCCAAGTTTCAAACATTATTGCATGTTTTTGTCCAGGACGATAAACATCAGTTTTTCCATCCCAAGTTCTGCAATCACTAAAAGGATTAATTACATTATCCTTTCGGTTGTAAACAGTTCCATAAGCATCAAGCATTAAAGGAGAAAAAGTTTTCCAGCTTCTCTGGATTTTAATATCTCTAACAATATCGCATGAAAATACTGGAGAAATTTTGGAAATTTCAGACATAGTAAAAATTCTAGAATGTTCCCCAGTTTCATACAGATTACCAAAATTATCTATAGATATAATTGAATCAGACCATAATAATGGCTGCCAAATACCTGAGACTATTTTCTTTGGCGGATAAAGGCCCATTAAATTAGTATTATTAAGATTGTAAGGGCCATTAGTCGATGTAAATGGAGTATATCCTCTTCTATCAATCCTGCCAGTATTTTTAAGAATATAATATCCATTCCCATACCACCAATCATAAAAAAATCTCTCTGCTATTTCATTTTTTAAATTAAGAGAAGAATAATCTATATTAGAAATCCTAAAATTCAGATGTTTCAAAGCTATAACGCCTGTGTTGACATCAACTATTTCTATAGGTAATGAATAAGTTGGTGAAGGAGGATTATAAACATATAAAGAGCCTAGTGAAATACGCCCCCTAATTATCTCTCCAGATGAGAAAGTTGTAGGATATTCTTTACTATCTGAAAGATATCCATTATCTTCTCTGTTTAAAGAAATATACGGTGGATCAATATTATTAGAATTAAAATATATTTGCCTATCACTGCATATAGATTCATCATTATTAATTAGTTCAAAATTATAAAAAAAAGTTTCTCCATTATGCCCTGAAACACTAGAGGGTATTATTCTTAAAGTAGGCTGTCTCCTTATGCATTTTTTATCACTTAAAGTTATATCAACAACCGCTTTCTGTGAATCAGCACTTATCGTTTTAATTTTAACATTTGTTAAAGGATCAGCAAATGTCTGGCCTGGAGCTATCCCATCATTATAAGGGTAATTTTCAGGAGTCATATCAATTAAATGGGTATCTCCTCCGCCTCCACCACCAGGCATATAACCTATAAGTCTTAATTGGGGACCATTATTTTGTTGAGTTAACTTAACAACTTGCTCATCAAAACCTATTGGTCTCCTATATTCTAAATAATAAAAATCATGAGGAATATTATTCTCGTCAATTTTTTTTGGGATTTTTAGAACCATAGCTCCTTTGTTAGCAAACCGTTCAAGAGGGTATAACTCGTATTGCCCGTTATTAGTTATGGTATTAATTCTATCATAAACCCCCGTATCAACAATCCATCCAACAGTTTCCTTATGGGGAGCATTCATATGACTCCCATAACCTAATAAAACCTGAATAACATTGGCAATAAGTCCCTCGCTACTCTCTCCACCCATTATATCAAAAATATCTCTATACTCTAAACTATTACAATTACTTAATTTGTCAATAGATTTTCCATTACAATCAAGAAGATTTGCATGATAAGTCCCAAAATTATGCCCGAGTTCATGAGCTATTACCATCCATAAATTAGGTAGAAGGAAATTATTTGAATTTAACCAGCTAATAGAAAAACTAACTTGACCATCTTCTGTCTCATAAGAAGATCTCCCAACAATACCACAACCCCCTAATAAAGGATTACATGAAATACTTCTCCTAATAATAATTATTCTATTATAATCTGTAAAATCAATAAATTGGTCTGTTGTTTTAATTATTTCTCTAGGATCATCACTATCGGTTTCATATGGACCATAAACATCCCATTCGAGATTAACTTGATTATAACTGATTTCTTTATAATATTCATTAGTTTTTTGCATATTCTGTTGTAGGAATGGTAACAGAAGATTGGGTTCTCCTGGCGCTTTTGTAATAATAATGGCAATTCTCTGAACACCAAGGTTTTTAGCAGTATCGACACTTTTGGTTATTGTAAACGCTTTAGTTCTTGCACTCGAAGTTACAAGATAATTATCGAGAGCAACTCCATTAACTTTAATAATTGCTCCACCAGAAACTGGTGGCTGAGAACCATCTGCAAACTTTAAAGTATATTTTTTATCTCCAGACTTCAAAAAATATTCGAAAGCATCACCTTCAACAGGCAGATTTTTTCCTTCAGGATCAATATGTGGTTTTTCCAAAATTTCAAGATAACCTTCCTTACTAATCTGTTTTTCCAAATAAGAATCTATACTTTTTGGCAAAGTCTTTTGTCGAACATTTGAAATTGACAAAGAAAGAAATTGAGCAGGATTTTCTTCTGCTAATTTTAACATTTCTTGTTTTCTTTCTATCGCTTTTGTTTCAAGCGCTTTGGCATTATTTGATTTTGTTTTTGAAGAACTAAGATTATAAAGTTCTTTAGTAAGTTGAAATACTCTCTGTCTCGTAATAGCATCTTTACTAAACGACAATTCTATTTTTTCAGAATTAATTGGAAGATTTTTTGATTTGTCATTGAATATTTCTGCATAACCTGGGCATGAACCAACTGAAGATGGAACTGGCGCTGATAAAGGAGAAGGTGATAAAAAAGTATTTTCTGAAAAAGAGATTAAATTTATTAAACTAGCAAAAATAATAACCAAAGATATAGAAATAAGCATAATTAACTTCAATTTTCTTTGCATATTTTACCCCTTATATATTGCTTATAAATACAAAATTAAGTTAATAAATATATTGGAAACAAAATAATTCCTTATTCCACCAGAAAAATCAAGCCAGTCTCAATAACTGCAGCAATTATCAATAAAGGAACAACAACAAACACAAAAATCCTCATTGAATTCTTTAGATAAAATTTAAATGTTTTGTCTGGAGATTTACTGAAGATAAAAGTCCCAAACTTAATGCCAAGGGCAATTGAGATAAAAATTGCAGGCAATTCAAATATTCCATGAGGCGCTAATTTCCATAAAACCCCTAATCCATCAGCTAAAACAGATCTCTCAAGAATAAAACCAATAACATATCCATTAAATGCAATGCTCACAGCAGGAAAAATACTAAAAAAGAATCCAAGTATAATTGAAAAAAATGAAACTGAAGCATTATTATTGAAAATAAACCATAACATTTCAAGAAAATTAAGGTCTTTAGTTTTTTCAAGCAATTCCTGAATAATACTCTTTATAGCCTCAATTAAAGAATTTGGCTGGTATAAAAAACCAATAATCATAAAACCAAGAAACAAAACAACTGTAAAAAGAACATAATTCTTAGATTCCTTTAAAAATCTCCAAGATTTCTTGTAATTTCCTTTTTCATTAAAAAGAAAATAAAACAATCCGCCAAGGTAAGCCAGTAAAAACCCAATCAATTTAAAATAAATAGCCTCAAGTGCCATATTTAAAATTAATAAAGCAAAACCAATAACTATTAAAGAGATAAAAAAAGTATTTTTTACATTAAATTTGAAATTATTTAATTTTCTTTTTTTTGCCATTTTTAATTATTTTAATTATTTAAGGTTAATAAAACTAATGTTATTAATAAAATAATAATCACTTTATACCTAATTTAAATTATGCAAAATTTCTCTCTAATAAGAAATTTTATATTATAGTATTTTCAAAAATATTCTGAAATCACACTACATCTTTACCTAATTTTTATATCTTAAGTTACTAAATATTAATTATTTAAATTATCTTTATAGGGAATAATGGTAAAACTTGGCTATTAAAAGGAAAGGTTAATAAGGGTAAACCATTGGTTGCTCTTATCAGTGTATCATCCTATTTAACATTACAACTTTCTTTTTATACTTATTTCTTAAATAAACTCCATAAACAATTCCCGATAAAAAACCGCCAAAATGGGCTGTATTTCCTATCGGAAATCCGGTTCCAGCACTGACAAGCCATGTTGCAAATAAAACTAAAGGAATCATTATATAAGCAGGAAGCGAGAAAAATGGAAGGAATATTATTGAAAATTTTAGCTTAGGAGTTAGGATAACAAATAATCCTGCAATTGCAAATATTGCTCCGCTAGCTCCAACTGCAGAAATATCTACACTCCCAAAAATTTTACTGCCTAATAGAGTATTTCCAAAAAACACTGCAAAAATAACAAAAAACGCTGATGCAACCAGTCCAGAAATTAAATAAAACCATAAATACCTCTTTTTTCCTATTATTTTCTCGCAAAAGCTTCCAAGGGAAAATAAGACAAACATATTGACAAATAAATGCAATGGTCCGGCATGCATAAACATGCTTGTTAAAAACGTCCACAAATACTTTCCTTGTATAATCAAGCTAGGTTTCAAAGCAACATAATCCATATAGAGCGGATTAATCAGATAAAGAATATAAAAAACCACAAAAAATAAAACATTAATCAGTATAAGCCAGGCTGTAATGCTTAGGTTATTGAATAATAAGCTAAAAATACCTCTTCTTAAATTCTTTTTCGTATAATTTCTTAATTCTCTTTCCATTTAAAATTTCTTTTTCTTGCGTTTTTCTGCTTTTTGTTTTGCAACTTTTACAAAAGTTGTTTTTGGAAGCCTTTTGTTCTTAAAAGGCTTATTCTTCTTAATTTTCTTGGAAACCTTTTTTTTCTTTTTTGAAGATTTCTTAAATTTCTTAATTTTAGGCTTCGCAAGTTTATCTCTGGCTTTCTTTCTCTCTAATTGAGATTTTCTTCTTTTTTCCAATTTCTCCTTTTCAATTTTCTTTCTGTCACTTTCCATCTTCTTAGTTTTTTTATCTTCAATAATCCTTACTTCCTTGTTTATTTCCTCTAATTGCCTTCTAAGACGATTTATAGAAGAATTTATCTCGCTAATTGCTTTTTTATTGTCGTTCAATTCATATACCTCTCCGCATTCTGGGCAGATAAAGTTATGGAGCAGGGCAGTTTCTTCAGTTACTTCTGTATTGCATGTTTTGCAGATATAAAATCTCTTTTGCTCCCTGCTTTTTAATTGATATTCAAGTTGTTCTATTTCCTTTGATATATGTTTTTGCAATAAGATTAAGGCTTTATCAGTATTAAAAGTCCAGAAATAAGTATACCATCCTTTTTTCCTGTCTTTTTTTCTTATAAAAGAAACTAATCCTTCATCTGAAAGCTTATATAAAATATTTCTAGCCTGATTAATAGTTAATCCCAGCTTTTTTGCAATTATAAACTCATTAACATTTTTTTTGTCTGAAAGCAGGTCAACTATCTGCCCAGCATTCTTGCCAGCAACCATAGCCGCAATATCTCTAAGAAATTCTATCTTCATATTTTTTAACACAAAATGTTATTAATATAGTTTTCTATTTTAGGTTTTGCAAATACTGTTACTATTTAAAAGTTTACCTAAACATATAAATATAAAATCTCGGGATTAAGTATATGGGTTTTTTCAGTAAAAATAAGAATATAAAAGAGAATAAGATTCCGGAACTTCCAAAATTGCCTCCTCTTCCAAATGCTCCACGGCTGCCAGAAATAAAAAAAGAGCCGGAAGAAGAGCCTAATTTCACTTTGCCGTCACTTCCGTCATCAAATATTGGTCAGAGAATTAATCAGGATATGATAAAAGGAGCTGTTTCGGGAAGAAATAGTGAAGAAAATGAGGCTGAGATGTATTTGCCTTCAGAACATTTGCAAAAACCAAGGGTTCAGGAAATTCCAAACTTCAAGAGAATGCAAGGATCAAGAACTCTTGAGATATCAGATTATCCGCAAATAAGACCAAAAAATTCTGATTTCCAGAATTTTCAGGAATCAAGAACAAAAAAAGCAGAGCCGTTATTCATAAAACTGGATAAATACGAAAGCACTCTTTCAACATTTAATGAAATAAGATTAAGGGTTGGTGAAATTGAATCTCTTTTAAGGAACATAAAGGAAATAAAATCAAAGGAAGAACGTGAATTAGACGACTGGGAAAGAGAAATCCAAACAATTAAAGCGCGTCTAGATCAAGTTGACAGAGAATTATTTAAAAATATTTAATAAAACAAAAAGTCTATAATGGAAAATTCTGTTTACTCAAAAATTGAATATCAAGATGCCTTATTTGCAAAAAAGCATATTCTTGAAACTCAGATAAATCTGCTTAATACAATGAATAGCATTGATAATTATAAGGATTTAAGAAAAAAAGAGATGATGTTGAAATTAAAGTTAAAAAATAACTTAAAAAGTATAAAAGACGGAATAATCAGGCTTAACACTCATTTGCCACAAACAAAGGAAATGAAAAAACATATTTCTATAAAGAAGGTAAAAGTATATGGAAGAGGCTATGAAAATAGAAAGCAAAGTGAAAGAGCTTCTTCAATTGAAAACGAATTGCGGGATATAAGAAATAAGTTAAGCCAGTTGAGTTAAA
>JAGVWP010000011.1 GCA_018304985.1 Candidatus Pacearchaeota archaeon
TTTGATTTGCATTTTGGACATTTAAATTTCATAGGTTGCACCTCCTTTTAACAAGGAAGCAAACAAACTACTTAAATGTGACGTTTAGTAGACAATATCAACTCTCAAAAAGGTTTAAAAACCCAGCACATCTGGGTTTTATGTAGACAGGCCGGCGTGTTAGCTCTACGCCATTTGCTAGCGAGCTTTAAGCAGGCCGCAAGAAGGCGAGTGATTTAGGATCAGTCAAGTCCTTGTTTGGACGTTGATGTTTTGTCCTATTCGATCTTGCTCTTGCGAAATGGGTCAGATCTTGATCGAAGCAGCCCTAAACAGGAATCAAGGTGCTTATAGGGTAGCAAAGCGGAGAAAAAATAAGGGTAGCTTTTCTGGTTTTAATGAGCAGACCTTCGGTCTACGCTGATGAATTTTGAAAACATACCATAATTTTGCCTGACTTATCGGGTGAAAGTTACTTATTTATTATTATATTAATATTATCATACTATTAATCAATATATTAAATCAAGCATAAATTTTCTAAATGAAAATTTATTTATTATGTGGATTCAAAATCTTCTGGAAACATACTATAACTCCACCAGATTTTTTATAACTTACAAAGCTTAAATTTTGAATTGTCTCTTCTAGTTCCAAAGTCTAGTTATTATACACATTTAAATTATAAAATCAAAAGACTTAAATACTTGGTAAGAATAGTCTTACTATGGCTCAAATAGATATAACTAAGATGAGTTCAAAGGGGCAAATTGTAATACCTCAAGAACTTAGAAAAGGAATAAATGAAGGCGATAAACTTCTTGTAATCAGAAGTAAAGACCAGATAATTCTTAAAAAGGCAGATAAATTTGATAAAGCTCTGCAAGAGGACTTAGAATTTGCAAGAAGAACTGAAAAAGCATATAAAAGAATAGAGGCTGGAGAGTATATTAGTGTAGATTCAGAAAATCTTTTTGAAGAAATGATGAAATGGTAGAAATACGATTTGATAAAAAATTTGCTATATTGTTTTCTAAAATTAAAGATAATTCTCTAAAAGAAAAAGTAGTGAAACAAATTAAAAAAATATCAGATAATCCTGAAATTGGAAAGCCCATGAGGAATATAAGAAAAGGAACAAGAGAGGCATATATTAGTCCATTTAGACTATCTTATATTTATGATTACACAACGAAAATTGTATGTGTAATGGATTTATATCATAAAGATGAGCAATAAATAATCTACAAAATAACTTTTTAGAAGTTTTGAAAACATGCTATAATTTTACCTAACTTATCATAAGAAAGCTACTGAGTTAAAATTATCATAACTCAATTAATCTTGCTAATAAAATATGTTAAATTTTTCACATAGAAAAATTTGGCATTGCATATTTTTCAGAATAAGCTTAATTTTTAAGGTTACCAAAATTATATTTATTTCACAAACTCTGCATTATCTAATGTTTCAAATTCTTTATCTCCTGTAAGAAACTTTATTCCTAATTGTTTTGATAAAATATATCCTATGCAATCTGCCATAGATAAATTTCTATTATTTAATTTATTTTTAAGTTTAGCAGCTCCTTTAATAACATCTTCATCAAAATCAATTACAAATTTGTAGTATTTATTCAGAAACTTTTCTGCAGTTTCTTCATTAACTTCTCTTAATAACCCTAAATATAATTCAAAAATGTTTAATTTTGTTGTTATAATCCTGCATTTTTTATAAATTTCATAATTTTTATTGCCTTTCAGAATTTCAAAAAAAGCATAACTGTCAAAGAAGAAAGAATCTTCTTCAGTATAACTCTCTTCTAAGTTCATTTTTTAATTCCTGGGACGATTTTTTCAATTTATTTTTTAATGAACCAAAAGTTTCTTCTAAGACTTTTTTAGAATCTTCAAGGATTATTACACTTATCTCTTGATTTTCCCTGATTCTTTTAGAAGTAATTGTTTCACTGGGGATAATTATTCCAAAAGAGTTCCCCCAACGTTTCACTTTAGTTTCTATAATGACCATAATTATACATTGTATAACTAGTATTTAAACTTTTCTAATAAGCATTCTTCTCTTTATTTTATGCTTCTAATAAAATAAATGTTCCTAAAATTATATACGCAACTATGAACCTTTTACAAATAAAAAGGTTCCCAAAACCTATAAAAACTCATTTTATTTATTAATTATATAAAAAAGAGGAGAAAGAGATGTTTATTAAAATGGCAAATAAAACAGGCCAGTTTTATCTAATAGCTGCTATTGTCATAGTTGTTGTGCTTTTTGGGCTTGTAAGTGTAACAAATAAAATTATCACAAAACCTAGTGACACAGATACTTATCAGCTATCAAAAGAGCTTAATCTAGAGGGAGAGAGTGTTATTAATTACGGAATTTTAAATGGCGAAGCAGAAATAAATAATTTGCTTGCTGCCTTTACCCGAGATTACGGTAAATATATTGGGGAAAGCTCCAATGTTTACTTTGTTTATGGAGATAAAGACGGAATAAAGGCAACAGTTTATCAAAGAGTTGAATCTGGAAGCATTTCACTTGGAGATTCAACAATAACTATAAAAGCAGGAGTGGTTGATGTTCAGGATTATCCCCAGATAGAAACTGGTGAGCCTATTGAAATTGAAATAAAGGAGAAGAAATACACTTTTGAATTAAAAGGGGGCGAAAATTTCTTTTTTATAATAAAAGAGCAAAAAGTTCCAAAAGCTAATTAAGAAAATGAGAAAAATTAGAAAAGAGAATAAAAAAGCAGTTAGCGAGGTTGTTTCATATGTTTTATTAATCGTGGTTGCAATAAGTCTGAGCATCATTGTATATGCCTGGATAAAGATCCAGCTTCCAAAAGAAATAATAGAATGCCCTGAAGGGGTGTCTGTTATAATCAAAGACTACCAGTGCAACGAACAAAATAATATAATAAATATTACTTTCCAGAATAAAGGTTTTTTCAGCATTGATGGAACTATTATCAAGATTTCAAATAAGTCTAATGAAGCTCCGACAATCTCTGCCGAACATGTCGGTGGAATAGGAATTAACCAAAATCTTGAAAATAATGGCTTTATTTACTTTACTCCTTCTTTAAATCCGGGGTTAAATCTTAAAGCTAATTTTAGCTACGGCTCTTTTAATCAGATAAATAAAATTCAGATTACTCCTTTTGTTTCAAGCAAGAAATTAGGGGAGAAAAAGCTGTATGTTGTGTTATGCAATGAAAAGAAGATAGTGCAGGATATTGAGAAGTGTGCGTGAGAGATTACTAAAAAAGTTTTGAAAATAATATAATACCTTTCCCTAATTTAAATGTGTAAGCTGCTGATATTTTATCAATTAACAGCTTAATACTTTAATATTATATAAGTTATATACTAAAATTTAGCTTGATTTATTATAATTAATCTATTTATTTAACTATTAACTTAATTATTCAAGCTGATAAATTATGTAGAGATGTGGCGTATTTAGCATCTAAAAGGAAGATTCATAAAAGAAACCCTTGGTGTCTTTTATTTTATTAATAACGCAAACCTGTTGGATATGTTCTTTGATGCTCTTTTTGCGGAGCTGGAGGCGGCAGAAGATTGAATTTTTGAATAATTGCCTCCGGGTTTTTATAATACTCATTAACAATCATTTGGATTTCATTAAAATCAAATATTTTCTTCTTATACATTTCATAGATAAGCTTAGTCCTTATTGTAAATTCTGCCTGAATTTGTTCGTCAGTTAAACCATAACGCCTCTTGATTTTATCAAAAACTTTGCTGTCTTTCTTAAAATAAAATTTATCATCAGCAGGATTCCATATAAATGGAGTGTTTGTTATTGCAATTCCTTCCGGGCTTACATTAATTATTTCAACAATAGAGCTCAATCTTCTGGTATGCTCTTTTTTGACTATCGAATGGGACATGATTGCAACAGCATCAAGAGTATTGATTAATGTAGGAGAAAGCTCTATTGGAGGTGTTTCAAGACGCTTTATAACAGTGTCAACTGAATCTGCATGCATTGTGCTTAGTGATGAATGTCCTGAAGCCATCCCTTGAAATAAGACAAATGCTTCCTGGCCCCTAACTTCTCCAACAATTACATAGTCTGGATTCTGCCTGAAAGAATTTTTAAGCAATTTAAAAAGATCAACCTCTCCAACTGTTCCAATACCTATAGCGCTTCTTGCAACACTTGGAAGCCAGTTTTCACGAGGGATATTTAATTCTCTAGTGTCTTCTATACTTACAACTCTTGCTTCTGGAGGTATGAAAAAAGAAACTGCATTCAATAAGGTTGTTTTTCCTGATGAAGTTCCCCCGGCAATTAATATATTGGATTTATACTGGATTAAAAGCCAAAAATAAGCAAGCATTTCCGGGCTAAGAGTATTAAATGAGACTAATTGAACCGGAGTCCATGGCAGGGTTGTAAATTTTCTAATCGTGAATGTAGGTCCCTTGCTGCTTATATCTGTTGTGTACGTTGCATTTACTCTCGAGCCATCTGGGAGAGAGCCGTCAAGAATCGGAGAAGCATAAGAAATATATCTTCCGCATCTTTGGGCAAGTTTTTCAACAAAACTAGCCAGTTTATCTATTGAATCAAAATTAATATTGGTTCTTATATTTCTGTAAATTCTATGGACAATATAAACCGGGCTGTTTAATCCATTGCATTCAATATCCTCTATAAAATAATCGTTAATTAAAGGATCAGTTTCATTCAACCCGACAAAATCTCTGTAAAGATAATAAAAGATTTTATTATAGGAAGATTCAGAAAGAGATAAATTAAGCTCGTCAATCAGCAACCTGGCAGTTTTATCCAAATATCCCAATACTGCCTCCTGCGTTTTCTCAACAACTACATTAACATTTATCATTTCAACCATAGCATTCTCAAGCTTATCCAGAAGTTTTTTTTCATCTTGGGTAAGAACTGGCTCCTCAACTTCATACTTTAATTCAGAATTTTTTGAATCCCAGTATATATGAACGGTTGTATAAGGGGAGATAACTGCATATCTTACATCAATTTTAGTTTTATCCTTAGTAATTGGCAGAGCGGGCACCGGGGGAGTTGTGTCTATATCAAATTTATATGCCATTCTAATCCTCTTTTAATAAAATAAAAAGCCCATTGAGATATTTAAACTTTCCTAGAAAGTTTAAATTATGTTAAATTAATGCCATTTGGGCATAACTATTGTTGCTATTGAATTAGTAAACACATCATTAATACAAAATTAACTTAAACAACTATAAATCCTGAAAAATTTTTCCTATTAAAAGGAAAGTTTCATAAAGAAAACCATTGGTTGTCTTTATTATTTAATATTGTATGTTTTCAAATAGATAATAAAATTAAATATGAAGTTTAGATAATTTTTGGATGCCCTATGGTCCTGCCATAGGGAGGTTCACATACAATAAATTCCATTATTTAAGAGGTTGTGTAAATGTCAATATTAACCAAAGATTCTAGATTTGGTATTCCATTATTTTCCACAAGTATGACATACGGAGTTGAGGCCTGAGTAAGGGTTTTTGCTTCGTCCTTACTGTTAAAAGTGATATTTATTTTCTGACGGTAATCAAGGGACAAGGTTATCAGGTATTTTTTTCCTTTTTTTTGAGTTAAGACTTCCTGATTTGTTCCGGGAATCTCAACAGATTTTCCAGCCTCGCTGTATTGGTATGAACTTTCATCAATCTGGAAAATTATCTTATCATTGGAACTGTTTACAATTAAATTCCCTTTTCCTATTGAAAAACTCATTTCTCGGGTATTGGCAACGCCCGCTCCCTTAACTCCAAGAATATTTCTGTCAAGCTCGTTCATTGTGTCAATTGTCCTTTCTATTGTTGACTTGTCTTTTTGCTTCTGAATTGCCGGAGTTGCAACTGCAAGAACAACTCCTATTAAAACAAGACCTATAAGAGTGTAAATAACTGTTTCAACCCAGACCTGCGCTTTATTATTTTTGTTCAGCATTTTACTAATTCCTGCTCGTCAAGCTCGCATCTTGATTTTCCATTATAAACTCCAAAAACTGCTTTTTTTGATGCAAGACCATCAAAAATATAAGTTCTTTCTCCGCCGTTTGGACTCGGCATTTTAATTTCAGCATTACTATTTATATTTGTGTACTTTTTTCCTTCCTCTAAATTATAAGAGCTGGTGTCTCCGTTAGCATTTGTTTCTAAAACAATAAAAATTTTAGTTGCATTAATATCTCCAAAACGAATCCTCACATTTGTACTTAGCGCAGAAGACAGATTATAACAAGATTCTTCAGAAACAATTGTGGCTTTTTCCTCCATTCCAAGGCAACCCGAACTATTTCTTAAGCTGTTCTTGACAAATGGAATTAGAGTATAAGCAATTAAGCCTACTGCTACAATTGTAATAAGTATCAATAATACTGTTGTTATAACCTCACTAACACCTTTTTTTCCATGATTAATAGACATATTATCCTTTATTGATTGAACTCAATCTCGTTTTTATCGCAAGTAAAATCCTTTTCCGCACTATCTTGTGTGCCTCTAAGAATAGGAGCAACACTTATAATTTCTCCACTACCAGCATATGAACTTACATCAATTTCTCCTGTTGACTGGCCCTGGGTCAAAGGAAAGTCTGTTGAAGAAAGATCTTCAGATACTTTATCCCCGTTATCATCGAAATTTATTTTAATATTATAGATTGCAACTTCTCCGTTATTAGTTACTTTTAGCATATCGGTAGCAGTGTCTAAAGTAGCTGTCCAGTCAACCCTGTCGCAAGCTCTGTCTATTGGCTCTCCAAATTTTTCTATTGGCTCTTTAACAACACTTCTCGCCCAAATAAATATTATAACAATAACAACGATGACAAATGCTACTAACAGAACTGTTGCAATAATCGGGGATAAACCTCTCTTATCATTATTATTTAATAAAATATTCTTTGATTTAAACACCATCTTTATAACAGCTATTCTAGGCAGGGATTATTTAAATAGCTTTTGTTTTTATAAAAAAAGGAAATATTAAACAAGAGGCAAGTTATAAAAATACGAAAATCGTGATAATTTCATAAATTGTATATTTACATATAGCAATAAGTAAAAGAGGAAAGAATGGATCAGCATGACTTACAAGTTTTAAGGCAGTATATTGAAACTCTAGAAGAAGCTGGCAATAACCTAGAAAAGGCTTATGTTAATAAAAACCTTGAAGAGCTTGAAAAACTAAAAAAGTTAATTCTTGAAATTCAATCTAAAATTGATAGTATGCTTAAATAAATAAAATGAGTATTGAACAAATAAAGTTAAACATTACGCAAGAAAAATCTCTTTTGGCTAGATTGGAATGGCTTTTCTATAATTCTTATAAATTCGGGGCAAAAGAAAGAAGTAATTTTAACAATGCCATGGCCTCAACTATTAACCAGATAAAAATACTTAACAATTCCCTTCCAGTGCTTATCGGGGGAGTATCCTTAATTAAAAGGTTGCCTTCTGAAAATAAGCCTGCGGAGAATACTAATTCAGAAAAGTTGGGCGATCTGGTAAGCGTAAGCTATAAACCTTCTGATATTATACCTATAGTAAATTACTCTGCAAGCAATAATATAGTTGCTATAAAAAAATCTGAAAGGCAGGATTACTTAAAGGAATTGCACATATCAGAATCTTACCTTAAAAATATAAAGAAAAAAAGAAAGATAATCAGCGAATTTGGAGATGAATTCAAAAAGCCAAACCCATATGTTGTGATTTCAAACAAGATATTTTTAAAACTTTCGAATAATTTCATTGACAAAGGATATTTCGGAAATTTAAAAAATTCCTTGAAAAAGGGCAATTTTACAATTATAATAAACAGCTATATTTCAGTAATGTTTTTTACAGCTTTTCTTGCTTTGCTGGCAGGATTACTTTTAACTGTTTTCCTTACTTTCTTTGGAATATCCCTAACCTCTCCGTATATTTATCCGAATCCAAACCCGTTTATAAAATTAATACAAACAATATGGATAATCCCTCTTCTTCCAGTTATTACTTTTTTAATACTTTATTTTTATCCTTCCACTGAAAAATCCACTATTGAAAAAAATATTGATTATGAACTGCCATTTGTCACAGTGCAAATGGCTGCAATTGCCGGTTCCGATATTGAACCGAGCAATATTTTCAGAATAATTGCGCTAAGCAAAGAATACCCTTATGTAAAAAGAGAAGCAAAAAAACTGATGAACCAGATAAATCTTTATGGCTATGATTTAATTAATGCCTTGAGAAATGTTGCAATGGCAAGCCCAAGCAAAAGCTGGGCTGAAATGCTTAATGGAATGTCAACAACAATCCGCTCTGGAGGAGATTTATCAAAATACCTTAATAAAAGAGCTGAAACACTTCTTTTTGAATACAAATTAAAAAGAGAGAAGGCAACAAAAGCTGCTGAAACATTCATGAATATTTATATAAGCGTTGTAATTGCAGCTCCGATGCTGATGATGCTTCTGCTGATAATGCTTAGCATAAGCAATATAGGGCTTGGATTGCCAATGATTATGATTACTATCATAATCGTATCTATAGTTGCACTGATAAATATAATATTCCTTGTATTTTTACATCTTAATAAAAATAAAATTTAATAAATATAAAATGAACCTTTAAAAAAAGGACCTACGGTCCAGAACCTATGGTTCTAAAGGATCCCAAAATCATATAAAATATAAAAAACATATATACTTAAAATGGAAATGAAAAGAGGAGTTATTGCAGGCGTTGTTGCAGGAGTGTTAATCATACTCTCGTCCTTATTATTCTACCTTCCTTATTTTGAAAGCATAGGGATGAAACAGAATACAAATCTCTTTTATTTTTTGCTGGGAACCGGAATTTTGGTTATACTCTTTCCTTTTGTTGTTAACTCCATCACTCAAACGCGTGTTGAAAGAGAAAAAGATGAAATGTTTCTGGAATTTTCAAGAAGCCTGGTTGAAACTGTTGAATCTGGAACACCTATAAGCAAAGGAATTATAAATATGAAAAATAAAAGTTTTGGAAGCTTAAGTCCCCATATACAGAAATTAGCAAATCAAATAGAACTGGGAATACCTGTAAAAGATGCCTTGGAAGTATTTGCATATGATACAAAAAGCAGGACAATCATGAGGGCAATAACACTTATAAGGGAAGCTGAAAAAACAGGAGGCAATATAAGCACTATACTTGAATCTGTTGCAGCCTCTGTTTCTGAAATAGAAAAATTAAGGGCTGAAAGAAGAGCGGCAATATCTGCAATTGTTGTTGAAGGATATATAATATTTTTTGTTTTCATAATAATAATCATCGTAATGCAGCTGCAGATAATTCCAATGGCTGCAGAAATTGCAAACCTGGGGTCTCAGGGATCGGATCTTCCGGGAAGCCCGGGAGTTGGCTTTGGTCAGGGAGGTAAAGGAGAAGCAATTGATCCTACAAAATTTTCCGCAGCTTTCCTTTCATTGCTTGTTGCTCAAGGACTTTTTGCAGGTCTTATTATCGGAAAATTATCTGAAGGAAATATTAAAGCTGGCATAAAACACTCATTTATCCTGGTTGGAATGGCAATATTAATATCAATTGGGGCAAGTGTTATTTTGGGAAAATGAAACTACAAAAAATAAAATCAAAGAAAGGAACAAGCCATGTTGAAATGATGATATCGTTTGTCATATTTATAGGTTTCCTTATTTTTTTATTTGCAATATTTAATCCATTGAAAAAAACAACCAACCCCGGCATTTCTGATTTAGTGTTTATGAATTTAGAAGATAATCTGACTAAAAGCTTGTCAACTGTTTCAATTGGTGTTAAAGACGGAAAATTAACTGCTTCTGATTCCTGCTTTAGCATAGCAAACATTACGGACATGGAATGCGGGAATGGAAGAAATCTTATTGTGAAAAATAAAACTGGAAGTATTGTTGGCTCTGTAATAAATCAAGGAGAGAATAAGATATACATTGAAAAAATAAATCCTGATAATGAGCAGTTTTACACTCTTTATTGTTCTGATGAGATTGAAAATCCTAAAGAACTCAGCCTCTCGGGAGGCAGTTTAATTGAACCTTACTTGGGAACTGTTATAAATAAAGGGGGGTTTGTGTCTCCGGGGTATTGGAGAGGATTTTTAAGGTTGGATGTAGGCAAAGATTATTCAAATTCTGAGCATTCAGGTTATGAGGATTTTGAGGCATTTGTTGAGTTCGATACTTCATTAATAGAAGATGATTTGCCCATTACTAGTGTTTTGCTTAATTTGACCGTTGACTATTATTATGATGAGTGTCTAGATGAAACAGACATTACTTTAGCCTTTTCAAAATTTCGCGGGAAAAAAATCTCAAGTTATTCAGATCCCGATCAAAATGATAGATTATGGAATGATATTTCAACAGGATATAATAACGAGGGTTTTTATGCAAGTAATTTGCCTGGATATATTGATGCTGGAGAAAAAACATTAGATTTAGGACAGCAAGGAATAGATGACTTAAGAAGCCAGTTATCAAACGATTTTTTTGCAATAGGGATATTTCCTGATTCTGGCGCAAGTTCCGGTAATGATAACTGTAGGCATTATATAGAATTTAACGCAAACGCTGGCGGAGCTGGTCGTCCAAAATTAATTGTAAATGGACGGCTTTGGGATAGTACTGAAGGCAACTGCAAAGATCTCGCAGTTGATGAATATGCCCTAGGAATAATTACCAACAGAAATTTATGGTCTGAAAAAAATTTAATGCGTTTTGAAAGTGATTATAATGAAGAATACAGTGAGTTAAAAGATAATTTTATACAAAAAGTGAATGATTTTGGATTTATTATAAAAGAGGTTGAAACAGGAGGAATATTATTTGATGGGCAAAGAAATATTCCGCGTGGTTTAAATGTTTATGCAAAGACAACCCTGATAGACGTATTTGATGAAAATGCTAATATTACAAAAAGCACGATAAATATTATTGTGTGGTAGAAAGATAATATTATTTGATATTATGCCTTATCTCTACATAGCTTATTTAGAGTAAACTACTGAAACTTTTAATTTCAACATAATTAATCCAGCTTAAAAGTCAGGTAAAGGTATTATGATATTTTCAAAACTATTTCTGATATCACACTATATTTTTATATAATTTGGCATAAGAAAGTGATTGAGGCTAATAGATTTAATTATCTTGGATTAATGATTAACCAAAAATCTTTAAAGAATAAAAAGAACCAAGGTTCTTCTTATGACATCTCCTTTTAATAGCAATACATTTATTAATTATATTTTGTTTAAAGTATAATGAGGGGGAAAAGAGGTTTTCTTAGGATACTGGAAGCTTTTATAGCAATACTAATTATTGCAGGAGCAATGACTTTTATTTATGTAAGAGAAATTCCGGAAAAAAATCAGAGAGAGGATATTTTGAATCTGGAGAGAATAATTCTTGAGTCCATTACTAATGATGATCAGCTAAGGCAGGCAGTTTTGGACGGCTTTGGCACTAGCGAAACTGCTGAAGGAAACAGGACATTAATAAATTCTACAATTGCAAAACTAGTTCCACAAGGATATACTTTTATTTTTAAAATATGCGAGCTAAACGAGATATGCGGATTGGATCAGCGCAGCAATTTTTATACTGAAAATGAAATTTATTCTGAGAGATCTTCTGTGAGTTCAACACGTGAAGAATATGATCCGAAGAAAATAAGATTATTTATGTGGGAGAAAAATTAAAAAGAAGAAGCTTTATAAACATAGGATGATTGCATTAAATATAAATAAAAGGAGGGTGAAATGGCAAAAAACGCCTTAGATTGGATTGTTTTAATCTTGGTAATAATTGGCGGACTGAACCTTGGAATAGCAGGATTTGGTTATAATGTAATTGAAAGGTTGCTTGGAGCAGGATCTCTTATAACTAATATCATATACTGGCTAATAGGTTTAGCAGCTTTATACACAATTTGGATAGCAATTAAGAAATAATTTTAGTTATTTTATCTTTTTCTTTTATTTTTTATTCCTTTTTTATTCTATTTATTTTAAATTCTTACAAGAGGTAAATTTATATAAGAAAAAATATTCTAATTATAATGAACCTTTTAAGAATAAACCTTTGAAAAGACAAGCAAAAAACCTATCGGTTTTAAAGGTTCCCAAAATCATATAAATAACTTTTGTAAAAGTTGCAAAACAAAAATGGACTTTCTAAAAGAGAATTATGCTGCAAGAAGAAGGCTTTATAAAAATAGAGACAAATTTTGGCATGAGAATAAAAAAAATTGCGAAAGAAACTGCTTATTTCTAGTTAATTTGCTTAAAAAACAATATCAAATACCCCAAAAATGGAAGATAAACATCATTGTAGGTAATTTTTCTGAGAAAAATAATGCGAAAATAAAACCATTTGATTACTTCTCCTACAGCCTGACAAACCTTGTTGTTGCCTCAAAAAAGCAGAATTATGAGTTCCTGATTTTTTTAAACAAAGCGAGAATTGGATTTTTATCAAAAGCAGCATTAATCCCATTAATAGCTCATGAAATGCAACATATAAAACAGGGAGCATTAAACCCAAAGGAATACCTGCTTTCAACAATTGATGATAAACTTTCTGAAAAACTTGAAAGAGAGGCTGAGCTTTCTGCAAGAAATATAAAAAATTGGGATGAATTCAGAAAGCAACAAGTTCTGGAGAGTGTTTTATACTGCTATGATCTGTTTGGATGGAATGGAGCAAGGAAAATGGCATTATTTTTTTATAAAGAAATCAAGGAAATTTACGGCGACGGGTATTTGGGAGATATTAATGAGGAAGAATTTAAAATTTTCTTAAATGCAATGAAAAAGAAAGATATAAATTTGTTTATAGACTATTTTCAGAAATTTAGTTCATTAACAATGTCTTTGCCTGATTTAAATGACTGAAAGATTTTTAATATAGGTTTAGCTAAATATGCAATACCTTTACCTAATTGATATGTATAAGTGATTGAGATTAATTGATTAATTTTGGTTATTTAGAGTAATCATTTAAGTTGTTTTTATATTTTCAAAATAAGATTCTAAAATATATATTTTAACTCAAAAATATATTCGAGAAAATCAAAAAAAGGTTAAGCGCATCACCTCTTTCCCCTATTAGAGCAAGTAAATATAACTTAAACGCCTAACCCTCTCTTTCTATTAGCAGGAAAAAGCGCTTTATTAATGTTTTGTTTTACTTAAAGGGACAACAAAATATTAAATTGATAAGATATATAAGTCTGTTTTATTTATATATAAAATGAGATATAAATTCCTGCCGCATACAGCAGACATAAAATTTCAGGCATATGGAAAAACACTGGATGAAAGCTTTGAAAATTCAGCTCTGGCAATGTTTAATGCAATGCATAAAGAAAAAATTAAAAGCAAGATAAAAAAAACAGCAAAAGCCAGCGGAAAAGACCTTGAATCTCTGCTTTATAATTTTCTTGAACAGCTGCTTGTTTTGCTAGACTCTAAAAATTTCTTTTTGGCAAACGCAAAGGTTAAAATTAATGAGAAAAACCTGAAGCTAATTGCAGAATTATGGGGAGATAATGCTGGAGATTATTCAATTGGCCTTGATGTCAAAGCAATTACTTACAATAACATATTTGTCAAGAAAATAAAGGGTAAGTGGGTTTGCCAGGTTGTGGTGGACGTTTAATAAGATAATTTATCATACAGATTAATTAGTTTGCAATAAAGTTAAACAACCATTAAATCATGCCAAATTTTTCTTGATGAAAAATTTTATATTATATGATTCAGAAACCTTTTGAAAATATACCATAATTTTCCTTATTTTTCTATTAGTGTTATTATATCTGCTTTATTATCTTATTAATTTAATCTTTATAGATTATATGTCAAAGGTCCTCCCCAATAACTTTATAAATTTGATTTCTCTTTATTAAATATTAAATGAACCCTTAAAAAAGGTTCCAAAAATCAAAATGAAGAGCAAGAGGATATTGGTTTTAGCTGGAATATTCTTTATATTCCTAATAATATTAAGTTTCAGTATTTCTGCATTTTCCCTTAATGATTTCTTTAAATGGCTAAAGGGAGAAAAGGAGGTAAGATTAAACCCTGATGAAAACGGATTAATTCTTTATATTCCTTTTAATGACTCAAAAGATGATGTTACTGGAAATTATGATACCAGCTGCAGAAGCGGCTCTTGCCCTGTTCAAGCTGAAGGCAAGATAAATAACTCTTACAAATTTGACGGAGTAAATGATTATTTAAAAGTTATTGATAATGAAAAATTTGCATTTGCCAAGGGGGATAATTATACAATTTCTGCTTGGGTTAATATATCAAAAAAAGATCCAAAAAGATCTTATCCTGCCATAATACAAAAATGGGAGGATACTGAAACATCAATAATGATTCCATTTGAAATGAGCTATGAAAATATAACGGGAAAAATAATATGCGGAATAAACAATGGAAGCGCAAGCATATCTACAAAATCCAATGATGTTATACAAGAAAACCAATGGAATATGATAACTTGCATCTATAACAGCAGTGATATTGTTATGTATGTAAATGGCAATTTTAACAACAAGGTTTCTTATACGATTTTAAGCGGGAATTTTAATAATAACAAAGACATCTGGATAGGATCAAAAGGAACAAACTACGGATTTTTAAATGCCTCAATTGATGATGTTAGAATTTATAATAAGGCATTGACAAAAGTGGAAATTGAAAATCTTTATTCACAAGTACAACCAACTCCAGCAATAAGCGCTTGTCCTGACAACCAGACAATTTTAAGATTATCTTCTGAAACAAATGCGCATGCTGGAACCGATACTAATTACCCGGTTAAAATTTGTTACAATAATATATTTGGAAAAGAATATATTTTTAATAATATAGCCCCCCTTAGAACTTGCAATGCCAATAATTGGATAGTTAACTTAAGCAGTTATAATAATGCTCATGGATTAATAATTGGTGGAACAACAAAAGTTTGTTATGGTGATCTGTCCTGCAGAAATGTAACTGGAACTTGCAATGCAACTGAAAAATTAATTGTTTCTCTTTCTTCCTCGGAAAACGCTCATTTATCAAATTCAAGTGATTATCCCGTTAAGATATGCTGCAGTTCTGCTCAAGCGAATCAAGTTCCAGTTGAAATCTGCAATAATAATATTGATGATGACAATGATAATTTAATTGATTGCGCTGATATTGCTGATTGTGGGAGCAATACTGCATGTCTACAAACAGGCAACTGCGCAATTGGAACAACTTTATGTTCTGATGGAATTTGCAGGCAGACATGCACAGAGTTTACATGCAATAACAATCTTCAATGTGAGGCTGGAGAAGGCTGTCAATGCAATGACTGCCATGGATTCCAGGATTCATGTAACGTTAATTTAACTTGCAGTTTCAGAACAAATACATGCCAGCAATGTCCGAGTGGAACAGCATTTAACTCTGGAACAAAAACATGCGAACCTGATAGAGGAATTGGTGTTAGAATTCTTTCTCCTTTACAATGGGAAAAATTCAGCAATTCAAGAAATATTACATTTAATCAATCAAGTTACAGTATGAGAAAAGATTTGAATATAACCTGGGCATTTGGGGACGGAAGTTTTGCTAGAATAAAAAATTGCTTGACAAATGGCAATTGTAATACGACCCATAGATATAGGGAACAGGCACATTACACTATATTTGCAACTGTCAGAGAGCAGGGAGGAGTAAGATCCAATAATAGTTTTGTAGATATCTTAGTATATAAACCCGGAATTAATGTTTTTGCAATTATAACAAGCCCTAAAACCGGGGAGAGAATTGAATCTGGAGAGGCAGTTTCATTTAATGCAAGCGGAAGTTATGCTGCTAAATGCGACTTGAATCAGTGTGAAAATGGAAAAACATGCTATACAGTTGGAGAGTTGAATTGTTATAACTTGCCAAGACCTCCACAGAATTATAGGCTTTGGTTTGAATGGACATTTGACGCCGGAACCCAGAATCAGGAAATTTTAATAGGCACATGGAATCAGAATTATACTCAAGTTGTAGAATTTGACAAGATATTTTCAAGAGAAGGTCAGCATTTTGCTTCATTGAGAGTTGGCTTTGAACAATAAAAAGAGCCTACGGTTCTCTTTATGAACTCTCCCTTAAAAATGGAAATAAAGAAAAATAAAAAAGAGATGATGAAAAAAGAAAAAATAATATTGGTAGGATTAGTACTTGTGTTAATTAGTATTGTAAGTATTGGATTTGCAACTGCAGTTCCAATTTGGAGTGATGATACTGGAACTAATTTTTTTACAGGAGGAAATGTTATATGCAGTATTTCCAGTTCGGGTTCATCATGGGTAGTGGGAGGAGTTCCAACTGATGGAATGAATGATTGTTATAATGAAAATGGGGTTGACATTAATGGAGATACAAAAACAAGCTGCTGTCCTAGCGGATATACTTGCAATCAGCAAACAGGAAATTGTGAAGCAGGTCCTATCCAACCACCTCCACCAACAGCAACATCATGCGCTGATTACAGCCAGGCTGATTGTGGAATTTTCCCTTTAACTGAAGAAATAAAAAATTCTATTGAAGAACAGGCAGATATAAAAGTTGATGGGGAATTAATAAGATTCTGTGATGAAGATTATTTAAATGATGATCCTAATATATGCCTTTATTTGGCCGAGTGTGCATGTAATTGGATAAATGATGTCTGCAAAGAAACATATTTAGTCGGAGACCCTTGCGTTGATGGATTTGATCCAAATAATGTTAATAATGTTCCTAGATGCGAATACACAACAAATCAAGTTGAAAATAAATGTAATGAACCTGAAAAAAGTATACTCCTCTCGTGGAATGCTTTGTTTAGATATCTGAATGGCACAAGAGCATTAGATTCAAGGAATTCGTGCCAAAGCGGATTCAAAGAATTCCCGTGCCCTGTAAAATCAACCCTTCCTTTTTTCGGAGCTTTAGGTTTTATGATAAGCATTTTAGCAATTGGAATGATTTATTATTTAATTGCGAGAAAGAAGATAAAATTTATCTAGGAAATTGTTCTGAAATCATGCCATATCTTTACATGGATTATTAGAGAAAGTGATTGAATAAAAAGAACCAAGTTTCTCTTTATGAACTCTCCTTTTAAATGTAATATGATTAATCCATTTAATAAAACAGGTTAAATTTCTCACAACGAGAAATTTAGTGTTGAATTAATTTCAAAACTATAATACATAAAGTTTAATAAACAAGTATTCACTTCCTAAGATAATTAAAATGAGCAAAGAAAAAATAAGGAAAATATCTGAAAATATTTATGAAATAGAGAAAGAAGGCAAGATGAATGTGCCTGTTAGAGTTTACGCATCTTCAGATTTATTAAAAGATATGGAAAAAGACCAGTGTTTGCAGCAGGGAAAAAATGTAGCAATGCTTCCCGGGATACAAAAATATTCAATCGTCCTTCCTGATGCGCATTTGGGCTATGGTTTTTCCATCGGAGGTGTTGCAGCTTTTGATTTAGATGAAGGAATTATAAGTCCGGGCGGAGTGGGTTTTGATATAAATTGCAGCGTCAGACTTTTAAGAACTAATTTAACAAAAAAAGATATTGAAGGCAAGGAAAAGCAAATATCCAAGGAAATGTATAAAGCAATTCCTTCAGGAGTTGGAAAAGGGACTAAAGTTAAGATTACAAAAGAAGAATTAAAAGAAATAATGCAATATGGGGCAAAATGGGCTGTTGATAAAGGCTATGGAGTAAAAGAAGATTATGAATTTAGTGAAGAAAATGGTTGCATGAAAGAAGCTGATTCTTCTTGCGTCTCTGATACTGCAATTGCTAGAGGGATTAATCAGCTTGGAAGTATAGGCTCGGGAAATCATTTTTTAGAATTGCAGTATGTTGAAAAAATATTTGATAAAGAAACTGCTAGTGTTTTTGGTTTGGAAAAAGATGAAATTGTTATAATGATTCATTGTGGCTCAAGAGGATTTGGACACCAAATTGCTTCTGATTACATGAAGCTAATGGAAGATGAATACGGGTTTGAAAATCTTCCAGACAGGCAGTTAATCTGCGCGCCAATAAATTCAAAGCTTGGAAAAGATTATTATAAGGCAATGTGCGCTGCTGCTAATTTCGCATTCTGCAATAAACAAGTTTTAACTCATTTAACAAGAGAGGCAATGAAGAAATTTCTTCCAGATTTCAAGGCAGAAGTTGTTTATGACGTGTGCCATAACATTGCCAAGTTTGAAGAGCATGAAATAGATGGCAAGAAAGTAAAAGTATGTGTGCATAGAAAAGGTGCTACCAGAAGTTACGGACCCGGAAAAAAAGAATTGCCAAAAAAATACCAAGTTACAGGACAGCCAATTTTAATTCCTGGAAGCATGGGAACAGCAAGTTATGTTTTAGTCGGAACTAAAAAAGCAGAAGAGTTAAGCTTTGCAAGCACTGCTCACGGAGCAGGAAGAATGATGTCAAGGAATGAGGCAATGAAAAGATTCAGAAGCGAGGAAATTAAGGATGAAATGGAAAAAAAGAATATCGCTGTAACAGCCGGAAGCTGGAAATCTTTGGTTGAAGAAGCTTCGCAGGTTTACAAAAATGTCGACGATGTTGTTAAAGTGAGTGATGAGCTAGGCATTGGGAATATAGTTGCCAGAATGAAGCCTATGGCTGTTATTAAGGGATAAAAATAAAAGATATTAATTATTAAAAATCTTAATCTAATAACCTTAAAATTATCATAACTAATTTAACTTACTATAAACCAAGTTAAATTTCTCATAAACGAGAAATTTATTATTGTATTATTTTCAGAAAAGTTTTGAAATATTATAATAATTTTTCCTAATTTTTTATACTCATTCGCTAAGTTTTAGCATATAAGCAATTTTCATTTCTATAACATTTATATTCTCCTTATTTTACAGAAACCCTTATTTTTTGCAAATAAGATTTAAGATACTCATAAAGCATTTTTCCTTCTTCTAATGGAAGCAACCTTTTGTTTTCTTTGTGATCTTTTGCATAAACATATCTGTTATAAGCGGTTAAAGAGCATGAAATTTCCTCTATTAACTTAATAAAAGCATTTTTCCTGTAATCTTTATTTTTTATCAAGCAATCAATCATATAAAGAGTTCTTAATCTTAAAATCAGTGAATAAGCTATAGAGTCGCTTAATTTTCCATCGGGCTTTTTTTTCTCAATTTTATCTATTGAATTTTTTATTACCTTTAAGCTATTTTCTGTTGTATCTAAAAACCATTTAGTATTCTTTTTGGTTACTTCTATCTTTATCTCTTTTAGGAATTTATTATTTAACAAAGGCCTCGCTTCTTTTAACATAGTCCCAATTGGCAATAAATTCTCGTTCAATTTATAGTTTAGCAAATCCAATGACACTATCATTATCTCATAATTGCTTATTTTGATAAGTTCTTTACTTGTTTTTTCAGAAATAATCAAAATATCTATATCGCTTATTCCTTCCTGATCATTTCTTGCATAACTTCCAACGAGATAAATGCCAATTATATCCTGCAAATCTATAATGGATTTAACAGCATCTAAGACTTCATATAATATCATCTCTGGAGATTTATCTACAAGCTCTATTCTTACCTGCTTATTCAGCCATGCTTTTGGCAGAACAACTGCAGATGCATTTCCTGATTTTATTGTTTTTTTTAACAGCTCCATTTTATTTTTATTTGTTATTTATTTCACTTGTTATTTATTTTCCTCTTCGTCTAGATATTCTTCATCTTCTTCCTTTATTTTCTTGAATTTCTCCTCTATTTCTTTTTTCCAGTAAGCTTTTTTATAATTTATATTTATGTAAAGACATGTAAAGACATATTTATAAACCTTTCTAATACAGCAATTTAGATTTACTTTATAAACCATTTATAAGATAGTTTTATAAATTTCATTTTTCTATCTTATTTATTAATAAAATGAGGTGGAAGTTAAGAATATTTTTTGTTGCATTATTCGCTCTAGTTTTAATATTTTTAAGTGTTGATGTAAGCGCTTTGCGATACATTACTGGATGCCAGAATATAGATATACCCGATACTTATGTGTTAACAAGGAATATTGATTTAACTGCAGAGAGTTTTGCGCCTGGAACATTTAGTTGCATTAATATAAGAGCTAATGATGTAATTTTAGATGGTAATGGATATATGATTAAAGGCGACTCTTCTGTACAATCTGCAAGAGGAGTATATGCCGCAGATGTAACTAATATACATATTAGAAACCTTAAAATCATTAATAATCAAAAGGGAGAAGGTATTCGTTTTGACGAAGTTGGAAATTCTGTTATAGAAGATAATGTTTTTTCTAATAATGAAATTGGAATTGGCATATATAATAGTGTTGCTACAACCATAAATAACAATATGGCATGTGGGAATATTAATGATGATATTTTTTGCTATTATTCTACATCTCCCGATCTATCCAGTAATAAATTTACAAAAATTTCTTATGAAAGTTGCGGAGGAAAAGAACCGTCTGCAGATCCAACTTCATGCGACAATATTCAAATATCCTCATGCACAGACATTATAAGCCCTGGAACTTATGTTTTAAAACAAAATATTTTAAGCGGTAAAACAAGCGGAGCTTGCATAAACATTAATTCGAATTTTGTTACTTTTGATGGCTGGAGTTCCTCAATAATCGGGAATAACGATCCGAATGTTAATGGAATATATGCTTATGGCAAAAAAAATCTGGAAATAAAAAGGCTTAAAATAAGCAAATTTAACATCGGCATTTATATGTTTGGAAATGAGCCTGGCGGATATTTAACTGAATATTCTCTGATAGAAAATAATGAGGTTTATTCTAATAATTATAAAGGAATTTTTGTTGTGGGAAATAAAAATAGTTTAGTAGGAAATAAAGTTTCAAATTCTTATGATGGCATAATTATTGATGGGAATGAAAATAATATAACTAATAATGAAGCATGTGAAAATTCTTATCGTGACTTTTGGTGCTTTGATGGAGAAGGAAATTATGGCAATGAAAATAAACTTAGAAGGGTTACAAACTGCCGTTCAGGCTGGCCTCAGCAAGGGACTGATTATACTTTGTGCCCCATATCTCCTCCTTCTGGAACACCTGTAACTGGATGCATGATTCTCACCAATCCTGGAACCTACTTTTTAACCCAGGATATTGGAACTCCTCAAAACCCATTTGATCCTGATCCTTCTTTTGAAACAAGTTGTATTGTAATAGGTGTTAATGGTGTTACTTTAGATGGAAGAGGATATAAAATAACCTGTGATTCTAGGGCTGGAGCAAATGCCGTTTTTGTAGATAGGCCTTTTAGCAATATAATTGTAAAAAATTTAAATATACAAAATTGCGCTGGAAGCGGCATAGAATTTAAAAGAGTATCTGGATCATCCGAATCAGCATCTATAGAAAAGAACACAATCATTTCAAGCGGATCTGGAATATCATTATTTAATACAAATAATATAAAGATAGAAGATACCGCTGCATGTGGCAACACTTATGACATTAATTGCAATGGAGGCGCTTCAGGAACTAGTGGCGCTGGAAATGAATTTCTAAATGTTTACAGGCCGCAATGCGTAGGCACATGGCCAACAACTCCTGCAGACTACACTCCGTGTTACCAAATATCAAGCTGCGGAGATATTAAAGTTCCTGGAATTTATAATTTAATAAATGATATAACAGGAAAAAGCGGTGAATCATGCATTAGGATTCTATCAGATAATGTTATTCTAAATGGGAATGGAAAGAAAGTTCAAGGAGTAAGTGGAAGCCTTGTAGGAATTGAAGTTTTAAGCAAAAAAAATATAACAATTAATCGAACAATTATAAATGGATTTAGCAATGGAATAAATTTTTTCTATATCAGCAATTCTTCTATAATAAATAATATATTAAAATCAAATACTCATGGATTAAATCTTAATTTTATTACCAATGTTATAATAACAAATAATTCCTTAAATTTAAACACAAACGGCATAAGCCTTTTAAATGGAGCAAATATAACCGTCAAAGAAAATAATGCCAGCATGAACAGCAACTGGGGAATTTATCTTTCAGATTTATCTAACAGCTCTGTTTTATTTAATAATATCCACCTTAACTCTAATGGTTTAAATTTAGGAAAAGAAATTAGCGCAATTGGAAGCGATAACAATAGTGTAAGTTATAACAACATAAGTTATAATACAAATAGTGGATTAACAATATATGGCAATAATCAAAACTTTACAAAAAATAATATAAGCAACAATGGCAATGGAGTAACTCTGCAAAGCGGGCAAAAAAATACCTTAGAAGATAATATTGCATGTAAAAATACAAATAAAGATTTTTATTGTATTAGCGGATCAAATACATTTGGAACAGGAAACCAATTTACAAGCATACGACAATGTGACGGAGTGTGGCCGCAATTCGGATCAGGCTATGTTTTATGCCCTTTTCCTGTAGATGTATGTAGAAATTTTGTAAATGATGATGGTGATACAGGAAATTTAATAGATATGGCTGATGCAGATAATCCTGCAAGCAGGGAATATTGCCCTTCAAATTTGTGCGCTGGAGATAATCCTCAACTAACCTATCCTGTTGCAGGAAATGTTAATACATCAAATCCGCCCAGTACAAAAGGAGTACCGTGGAATACTGGAGTAAATCCAAATAAAATACCGAATATTGCGTGGTGTTGTCCATCAAACCAGTGTTTTTTTAATGGAATTGGATGCCAGCCAGATGGATTCAGATTTGCTAATCCTCCGTATGATTTTGTATGTTCAGTAAATGGAAATAGCGCGGTCTGGTGCAATACCACATTTGTGAATAATGGGACAGGATATTGTGAATGTCCAAATCCTGGAACACTATATGATTCAGTTACAGGAAAATGTCTAGCTAGCGGGGGGATATGTAATTTTAATGGAAGATGCGAAACTGATGAAACATTCTGCTCGTGCCAAAGTGATTGTTATGACCCTAAAATAGACTGCACCGGGATTTCAAATTTACCGTTGCAAGCTTCGTGCAGCCAGTTTACAAGCGAAGATGAGTGCAATAACTGGGTTAATCTGCCCAAAGATGAAAAAAATTTAATTTTTACAAGTATAGAAGAACATTCATTTATACCTGAATTAGTCAGATATGGTTTTTGTTCTGACAAAAGCCTGACTTTTGAAGTCGGACCTGATAGCTGCGGGACTTATACAAAATGCAGCTGTTGGTGGGATACTAACAACAGCAGATGTTTAGAAAGAACAGAAAAAGCTGAAACTATTCAAGGATGCATACCTGGAGGGATTACAGAAATAAATTTATGCCTAACAGATGTAGGAATAAAAAATTCTCCGGGAAGTTGTGAACAGGGCGGGGCTGATAATGAAATTATATGGAATTCAACATTCCAAGAAACATCAGCTTCAAGTCCTATCAGCGAGGGAAATCCTGAGAAAGGCTGCGCATCAGGAAGCAAGCCATTGCCATGTCCTGTGATAACAAAACTTCCATTTTTCACTTTATTTAGTTTAATGATAAGCCTTGGTGTTATTTCTGTGATTTATTTTGTGTTTAGAAAGAGAATAAAGTTTGTTGAAGAATAGTTCTGAAATCATACCATATCCTTACATGGTTTATATGTGAAAGATGATATGAGAATTCTAGAAAAATAGATTAAAACCTTTGGCTTTAATATCATATAAAAAATTATCTGTCCAATGTCCAAGACAATTTTTCTGATAAAAATATCGAAAATACTAAAACATAAAATGGAGGTAAATAAAGAAAAGAAGTGATGTAATATAAATGTTAATAAAATAATTCAAATGCAGAATTTTCATAGAAGTTGCTGAGGTTTATCAATCTATCAACATGATCATGCTTAATTATACTAAACCCTAATTAGTTATTCTTAATCATTAGTGGCTGCAAAAATCGAGAAAAGCAGTAAAAAACTATCATTATATTCGGTAAAATAAGCAATTTATTTATCAGAAAGAAAATGTTAAGATTATGCAGCGGTAAAAAGATTTTGCTATATTTCAAGATAATATTATGATTTTTATCAATGATAATTTACTAAAAAGGCGTTATAATGTGGATTTTATCGCATTTTTCAACCTGATTTATTAGAGAAAGCGACTGATGTTAATTTGAAAGCTGCTGATATTTACAATAGAAAAGTATTTAAATCCATTATCTTTAAAAAGATAATGAAAATAGTAAATGAGATAACAGTTGAAATAGTAAAAAATGCCAAAGATGGAGAGAGCATTTATAGCTTGGCTTCTAAAACAGGGTTTGCCTACTCTGCAGTCTATAAATGGGTTTGCGAATTAGAAAAATATGGAGTTATTAATTTAATTAGGAAAGGGAATAAAAATGTTATTAAAATTAATAAAAATTTAATTTATAACAAGTTCAGAGAATTAGACTATGCTATTTCAGTTATTGAAAAAGATAATGCTTTCTGGGAATTTATTAAGAGTTTAAAATTAAAAATAAGATTTGTAAGAGGGACAGCCGCAGTTATTTGGACTCGTGGAAGTTTTATAACTGGGGATTTTTATGACAGAATTTATTTTTTAGAGGTTGAGGATAAAGATTCAGATGATTTAAAAAAAATTTTAGAAAAGCGTGGAATTGCATATAGCGAAGATATAATAAATAATAAAAGGCCTTTTGTTATCATCATTAAAAAACAAGCATTTGAAATAGAAAGAAAAAATGGTTTGCCTGTTATGCCTTTAAGAGAATTGGTAGAATGGGGCAAAGAATTGCGCTTGGATAATATTTTAGAGCAGTTGGATGAATTATATAATTTAAAATTGAATATAAAATATGCGGAGGTTTCAACAAATGCCTAAGATAAATTCAAGAATTGGCTTGCTTGAAAGAGAACAGGAAGTTATAAGGATATTGGCATTATTGCTAGACAAGAAATTGGATTTTGTTGTTGTTGGGGGGTATGCAATTTCAACATATAAAAAAAGATTTTCTATTGATTTAGATATTGTTATTAAAGAGGATGATCTCGAGAAATTTGAAAGAATATTAGAAAAAGAGAGATATTCGCTGCACTATGAGAAAGAAATAGCTATGCTATACGGAGAGAATTTTAAGCGTTTTATTAAGAATGTGGGAGACTTGCCTGTAGATATAGATCTGCTGATTAATGGATTAGTATCAAGAACAACAGATGCAACATGGGGTTTTGATTATATAAAGAAACATTCTGTGAAAAGAAGGCTGAATAACTTGGAATTTTTAACCCCTGAAAAAGAACTTCTTATTGCAATGAAATTACATAGTGGAAGATTATCAGATGTTAGAGATATTGTTGCCTTAATGCCATGCAATAAAGAAGCCCTTGAGAAACATTTGCTAAAAGGAGATATTAAAAAATTGAAACAGTCCATGAAGAAACAACTTTCTTTTCTGGAGAAGCCACAATTTGATGACAGTTTTAAGGGAATATTCGGGCCACATGTCTACAATCAAAAAGATGTTCAAACAGCAAAAAGGCTGATTAAGGAGATATTATGACTTTTCGAATAACAAACATTTTAAAAATCTTAAAATACTATAAAATTAGAGAATGTTAAAAAGAGGCAAAGTGAAAAATAATGTTTTTTTAGGAATAGTTTATACATTAATACTAATTATATTTATATTATTTTTATCCTCTTTTGCAAGCGCTTCCTTCACATTAGGAAATAAAAGCGAGCAGATAAATGCAGTTTATTCTTTGAATGAAAAGATTTCTGGATGGATAAACATAAGCATTGCAAATGAAAGCTATAATTCTGAATTTTCTGACAGTTTTGGAAATAAAATTGGATTTATAGATTTTTTAAATAAATATTATCCTAAAAATTATTCTTGTATTCCATCAAATTGTGGAAATGATTACATTTTAAGTTCCAATGGGGAGGCATCAAAATCATTTTCTTTAAATGCTAATTCTGGAAATGAAAAATTAATCGGAATAAGGGTTGATGGCAGAAATGTTGAAGTTACTAAATTTTCTTTAGATATTGCAAGCAATGCTCAGGCATCGTGCAATGCCCAGCTTGGAATTGATTTTCTTGATAATAATGAATCTAACTGGGGAAATAAAAAAGCAATACTTGAAGATTGTGTAAGCGAGGTAAAATCTTCATGTTATAGTTCAGGAAGTGGATTCAGTGATTGGTTTATGGTATCTTCTCAGCCCTATTGCGAGAAAATAATCCTGCCTCAAGCGCCGGCATTTGAAATAAAAGCTATGATGAAAAAAGATGCTGGAGCAATGCCCGCATTTAGTAATGGATTATTAAAAGCTTCAATCTATGACAAGAACAAGAATTTTGCAGGAGAGTGCAACCTAACCTCACCACTTGAAACAGAAAGCAGAGTAAGCTGTATTGTTAATTATGCTGCAAAAGAAACAAGCGAGCATTATTTGTGTGTGGAAGCTTATACAATTGATAATGTTGAAATATCTGGATATAAACTGCAGGGAAAATCAAGCGGGAGTTTCTGCGGGTTTCTTGGAGAGCCGAGCCAGACAAGCGGATTTTCAAAAGATTATAATATTGTTGTTTCTGCAAAAAAATTTGATGCTGTTGGCAGCTTTAAAATAAATGAAACATTATATGAAGAACAAAATGCTAATGGAATTATTACAGATATTAACAATTACCTAACAAGCAGATATTCAAGAAATTGTGATAATGGCTGCTTAATGCCTATAAAGCTCTATGGGGCTGGCCAAGATATTACACTTAATAATTTGAAAGCAGAATACACTTCTGAAGGAAGCGCTGGAACAGAAACAGGCACTTTATATTTTCTCGGAAAAACACTTCCAAAGATAAACACAAAATTCCTTAAATTAGATTTTGGCTTAATGAATTTTTCAGTTAATGGAGAGGGAAATAAAACATTAAGGCTTTATTTAAATGACAATGAAATATTAAATAAGAATATAACCATTGTTAAACCAAGAAATCAAGCAATAAAACAGGTTTATCCAAAAAATGTCGCAACAGCTACTTCTACATTATTTGTTGCATTTGTTGATTCTTCAATAAACACTTCAGGAAAGAATTTTGTCTGGGATTTCGGAGATGAAAGTTCTATAGAAACAACTTCTACAAACAAAATAAAGCATACTTATAATGAATTAAGAAATTATACGCTTAGAATCAAATTATTAAACGGAACTAATGAGTTAGGAAGCTCTGTGTTTAATATATCTGCAGAATCCCCAAAACAAGCGATAAATTCAACTTTAAAAGAATATCAGGACAAGTTTTCAAAGGCCAAAACTCAAATAAATGCTCTGCCTGCAAGCTATAAAACTATACTAAAGGAGGAGCATAATCTAGATGCAGATGAAATAACCTCGACACTAAACTCAATTGACAGTTCTTATAAGCAATTATTATCAAGTGCAACAACCAAGGATTCGGATTATGTTTCAATTATGACTGAACTAAACGCTTTAGACATTCCTCAAGCGGTTCAATCAAGTTCAACTTCTCAAATAAAAATAATTAATGATGTAAATGAACTTGATTTAAGCAAGGCAAATGATGTTTTTGATGAGAGTTATGATCTTGATATGCAAGACGAGTATAAAAATGCAATATTGGCATGGTTTTTGGATAATATTGACGCTGAAGTAAAGCACAAGATTATAAGCGTTTATTATAATGACCGAACTGAAAACGCGATAAGTGAATTTGTTTTGGAAATAAAACCAAAAGCCGAGCTAGGTGAAGTGTATATTATGATCAATGCAAACAGTGAGAAAATTTTGTTTGATGGAGATTATGAAATTTTAGATAGTGATGAAGCAACTGGAGTGAAGGTTGATTTTTCAGGAACAAGCGGGAAAACAATAAAATTTGCAATAAAAGATAGTGTTAATGTTTTTGAACTCCCAATGTTTATTCTCCCAAAATCAAGTGATCTTAGTATGGGAGAAAGTATAATCAGCAGGCTAAAACCTAAAAGTTTCTTAGTTAGATTTTTAATTGGTATGTTAATAACTTTAATAATTGCTCTGGCAATTTACATTTTTCTTCAGGAATGGTATAAGAAAAATTATGAAAATTCTTTGTTCAAAGACAAAAATCAGCTTTATAATTTAATTTATTTCATAAGCAATGCAAAAAGGCGAAATTTGAGTGATGAGGAAATAAGAAAAAGGCTGAAAAGCCAATGGAAATCAGAGCAAATAGGTTATGCTATAAAGAAATTTGAAGGAAAAAGAGTTGGAATGTGGGAACTTCCAATATTCAGGGGAAGAGAACAGAAGAAAATACGGCAGGAGATAATGAAAAGAGGGCCGAGAAGAATAATTTAGAATTGCATTAAAGTAACACAATGGGTTAAGAAAGCTTTAAATAGAAAAATAAATTAAATATTTAATAAAAAATGAAGGTGAAATTTTTCAAGAATTTTGGCAGGAATTTTTTTTCTAAATTGTTCAGAGGAAAAAAAGAAATAAGCCTTGGTTTTTACGGCCCGCCTAATGCTGGCAAAACAAGCCTTGCAAATAAGCTGTGCAAAGACTGGCTTGGAGAAGAACTTGGCAAGGTAAGCCATATTCCCCATGAAACAAGAAATGTTCAGTTCAAGGAAAAAGTTAATATTGAGTATAATGGAAAAAAAATGAATTTTAAACTAGTTGACACTCCTGGAATAGCAACAAAAATTGATTATGAAGATTTTATCAAGTTTGGAATTAAGAGAAAAGAGGCCCAAAAAAGAGCTAAAGAAGCAACTCAGGGAGTTATTGATGCAATAAAATGGATTGAAGACATGGAAGCTGTAGTTGTTGTGCTAGACTCGTCTAAAAATCCGTATTCTCAGGTTAATATTACAATAATAGGAAATTTAGCTGCAAGAAAAATACCTGTCCTGATAGTTGCAAATAAGATTGATTTAAAAAAAGCAGATGTTAAAAAAGTTGAATCTGCTTTTCCAGAATATAAAGTTGTGGGAATAAGCGCAAGAACAGGGGAAAACATGGAGGAGTTTTACAAGGCGCTGTTTAAATTAGTGAAATAATAAAAATAAACCTTTAAAAAAGGTTTCCAAGATCATATAAAAATGGCAAAAAAAATAAAAGGACTGACAATTGAATTTATTCCGTATTCGGAAATAAGAGACTTGAACAGCGGGGAAAGAGTTAAGAAACTATTGTCTATTGTTCTGACAAACAGAATAATTGTTTTACAGGGAAGATTAAAGCCGGAAGAGGAAACAAGGCTGATTGAAGATACAATGGCTATGATTGATCATGTCAAGCATTTTAAAGGAATAGAACTGGCAGTTATCGGCGCTGATAATGGAAATAATCCTGTAATGAGAAAATTTACAAGCGGAATTGCAAAAATGCTCGTTGGAGACACTGCTGCAATGACAATTATAGGTCCTGCAAGCATTGTCAAGGATATAAAAAAGAATCCGAGAAAAATTGAGCTGATGCTGAAGAAATAACTTTTTCTTGAATTAATGTAAGAGTAAATTTCTCTATGTGAAAAATTTGGCTTTATTTATATGATATAACTACTAAGATTATTAATTAAACTTGCTTAATACATTGTTTTTATATTTTCAAAATAAAGACAACCAATGGTTTTCTTTATCAAACTTTCCTTTTAATTGCTAAACACACAATATTAAATTTTTCTATGTGAAAAATTTATGCCTTATTTATCAGAGTAGCTTCTGATTTAATTCTTGGCTTAATTATTTGTTTTAAATTATTTTTCTTTATTTTTTCAAAATCGTATTAAATAACTGCGAAGCAGACAATCTTAAAATCATTAACTTTTCTAAGGGCGGGTGGCGAGCAACTTTGCGAAAGTATCTTGAATATAATTATGAGCGAGGTTGTGAGGAAATGGGAGAAGGTGGCGGGAGAAGAGCCGAGCGAAGGAATGAGTGAAGTAAATAAGCCATTTTATTATACTAAAATATATAAACAGCGTCTTGCTGTTTATTTTATGCCACATCAATGCGTTCATTGCTCAAAAGTATATCCAAATGCTGCTAAAGAATTACTGGAAGGTTGCGAGTGCGGAAGCCATTTTTTCTTTTACATTCGCGAAGAGCAACTGAAAAAAGCAATGGATCAGCCTGTAATTGAGCTGACAAGCGAGGAAAAAGAAAAGGTTGAGCATGATGTTAGAGAGATGATGGGTGTTGAAGACGAGGAAATACCGGTTATCTTAGATTTAGAGGCTGTGCATGTTTTAGGGCCTGGAAAATTTGAAATAGATCTTGTCAGGCTTTTTGATACAAAAAGGCCTTTAGTGTATAAATTAGAAGAGGGCAAGTATATTATTGATTTAGCTTCTACATTTATGTCAGATATGAAAGATAAGAAAGAAATAAAGTAAGTTATAAAAAGAACCTATATGTTAAGTTTAACTTAACATCAAGATTATATGTATAATCTTAAAGGTTCTTCCTATGCCATCTCCTCTAAGAATACAAGAGCTATAAAGTAAGATATTTAAACCATCTAAACTATTGTTAATAATAAATTAAAAAGAGTGTGATATGGGAATGAACCTTTTAAGAATAAACCTTTGAAAAGACAAGCAAAAAACCTTAAGGTTTTAAAGGTTTCCAAAATCATATAAATAACTTTTAAAAAAGTTACAAAAAATGAAAAAGGGGAAGAATTTTGTTTTATTAGGAATTAGTTTAATTATAAGTGTAATTATATTTTCTTCCATGATTTCTGCGCTGACTGCTGATGTTCAGGTAAATGAAGATCCGTGGTATACTTGGAAAAAAAATAGTAGTTTTGGTGGGGCAAATTTAACTGGGTTTTATGCTCCACTACCTGTTTTTTTTGAGGGATGGGCTTCGTCGCCAAGAGATGATATTGTTAATTATAGATGGAACTTCGGAGATGGGAATATTTTAGAGGGCGCTGGAATGTTTAATTCAGCGCATGTTTATGAAATTCCTGGCAGTTACACTGCAACACTTACTATAACTGATTCAAGTGGAGCAACTTCAAGTGATTCTATACTTATAAGTGTATGGGCAAGAACAGGAAATATTTATTATGTTGATTCTGCAATTGGAGATGATACTTTGTATGATGGAAAATGCCAAGCAGTTAGTGAAGGTTGTGGACCTTGGAGAACTGCTACAAAAGCTTTTAGAAATATGGGAACTAAAACTTGTCCGACAGTTGGTAATGAAACTGATTGCCCTCAAACAACCTCAATATATTCTCCTGGAGATCAGATTTTATTCAAAAGAGGGCAGACTTTCTATTATGCTAATGTAACTTCTATGTGGAATGGAACAGCAATAATCAACGATAAATATACTTCTAATCCGGGACATGGGAAAGCAAAATACGGATATTTATTTGGAGCTTATGGAACTGGCAACAAACCAATAATAAAACCTGCTAATGATTTTAGTGGATATTTAATATTGGGCACTGGAAATGGGATGGCTTGGATAACTTTTCAGGATTTAAATTTTATTGGAACTTCAGATAATGGTGTTGTTGCTGGAGAGATAATGTTTACTTCTCAAGAAACAAATCAAATTTTATTTTTGAGAGATGATTTTAAAAATACAAGTAGGGCAATTACAGCATCAAATAGGGCGGGGCAAGATGCAGTAACTGCAACTCTTTATAATGTTTTTAGTGGGCTATTTATTTTTGATTCTACAATTAGAGATACAGTTGAAGGAACTTCATTTTTCGCAGTTGCACATAGATTGGCATTTGTAAATACCTTAATAGATAATTCAAATAATCATCAAGTATATCTTCCTTTTTTAAATAAGGGATTTATATATAATAATATTTTTACTAGAGGAACATTTGGAGTTGAACCATTTAGAATAAGTGGAGCAGCAGGAAATTCTTGGATTCCAAGCGACAATATTTATATTGGAAAAAATAAATTTTTAGGTTGGGTTGATCCTATAGGATGTGCGTTAACTAGCAGCCAAGCCATGGCATGTTCAACTAATTCTGATTGTGATGATGGCAATTCAATAACTAATGATGAATGTGAAAACGGTAATTTATGCAAACACTGGACTTGTAGAATACAACCTAGCCTAGATTATGTGTATCCATATTCAGGATGGGATAGGCATAATGGTGGCGGAATAAGATACCATAATCCGGGAACAATACATTTAGGCCCAAATAGTAATGAAAATCAATCTTTATCAAATATTATTTTCGAAGAAAATATTGTAACAAACGGAGAAAAGTTAATGCATATTTCTGATGTAGAAAATTTAACCTTGAGAAACAATATTTTTATGAATAACAATACAAGTCCTGATGGCGATGATGCTGCAGGCATTTATCTTACAAGCCATCACGGATATGAAAGAAAGCCAAATAAAAATATAAAAATTATAGGCAATACATTTATAATAAAACAGGCTTCATCATTATCCCCTGGAATTATTTACATAGAAAATTATTCAAAGACAAATAATCATCCATTTGTTTATAAAAATAATCAAGATTATTTAATTAAAAACAATATTTTCTATGTTTTAGGAAGTGGAACAACTACTAAAATGATAAAGGTTGATGTTAATGACCTTGATTTAATAAATAATATTACTTTAGATAATAATCTGTACTATTCTACAAGCGGAACTGGAGCAGAGATTAAGTTCAGGATTGGGGCAACAAATTATAATTTAACACAATGGCAATCTTTAACAGGAGAGGATTCTAACAGCTTTTTTGCAAATCCGTTATTTATCGATGTTAACGGTCCTGATGGAATATTTTCAGAAGATAGTGGTTTTGATGCTAATTTAAGACTATTAACAGGAAGCCCTGCAATTGGCGCTGGAGCTTATTTAGGAGCTTTGTTGTATTATGATATTGAAAGAAAAATAAGAGGAAGTTTAATGGATATAGGAGCTTATGAATTTATAAGTGATACTGGCGGAGGACCTGTATGCCCTAATGGAATTATAGAAGCTGGAGAACAGTGTGAAGGAAGCAATTTTGGAGTTTATAATGGTTTATGTACAAATTATTCAGCAAGTTATACTTCTGGCAATTTAATTTGTTCCAATTGCTTAATTAATGTTTCAAGTTGTGTTGGTAGTTTAGCCGGATGTGGTAATGGTATATGTGATGGAACAGAAATTGCTGCAACATGCCCTGCGGACTGCACTTCTGGAGGTGGAGGTTCTGGTGGTGGCAGTGGGGGTGGCAGTGGTGGAGATATAAGTTTGCCTCCTGTTCAATATGTTGGAAGAACTTTGACATTTAATGGTATTGTTGAGAAAAATGATGCTGCAGGAACTCCTTGTAATTTATGTGATGTAACTGCAACTCTTGGAAGCTATCAAGCAACTGATCAATCAAATTCAAATGGAGAATTTACAGCTGTGTTTAACAATGCAAATTTTACATCAGGACCGAATTTAGTTACAATAAGAGTTGAAAGATCAAGCGATAGTTTAGATAAAACTTATACTAAAGAAGTTAATGTTGAAATAATTTAAACCACAAAAAAATGAAAATAATGAAGTATAAAAAAATAGGCAAGAAAGGAGTAAGTCCTGTAATAATCACAGTGCTTTTAATAGCTCTTGTTATTATAGCGATTACAATTATTTCGATAGTTATAATAAATTTTGTCAAGAAAGGTGGCGGGCAAACAGAAGGAGTTTTAGATCAATATACTGGGAAGGTGGGATTTACAATAGAGCCTTTTACAACAGAAGATTTGCTGAATGACAGGATTAAGATAATGAATACAGGAGAAAGAACACTGACAAGCTTTATTGTGAGGATAGATGGAGTGAATAAGGATATTATCAGTCAGAAAAACATAAAATCAAGGGAGACAAGATATCTTTATTTAAAAAATCCATTCCCGTCTGGCAAACATACTCTAAGCGCAAGTTCTGCTGGAGTTAGTGATGAGAAAAACTTTAATCTAGGAGAGGACTGGCATGTTTCTATTGAAGATGGTCTGGCTGGTTAACAGAGAATTAATTTTTGAAAACAGACAATATTAAATTTTTCTATGTGAAAAATTTATGCCTTATTTATATAAAATAAGTTACTGATGCTTAATTAAACTTACTTAATAAGTTGTAAAAATCAGGTGGAGATATTGCAGTATTTTCAAAATTATTTCCGATATCACGCTATACCTCCACCTGATTTATTCGTGTAAGTTACTGATTATTTGTTTAAATTAACTAATCTAATATTTTAATTGTTTTTTATATTTTCAGAATTATATTTGATATATCAATACTCTAAAGTGACGTCCTCTGAAGCTTGAAAGCTTCAGCTTCCCGTTCAACTTTTTAACTTAGTCTTCCATTATCCAAACGGTTCCATGATGCGCATCCTGATTTCTTACATATTCATTCACATGTTCAATCTGCACAAAACCTACTGACGCTGCAAATCTGCCTCTACTCCATAGATGATGCTTGGGATATCTTAATTCTGCTTTTTCATGATTCAGAAAAAACAGCCTTGATGAAATTCCCTTTAGCAAATGCAGCGCTTTAGACGGAGACATTGTCATTGGAATCGACGCTGTTCCTTGTATATGTTCTGGCTGCACATTTAATTCAATCCATTTTATTCCATGCGTAAAAGCTGCTCTTCTTATGCATGCCTCAATCAATTGCTTATATTTCCATTTTCTAAACATCTTGTATCGATATTTAGTCACCCATTCAAATTCCCACATGGAAATTCCAACATAGTGGTTTCCATGTTCATATTTATTCTCATATTTTTGATAGCTTTCGCTAATTTCTATTTGCATTTTATCCTCCGAAAGATTTATTTAGTTCGAGAAAGTTCAAACTACACTTGATAATTCAGTGAGCTGAAACAAGCTCACTTTTCATAATCAAA
>JAGVWP010000039.1 GCA_018304985.1 Candidatus Pacearchaeota archaeon
TTATGTGAAGAAACCTCCTCCTAAAAATATGAATTTAATAACGAATTGGTAAGTCAGGTTAGTTATAGTTATGAGCGAAGCGAATTAACTTGTATTTTTTTATCTTCCACCAAACCATTCTCACAACTTTGCTCACCATTATATTTAAGATACTCTCGCAAAGTTGCTCGCTCCACCCCCCCCCGGAAATTTAGTTTTGAAAATATAAAGAATAGATTAAGCATAAATTAGTTTAATTTAAAATATCATTAGTTTTCTCTAATAAATTAGGTAAAAATATAGCATGATTTCAAATAAAAAGAAAGTTTGATAAGTGGTTGCTGGATGCATAGAAACCTGCTGGAGGTTTTTATAAAGGAGATGTCATAAGAAGATCTGTGACTATTCAAGGGAAAGTTTCATAAAGAAAACCATTGGTTGTCTTTATTTTTCATTTCTTTTTAGTAATATTCATCAATAAAAGCATTTAAAAACCTCTTAAACTAGATTAGTGAATCAAATAAATTTATTAATAATTGTAAAGGAGGAATATATGGTACAAGGATATTGCGTTAAGTGCAAAGCAAAATGTGAGATGAAGAATCCCACAGTTCTTAAGACATCTAGAGGAGGCTTTATGTGCCAGGGAGTTTGTTCAAGCTGCGGAACAAAGATGAGCGCTATGATGTCTGAAGACAATGCAATGAAGGCTATTAAGGAAGGCGCTAAAAAATCATTTTAGTTTTAAATTTTTACTATTTTTAGAAATAGCAAGGTTTTTAATTCTATTCTGTTATATTTTTAAATGGAAATGAACCTTTTAAGAACAAAGGTTCCCAAACCAAACAAAATGGAAAATCCAAATAATCAGTTTCAGAAGGTCAGAGTAAAACTTCCTAGACAGGGCGAGTTTCTAGGAATGATTGACCAGAGAGTTGGGGGAAGCAGAATGATTGTCAAATGCAGTGATGGCAAAACAAGAAACTGCAGAGTGCCCGGAAGGCTAAAAAGAGGGTTGTGGATTAGAGAGGGAGATATTGTAATTGTAAAGCCATGGGAATTTGATGATGAGAAAGGAGATCTTTTATTCAAATATAATCCTTCAGAAGCCCAGTTCTTGAGAGAAAGAGGGTATTTGCAGGGAATAGAGAATCAGATTTAATAATATTAAAGGTTGATAAAGATAATAAAAGTATAAATTACTGGGGTTTTCAATATAAATAAATCAGGGATATTATTTATTTAACTAAATTTTATTTTGAAAATATTGCAATGTCCTTACCTGACTTATACAATGAATTATGTAAGTTTAATTGTTTAATAAAATATCCTTAGTTTACTCATTAAAATTAGGCAAGGATATGGTGTGTTTAGAAAATATTCTGAAAATGATACAACAGAAATTTTTCTTCTATAAAAATTTAGCATGATTTATTCGTCTTTTTAAGTTAGGTTTAAATTAACAAATAGATATCTTCATTTTTTGTACACATTCGCAATATATTTAAGCATAAATTTACTGATTTTTATATGAAAAACCTTTACATTAAATCTGCAAGAAAAATACTGCAGAATAAAGATGAGTTAGAGAAAAAGCTTAAAGTGAAGATTATCGTTAAAGGCCAGAATACCTCTATAACTTCTATTTCTGATAATGGGGTTGATGAATACTTTGCTGAAAGAGTTTTACTTGCCTTGGATTACCCATTTTTAATTGACGATGCCTTACTTTTGTTGAATGAAGATTATTTATTTGAGGCGATTCATATTAAAGATTTTACTAAAAGACATGATCTGAAAATTATAAAAGGAAGAATTATCGGAACTGAAGGGAAAACATTAAGGGTTATTCAGGATTTGTCTAATTCTCTTATTGCTGTGAAGGATAATGATGTTGCTATTATTGCCCAAAGCAATGATTTTGAGAATGCAAGGCAGGCAGTTATTTCTTTAATAAAAGGAAGCAAGCAGGCAAATGTTTATAGTTATCTTGAAAAATCTGGAAAAAGGGAAAGAAAAGGATATTAGTATAGTCTTTATTTAGATAGCTATAGAAATCATATAGTCATTTTTTGAAAACTAATGAAACAGTTTGATTGATTTAGTTTGATATCTTTTTAATTAATCATTTGGTTTTTAATAGAAGGAGGTTATAATAAACTATAGATTTTGACTATTTTCTTATTTTTTAGTTATAGTTAGTTTTATAAATGTTCTTAATGACTTATTATCATGCCTCGGTAGCTCAGCAGGTAGAGCACACGGCTGTAAGACAGGAAGTTTAAATTGAAAGATCCAAGAACTTACAAAGACAGAAGAAGATATAACATTGAAGCTGTTACAAGACGAAGAAAAGAAATTCGTTTGAAAGCAATCTTGCATCTAGGTGGGAAATGTATAAAATGCGGATATTCAAAATATCCTGAAGTTTTAGAATTCCATCATAGAGATCCGTTACAGAAAGATTTCAATGTTTCTAAGAAAGGTCATTGTAGAAGCTGGATCAGAGTAAAAACCGAAATAGAAAAATGTGATTTGCTTTGTGCAAATTGTCATAGGGAAACTCACGTTGAACTTCATAAGTTAGCAGCTTCCGAGAGAAATCTCGGAATGGAGAAGCAAGTAAATTCAGGGAACCCCTCATTAAACATAGGGCAATCCTGAGCCAAGCCAGAAATGGAAGGTGCAGAGACTAGACACTTGCCACCTAAAGCAAAAGCCAAGGTGAAGGTATAGTCCTACCCTCTAAGTAATTAGAGAAGGTTGTAACCGTGGGGTCAGAGGTCCGAGTCCTCTCCGAGGCGTTTTATATTCTTAATTAATGTCAAATAGAAAGATTTATAAGAGAAATCTGGATGAAACTTTTATGGAAGAATTAAAAGAATTAATGATTTTTTGTAATCCTAATAAGTCAAGATATCTTGATTTATCACGTTTTGAAGATAGAAAGTATCTTTATTCATATTATAGTGATAGGCTTAGTGGAAACACTTCCTTACCCCCTATAGAAAGAGTTCTAAGAGAGAAAATTCCAAAGGGAGTTTTAGTTGATGTGGGTGCAGGACCACATTCTTATTCCAATGTTTTTAGCTTGGCAATAGATTTTGGAGCTAAGGCTTATATTGGATTTGATTTGGGATTTAAGAAATTACGAGTTGTAGATGATTTTGATCCAAAAGGATTTCTTGTACCAGAAGATATGTTAGTTGGGATTTCAAAAGTTAATGTTAATAGCGCAAATTTTTCATTTAATGGGATTGATTGGTTAACTAGAGATTATGGAGAAGCAATAGTAGATGAATTAGAAAGGGCTACGATAGATGAAGGTATTATTTTTGGGGTAGGTTCAGAAGGAGTACAATTGTTAATTAATCATAGAAAATCTTTTAGAAAATTGAATTTAGAAGGGTATTATCACGATTGGTTTATCTATCAGAAGAATTAAATTAAAAGTCAGATTTAAATAACTCTTCTTATTAATGCTGGTATGAAAAAAAAGAGGAGCAATAGGGATTTTATCAAAGTTCTTTTAAAAATCCCTGTAAAGAGCATTAGGTTTTCTAAAAATAGAGTTTCACTTAATTTTTTTAATCATAGAATCTCGGATAAAATTGTTCTTAAAAGAGAAGATCATGTTGCAGAATGGAGCAGGAAGAGAAAAGAAATTTTTATAGATAAAGGCTTTGGCAAGAAGGAGACGGAAAAATCGTTTAGAGCATTATGCATTCATGAAGTAATTGAAAGTTTTTTAGTTAAAGAGTTTAGGTTGAAAGTTGATGAAGAAGCCCATGTTGTTGCAACACAAAAAGAAAAAGAATATTTAGAGAGTGTGAAAGGGAACTGGAAAAGCCATGAATTAAAAGTATTCTGGGACTGGCATAAAATGGGAGAGCATTAATAATGGAATTTGAAAAAGTAATAATTGATAAAAAGCTTTTTTATTGGACTTGGAGAGATTTGCCATTTTTGCCATATTCCTGGCTTGATGAGAAGGATTTGAAGAAACTTCCAAAGCCATTTTTTCTAAGTGAGATACATCCAGATTGTAATATTGGTACAGAATCAAAATATGAGGATGAACTTACAAATATAATTGAATTGCCTGATAGGTTTGATAAATTAAATTTAGATAATGATTTAAGAAAAGATTTAAAGAGGGTTGAAAAAAAGAATGCTGAAATAAAACTAGTATATAATGAAAAAGATGCTTTAGATAAAAGCAAGAAATGGTTCTTAGAGCTTTGGAAAGAAGATAAAAGAGATTTTCAAAGAAGGCTTAAAATATGGAAGGAAAAGTGTTATACAATTAGCGCATATCTTGGGAAAGAGTTAATTGCAGTTCATATTGCAATGAAAAATGAAGAAGAAAAAACAATTTTTTATTTAGGATGCTGGTGGAACAGGAAACATAAATCATTATCTACTCCAACTTTCTTGCTTAAGAAAGATATAGAAAAAGCCATAAGTGATGGATTTAAGTATTATGATCTTGAAATTGGAGACCAGGCTTATAAGAAGAAATGGGGAGTTATTGAGAAACCGAGTAAATATTATGCTGTTCTTACAAAAGAACTTGCTGATTATCTTGAAGTAGAACATTATGTTGAGATGGAAGATAATTAATTTAAAAATAATTTAAATAGCCAAATAAACCATGCCAAATTTTTTACATAGAAAAATTTTATATTGTAATGATTCCAGATAACGTTTTTGAAAAAATACCATAACTTTCCCTGCTTTATATGCTGGAGCTACTGAACCTTATTTTATTTTTATAATTTACATTTAGGTTTTTACCAAGAAACTCCAAAAAGTTCTTTGATAAAGAATTTTAAAAGCCAAATATTTCCCAGAATAACATTTATTAAAATTATTATAAGAATAATTATCCCAAGGATCATAAGAAAGCGCTTGAAAAATGATTTTTTCTGTTTTTCCTTATCTCCCCCAGTTACTTTATTAATCACATAGCTTACATCTTCAGATATATCATCCCTAAACTGTTCTCTCTGATTTATCTTGTTTTTCCTGTCAATATCATCTATAGATATTATTCTGCTTTTTCTTTTATCTTCATTTGCCATATTTTAATAATGTGTTGGAGTTTAAATATTATATTGTTTAATATTTAATATAAATTTTAGTATATAACTTATAGAATACTCTAATCTCTAGATAATAATTAATAAAAATCTGTAACTTACGCATTAAAATCAGGCAAGGATATTTTATAAAGAGAACCAATGGTTCACCCTTATCAACCCCTCCTTTAAATAATTTTGAAAGTACTGCAATACTTTTACATGATTTATTAGCTTGATATGTTAATCTTTATAGACTAATTGGGGTTATTTTTCTTGGGTCTAAAGTTTTAGATAAAACTTTAAATATAGCTTTTTCCTTGTTTAATTATGGATTTTGACAAGGTAATAAAAGAAAGGAGAAGTGTCAGGAAATTTCATTCCAAGAAGCCGAACTGGAGGCATATTATTGAGGCGTTTGAAGTTGGGTTGCAGGGACCAATTGCCGGAAATATTTCAAGTGTTAGGTTTATCCTTGTTGACGATCCTGCAATTATCGCTAAATTAACAGAGGCGAGCCAGCAGGATTTTGTTGCTCAGGCAAGTTATGTTGCAGTTGTCTGCAGTGATCCTATTGATACTATAAGAAGTTATGGAAAAGAATTGGGAGAGATTTATGTAAGGCAACAGGCAGGAGCTGCAATTGAGAATTTTTTACTGAAATTAGTTGAGCTAGGCCTTGCAGGCTGCTGGGTTGGGGCTTTTGTTGAGGATGAAGTCAGACGAGCTTTAAAAATCCCTGATAATATCTACATTGAAGCAATTATCCCTGTTGGTTATTCTATTGATAAAACTCCAAGAAAAAAGCATCCGTCTCTGGACAGAAGTATTTATTTCAATAAATACAAACAAAGATTCATGAAGCCAAGAAAAGAAGTTGAGGCTTTGTAACCTTATTATAAAATTCTTTTGAAAATATATAGAAACTAATTACAATTTAGGTTAGATTAATTTAAATTTATTATCACTAACTTACTCATATAAATTAGGCGAAAATATAGCATGATTCAAGAACTTTTTGAAAACATACAATATAAAATTTTTCTATGTGAAAAATTTTGCATGATTTATTAGCTAGATTAATTAATTTTAAGGCAATAAGAGTTATGCCTAAAAAGCATTAACTCGTAGTTAGATTAAATTATTTTATGCCAGTAATCCAAGCTTTTAATCAGGTAAAGCTATTATTGAGGGTTTTGAAAAACCTCCGATGAATCTATATACTGCAGTATATAAATGATTAAATTCTCGACGATATTATTTATATTGCCGACGGCAAAAAGAGGAA
>JAGVWP010000021.1 GCA_018304985.1 Candidatus Pacearchaeota archaeon
TAAAGATGTATTCAAAGAAACAATAAATTTAGCATCAGAAAATGACTTAGTGGATTTAAGTGTAATTTGCTTGGATGGAACAACAATGAAAGCAAATGCAAACACAAAAAAATGTGTAAAAAGAAATCAAATAGATAAAATCAATTCAATCGTCGATAAAATGGTTGAGGAAGATATAAAACAGGATGAAATAGAAGAACAGATGTATCAAAGTGAAGAAAACATGACTGAGATGGATAAAAAAGATTTTAGAAAGATTATTGGCGAATATAGAAATGCAAAAAACAAGGAGAAAGCAAAAGAAAAGTTAGAGAAAATAAAAGAAGAATCTCAGAAAGATGAGAAAGCAAAAAATATCTCTTCTACAGATCCGGAATGTAGAATGATGAAAAACAAAAAAGGTCTTCATGAGTTTTCTTACAATACACAATTTGGTGTTGATTCAAAATACCAAATTATCATATCAAATGATGTCTGCCAAGACAGATATGATACAGATCAATTTGTTTCCCAAGTAAGAAATATGCAAGAAAATGTTGTGTTGAAAGAAGATACAAAATTAGTGGTTGATTGTGGTTATAGCGACGGAGAAAATATGAAGTTTTCAGAAGATGAAAAGATTGATTTGTATGTGCCCAATAGGGCACAAGCACAAAAATTTAATGGAAAAAATAGAAGTCTAAATCATGACAACTATGAATATGACAAAAACAGAAATGAATTAATTGTTGAAGGAGAGAGATTTCAATTTAGAGGAATCTATGATAGAAAAAATGGAAAGAAAGTAAAGAAAGTAATAGCTTTTTACAATGAGAAGCTAAAAAAGAAAAAAGAAGTTCCTTTCTTTTTTGAAGAAAGATTAAGAATGAGAAAGAAAATGGAAACAGGAAAAGAGAAAGAAATATATGATATGAGAAAATATGTAATTGAACCTGTTATTGGAAATATTAAAGAAAATTTCGGATTTACGAAATTTTATTTAAAGGGCTTAGAAAAAGTAAAAATAGAGGTTAATTTGATTTCAATTTCACATAATTTGAAGAAAATTTGGATGTTGAGAGGAAAAATAAATTTAGATAATAAAAATATTATTTTTGATTTGATTATTGAGAGTAATCAAATCTATTGTGACACAGCCTCCTTAGGATTAAGTTAGCTACATAAACCTAATAACTCAGAGCCCCTGTGGTTCAACGCTGTGGGGAAGAGTATTACCAAAAAGTTAAACGTTCTGGAGAGGAGTTGAACCGAAAATTATTTGAGCCTATATAATTTAACTCTAATAGGTTTTAATTTACCGCCATTACACATATTCCTATCTTGGGGACAAGCAGTAATTCCTACTATACAAGAAATTAGGGTCTTTAATTCTACAAAGTCTCCCGCTTTTGTTAAAGGATGCTTTGTTTCAATTGTCCAATCTTTTTTTATATCCAAGTTTAGTCCAATGCTAAAAGGTTCTAGCATATCGCGCCAATCTATTTCATATTTTTTTAAGACTCTCTGAAGTATACCTAAACAAGTTTCCCCTTTCGGTTTTTCTGGAAATCTTTGGTAATTGTCTGCATCACCGCATGGAGAAAATATAAAATTGTAATGTGCTTGTTTGTTAGTAAGCTGAGTTATTTGAAAAAATTTCTTACAATCTGTTGAAAAGAGAAAATCTCCCTCCTTTAGATTTAAGTGTGCATTTAATTTATTTGTTTGAGTTGCACTAAAATGCTCCTTGAGATTATCTTTATTGAAAGCAACTAAATCAGAGACTTGTTGACCTTGCTCATCAATAATTCTCAAAATATCTCCTCCTTGTAATTCTAAAGCTAGACCCTCTTTTGCAGGTATAAGGTGGTCTAAGATTATTTTATAGTGCTCTAATTCCATAAATAGGAATACAATTAAACATTTATTAAGTTATCGCGAGGAAAATGTGGGAGTTAATCCTAATACAAAATCGAAACATTTAAATAGTAATATCAATTGATATTACTCATGGAATCAGAAACTATCAAAAAAAACAAGAGTTATATTGAGACAAATGGCATAGCCCGAAGCCCAACACTTCAAACAGTGCTAATGGTAGAGAAATTTATTGAAGACAATTCTGGAGAATATAAAAAAACAGAGTTATTCAAAAATCTTCCTAAAAAAGTTATGTGGCAGACTTTTCAGGTTATAATGGAGTATTTAGAAAGTACATTAAGAATTGTTTATGATAAAGAAGGTTATGTAGTTTATATTTGGAATCCTAAATTTGCTGCTAAATATAAAGATAGAAACGATTTAACATGGAAGGGATAGTAAAATTTGGTGATGAAAAATTAAAAGAGGCTTTTGAAAGTTTAAAAGAGGCTGACAAGGATTTATATGAACAAATTGATAAGGCTACTGATGAGATTAGAAAAGATGTTTTCTGTGGAAGAAATGTCAAAAAGAAATTAATTCCAAGAGAATTAATTAATAAGTATGGAATTGATAATTTGTGGATTTATAATTTAAGGAATGGATGGAGACTGCTTTATTCTGTTACTTCACCAGATAGGATTCAGATACTTGCTATCGTTCTTGATTGGATGGATCACAAAGATTATGAAAGATTGTTTAAGTTCTGAATGGGGGAAGAGATAATTAAATTTACTAAACTCAGTAACTTTTACATTAAATTAGGCAAAGTTATGGCATGATTTCAGAAATTCATTTGAAAATACTGCAATATTCTTACCTGATTTTTAGTCGGAATTGCTAATTTTTATATTTTAGAGCAGTTTTCGCTAAAGGATAATTTTAAAAATATGCTTTTTCTGGAGTTATTATGTTAAGAACACATACATGCGGAGAACTAAGAAAAGCAAATGTTGGCAAGAAAGCAACACTTTGCGGCTGGGTTGATACTGTAAGAAGCCATGGAAAAATCAGTTTTGTTGATTTAAGGGATAGATATGGAAAAACACAGATAATTATTATTGGAAATCACGAGCTAAAGCCGGAATATGTTGCTAAGATTTCTGGAGAAGTTCAGGCTAGAAAAAAAGGAACTGAAAACAAAGATATTGATACTGGAGATGTTGAGGTTCTTGCTAATGATATTGAAGTTTTAAATAGCTGCCCTGTTTTGCCTTTTGAATTAGATAAAAAAGATGTAAATGAAGAAGTTAGATTAAAATACAGATTTCTTGATTTAAGAAGACAAGAAATTCAGCATAATTTATATTTAAGACACAAGCTAATTAAATCTTTCAGAGATTTTTTTGATAAAGAGAATTTCATTGAAATTGAAACTCCTTTGCTTGGAAAAAGCACTCCTGAAGGGGCTAGAGATTATTTAGTTTCAAGCAGAGTAAATCCAGGAAAATTTTATGCTCTTCCTCAAAGTCCGCAATTATACAAGCAATTATTAATGGTTGCAGGCTATGATAAATATTTTCAGATTGCAAAATGTTTAAGAGATGAGGATTTAAGAGCTGACAGACAGCCAGAATTTACACAAGTTGATGCTGAAATGAGTTTTGTTAATGAAGAAGACATATATAATGTTGTGGAGAGATCATTAAAGCATGTTTTGAAAGATGTTTTTAACATTGATTTAAAAATTCCCTTTCAGAGAATTTCTTATGATGAGGCAATGAAAAAATATAATTCTGACAAGCCAGATTTAAGAAAAAATAAGAATGATAATAACGAATTGGCATTTGCATGGGTTGTTGATTTTCCAATGTTTGAATATAGCAAAGAGGAGAAAAAGTATGTTGCAGCTCATCATCCTTTCTGCATGCCAAGTGATATACATAAAATAAAAAGTGATCCTTTGAAATTAAAAGCAAGGACTTATGATCTTGTATTAAACGGATCTGAATTGCTAAGCGGAAGCATTAGAGTTCATATTCCTAAGATACAGAAAGAAATTTTTGAAGTTTTAGGATTGAATGAAAAAGAAATGAAAGAAAAATTTGGATTTTTGCTTAATGCTTTCAGTTACGGAGCTCCGCCTCATGGAGGTTTTGCAATTGGCTTGGATAGATTAGTTACTATTTTATTAAAAGCAAATTCAATTAGAGAAGTAATTGCCTTCCCTAAAAACAAGGAAGCTCAAGATGTTATGTTAAATTCTCCCAGTAGTGTTTCCAAACAGCAATTAAAAGAAATTCATATTGCGCTTGATCTTCCAGAAGAAAAGAAAAAAGAAGTGAAGAAGAAAAGGTAATTAATAAATAGGAAGTTCTACAGCATCTTTTGGAGGAAGCTCCCCCATATCTATTCTAAATCCAACCCGGTTTCTTGGATGTTTTATTATTATTGGAATATTCCCAAGTTCAATAAGAATTCTTCCTCCAGATGTTGCGTCAAGGCCTTCTAATCTAATGTAATCTACAATATTTCTATTAACATAATTAAAATGCTCTTCATTTCCAAATTGTTCCATAATTTTTTCTTCTGCATCTCGGTATGATTGAATTGGTTTTCCTCTTTCACTGTGAATTGAATAGGCATAATCATAAATTGATTCTGGCAGAATTCCTCCTGATGAATTGGCTGCAACAACAATTCCTAGGTCGTATTCTTGCAGAGGCCGATGGTTTATTATTTCCTGAGTTTTTCTTGTAGAATTATTTACTCTTATTAATCCAACAGGCCATTTTATCGGCCTTGTGTATCTGTGATGGTTAACAGAGCGTTCTTCTGTCCATTGAAAGAAAGTCTGGTTTGTTCTTAACTCCAAGTCTTTTTTAAGACAGTGTGTTATTCTTCTGTATAAGACCTCTGCTTCACTGCCTTCATCAAAATCTTTTTCCTCACCAGGAAAATAAATATCATCTAATCGATTAAGTTTCCAAATTCCAATTTTTTTAGCAATTGATTTTAACATTTTACTTTTTTTAACACTAGTTTTCATAGAAAACTCTCTTATAAGTTTTTATATTCTATTTTTTCATTAGTTTAGTTATTACTAGAAATTAATGAAATTTATTTTTATAGAGAGGTTTTTTAAAAACAGAAAGATTTAAATACATATACATAGTATGTGTATATATATGGGAAGTGTATATATATGGGAAGTGTAAATATTGCTGTAAAAAAAGAAGCTTATGAATTTCTTAAGTCTTTGAAATCAGATAGCAAGAGCTTTTCTGATGTTATTTTGGAATTTAAAGAACGCAAGGGAAATAAAGAGAACATCCTAAAATTTTTTGGGATTTTAAAAAACAATAATATCTTATTAAGTGAAGCAGAGAGGAATATGAAAAGATTTAGAAGAGATTTTGAAAAAAGGGTGAGACACACGGCATTAATAATGGAGAAAAATAGATTAAAATGATTGGATTAGATACAACAACAATTATAGATCTTTTTAATGGTGATAAAAACCTTATATCTGTTTTAGAAAATATTAATGAACCTTTATCAACTACTATCATAAATTACCAAGAAATTGTTTTTGGATTAAATATTTTTAATAAAGAGCATTTGGCAGAATATGCAAAATATAATGAATTTTTTAATAATTTGCTCGTTTTTCCTATCACAAAACAATCTGCAAAAAAAGCTTCTTTAGTTCTATGGTCATTAAAAAAATTAGGACAAGAAATTGATAGGTTTGATTGTATGATTGCAGGAATATTTTTAGAGCAGGGGATTAGTTCTGTTATAACAAGAAACACAAAACATTTTTCAGTTATCAGGGGTTTAAAAGTTATTTCTTATTGATTTTGTGTATTTTCAATTATTTTAGAGAGGTTTTTTAAACAATATTTCTTAATATAATACATGAATATAAGAATTTTAGTTTTAGGAGATTTTCAGGGAGTTTTTCCTGCAAAACTAAAAAAGAAACTGGAGAAAGAGGAATTTGATTTAGTTGTTGCTGTTGGAGATTATGCCGGTATTGATGAGTGGAGGCCTTATATTATGCATGCTTTGAGCAATTCAAGAAAAGGCGAGGAAATAACCTCTCCTGAAAAATTTTTTGGAAAAAAGGAATTTAAAAAATTATTGAAAAAAGATTTTGAAGCTGGGAAAAAGGTTTTATCTGAGTTGAATAAACTTGGTAAGCCGGTTATACTTATTTTTGGAAATAGTGATGATGGATGGTATAATTATCCTTTTATTAGATTACTTAATTCTGAGAAAAAGAAAGTTAATTTTATTAAAAAATTAAGGAATATTAAAAATACAAGTTAATTCGCTTCGCTCATAACTATAACTAACCTGACTTACCAATTCGTTATTAAATTCATATTTTTAGGAGGAGGTTTCTTCACATAA
>JAGVWP010000022.1 GCA_018304985.1 Candidatus Pacearchaeota archaeon
TCTTTCTTTTTCAGGACTTAATAACATATAAATTACATCTATAAAAAGTAATATGTCTACAACTTTGCTTATATTTCTTAAAATAACTTGGGAGATTTTGAATTCCTTTTTTAATGAAATTATTTTTATCTTCATTATTATTTTTCCAATAGTTTGCTTTAAATAATATTCTAGAGCTACAAAATAAATTAAGCTTAAGATTGCAATTGTGAAAAAAATAATGTATAAATCTGAGGTTAGTCTAGTAGTGAATAAATCTGTAAATTTTAAAGTAATATTCATACTTTTTAAGTAATTATTAAATGGGTATGAAACAACTAAAGTAATTATTAAGGAATCTATGATGTAAGCTAAAACTCTTTTTATAATAGATGCTTTTTTAATTTCCTCTTTTTTTACTTTTTTTGGCATAAATTTATTTTAATTATTTGGTTTATAAATTTATTCTTTTAATTTTTGACTTCTTAACTTTGATGATATATAACCAAATATTTTATATGCCTCGGTTTGAAGAGATACTTGATCAACTTTCTGAGATTTACCCCTCACAAAATCTACTGAAACTGATGATGGACTAGTTGTAGAGCCTCTATAAATTGTAATACTCTCTATATATCCAGCGTAATGTTGAGGCCATCTTAATTCTGTAGTTTGCCAACAGCCATCAAAGTTTCTTGTTTCTCTGTCAGTATCATAAATTGCCCAATTATTATCGTACCTTTCTTGGCCTAGCTCCTCTAAAACAGTATGAACTCTAGGTTCATCCTCATTTTGTAAAGCATGCTCTAAATTAAGTTGATGATTGAATTGTAAATTAAAAATTTCGTCTTTTTCTGGTATTCCTAAAATCCTTGCTCTCTCTTTTTTCGCTTGTATTTGTGATTTTAGTACTTTCCTAGCTGTTTCTATTTGAATCCTATGAAGAAACTTTAATCTTTGTTTAACACTAAGACTATTATAGGTGTTTTTCATTATGAATCTAAGATTAATAAGTTTATTAAAGATTTTGAATTTTTACACTGTAGACCTTTGTGAAAAATATGGTAAAAATTACAGAAGCAGATGTGTATCATACTTTGAGTTATCATGTAGGCAAAAGCAAATTAGAAATATGGCACGAATTAAGAGAAGGAAAAGGTGTAGACTTCAATTCAGCTAAGGAAAGTTATGAACTATCGCTTGCTTTGTTTAGAGATATTTCTTATGGCACTCTAAATAGTCATCTTGATCATCTTGAAGAACAAGGTTTTGCGAGATGTCAAGTAAGAAGTTTATCTGCTGAGCAATTGGCTTTGCGAGATGGTGCTCCACAATGGGAATATTTTCTAACACCTAATGGTATAAAGAATATGGATAAATATGAAAGAAAAGAAGCTCTTAACGGTGAAGAGGGATTAGAACCTATTTAAGTAAGTTTAATTGTTAATTTAGTTACATTTTTATATCCTTGTTTTTATAATTTATCTATGGCAGGGCAATCAGTTTATAGTGAAATTAATGAGAATTTAGAGGATGGAAAAATCCTAAATAAGTTTGATCTAAATAAATTAAAATTAAATTTAGTTAAGAAATTCAAGTCAGATAAGATTCCTTCTAATATTGAAATTCTTGAGCATCTAAATGGAAAGGATATTGAAAAGTTTAAACATTTATTCACTTCAAAACCAATTAGAACTTTAAGTGGAGTTGCCCCAATTGCGGTAATGACCATGGCTATCGCTTGTAAACATGGCAAATGCACTTTTTGTCCTGGTGGGCCTAATTCTTATTATGGCAATGTTCCTATGAGTTACACTGGAAATGAACCAAGTACTATGAGGGCTTTAAGAGCAAATTATGATCCTTACTTAATTGTTTTCAATAGACTAGAACAATATATTTTATTAAATCAAGTTCCTGAAAAAACAGAAGTAATAATTCAAGGTGGAACTTTTACAAGTTTTGATGAAAATTATCAAGATTATGTAATTAAATTTATTTTTAAAGCTTTTAATGACTTTTCAGAAATATTTTTTAGGAATGGGAGTTTAGATTTACAAAAATTTAATGAATTTTTTGAATTACCTGGAAATGTAAGTGATGAAAATAGAACTAAGAAAATACAAAAAAGAATTCTAAGATTAAAAAATGACTGTAATCTAATTGAAGAACAAAAGAAAAATGAAACTTCTAAGATAAGATGTGTTGCATTAACAATAGAGACTAAACCAGATTGGTGTAAAGAAAAAGAAATTAATAAATCATTAGAATTAGGTGCAACAAGAGTAGAATTAGGAGTACAAACTTTATATGATGATATTCTTAAAATTACAAATAGGGGTCATAATTTAAATGATACAATAGAGGCAATTCAATTATTAAAAGATTCTTTCTTAAAAACAAATTTCCATATTATGCCAGGATTACCAAATTCAGATAGAGATAAAGACCTTAATGTGTTTAAGGAATTATTTGAAAATCAATTATATAGGCCTGATCAATTGAAAATCTATCCGTGTATGGTTATGCCAGGAACCCCTTTATATTTACAATATAAAAAAGGATTATTTAAGCCCTTAACAACAAGTGAAGCTGCTGAAGTTATTGCTGAAGGAAAAAAATATGTTGAAAAATATTGTAGAATTGTAAGATGTCAACGTGATATTCCAACTAAAGTTACAGAAGCTGGAGTAGATAAAACAAATTTAAGACAATATATAAAAGAGGAACTAATTAAGAAAGGAATTAAATGCAAATGTATTAGATGTAAAGAACCAATGGGGAAAAATATTGATTTTAATTCAGTTAATTTATTAAGGAAAGATTATGAAAGTTCAAATGGGGAGGAAGTATTCTTAAGTTGTGAAGATACTAAAAATGATATCTTAATTGGATTTGTAAGATTAAGAAAACCTTATAAGCCATTTAGAGAAGAAATTACTAATAAAAGCGTAGGAATAAGAGAGTTACATGTTTATGGAAGTGCTGTTTCAATAGGAAAAAAAGCAAGTGAAAATGAATTACAACATAGGGGCTATGGGATTAAATTAATGAATGAGGCTGAAAAAATTGCAAAAGAAGAATTTGATGCAAATAAAATATTAGTCATAAGTGGTATTGGGGTAAAAGAATACTTTAAAAATAAACTAAATTATAAATATGATGGAGTTTATATGAGTAAGAAACTATGAAAATATTAATTCATAATGAAAAGAAATTTCTTTGGAAAGTAGGAGATTTGCATACTAATTTTGGAGTTATAAAAGAGAAGGATATTAAAAAAGCTAAGAACGGAAGCAAAGTACTTTCTAATATTAAAGAAGAATTTATAGTTCTAGATGCCTCTTTTGATGATTTAATTAAGAGAATTAAAAGAGGGCCTCAAATTATGATTACTAAAGATATTGGTTATATTTTAACTAATACTTCAATAAGTAAAGATTCAGTTGTATTAGAAGCAGGAAGTGGAAGTGGTTATTTAACTTCATTTCTAAGTATCTTTTGTAAGAAAGTAATTAGTTATGAAAGGAATAAAGAATTTTTTAATTTAGTAAAGCAAAATATTGATTATTTGGGATTAAAGAATGTTGAATTAAAAAACAAAGATATTTATAAGAAAATTGATGAGAAAGATGTTGATTTAATTGTTTTAGATTTACCTGAACCGTGGCAAGCATTAGAAAATTCTTATAAATCATTAAGAAAAGGAAGTTTTTTAGTATGTTATTTGCCAACAATAAATCAAGTTATTGAATTATTAAAAAGAAATAAGAATTTTAGTCATGTAAAAACTGTTGAAATAATAGAAAGAGAATGGCAAACTGATGAAGGGAAAGTAAGGCCTGTTTCAAGCATAATTAGCCATACTGGATTTATGGTTTTCTTAAGGAAGATTTAGTACTATTTATAAGTAGTTACAAATAGAAAGATTTATAAAGAGGAAAATGATTTAACTTTAATATGAAAATTAGGCATTTTATGTTTGGAACACTAATTGGAGCAATAACTCTTAATTGTTCCAACCCTAGGAAAGAAGAATCTGAAGAACTCAATCCACTAGAAATTGAAGTTTTTAATGGAAATTTATCAACAGGATACAAAATTCTCGATACTATATCTTTCTCTTCTCAACCAGATATTGATTCTATTTTAAGTGATAGGAGTGGAATTCCAGTAAAAACTTTTTATGATAGTTCAAATTCTAGGGCATATATTTCAGGATTAGACAGCTCAACTTTAACTAGAATTTTAGACTGGGTAGATATGTATGAAAAGAATTTAAAGACTTTATCGCCTGGAGAAATAGAAGCTGCTAGATACTCGCCCGAATTCTTAGGTAATTAATTCGGTCTTCTAAGCACGTGATCATCTTTTAGCATTTCATTTAGACTTTCTCTGCGAATATTCCTTAAGTGGGCTTCATGACCAATTGGAGGGTTTACACTTCCTGTATCTCCTTCAAATATTTCTAATGAAGTAACTTTGTTTGATTCATCTCTATTTATTTGGGAAACTACTATTGTATGGCCTAGGCCCCCTTTATCAGGATGCTTTAGTATTAGGTCTCCTGGTTGCAGGTCTTCTGGACTTTTAATTTCTTGGTATTGCATAATTAAAGACTGGCTATTTGAGTAGGCAAAAGCTTTTCTTAGAAAATCACCCCAATCATTTGAGACTTCTTCCCTGAATATGCTCCACAAAAGGTATTCCCCAGATGCAAGTCTAATTATTGGATCTGAAGCAACATCCCCTTGATCAAATTTGTACTTTAAATAATTTAGATATAGCATCATGTGTATTTCCGCACATTGCTGTGTACCACATAACATAGGCATAGAAACAATTCTTTCTTTTGTTGAACTTATTGGATAGAAACCATACTTTGATCTAATGTCCCCAACCATTGCACGCCTATAATCAAGCCTTGTTCTTTCAGATATGTACTGAACAATAAACTCCGAGTATGATGGGAATTTTTTTACTTCTTCAGCTTTAATGAGTAGCAGATTTAAGGGTGTGTAGCTTAAATGAGCATAGGTATTATCAGGATTTACAGAATGTAAATCTTCAATTTGTTTTCCTGTTGGATCTGTGTACTTTATAGGGTTATTATTAGCGTACATATAAGGAGACTCTTCTGCTTTGTAAATTGGATCTACTTGAGTGAATCTGCCTATAGTTGGATTGTAATATCTTGCTCCAAAGTAATATAGATTACTAGAATCTAGTTCTTTTCCACTAAATTTGAATTTTTCATTTCCTTCTTGTGTGTATATATTTCCATATGGTTGGTAGTTAGCTTGATATTCTATATCCCCTTGTTGATTAGTAGTAATTCTATTACTACTAATATGGTCTTTAGTAAAGTATACTATCTCTTTATTATTATCTAGCTTACTTATACTAGTGTAACTTATGTATTGTGGTTCATTTACTAGTTGTTGAGGTTCTTGTTGTTGTATTGTAGTTATTTGTTGTTGTTCTTCTATTGGTTGTTCTTGATTCGTTATTGTATATATTATTGGAGCAGAGAATACTAATTTATGGTTATTATTATAATATGGGTATATTTCTAGTTTATTTGGGTCTGATTTAGTTTTAAATATTAAAGATACTGTAGAATAAGGTTGGAGATTATTGTTTATTAATAAAGTGTCTTGATTATTATTAGAGTATATATTAACTCTAAATCCATGAAACTCTTGATTAGAATTACTTGAGATTAATATTTTTATTGTATTATCTAAGTAATATACTTGTTGTATTTCTATAGAAGGATATAGTGGACTATCTTTATTAGGAAATAAAGATAATGCAATAACCGGAATTGATGAGATTAATAAAACAAAGATACCAACACCTAATTTTTTCATAAAATACTAAGATTTAGATTTATATTTAAGTTTTACTAACGATTGCAGCTAGTTTTAAATATTCCAAAGTATTATACTACATAATGAAGATAAATTGTGTCTTTTGTAGTAATAATCCTAAAACTTGCCCTATTCACGGAATAAAATTTTTTTTAGGAAATAAAGAGATTAAAGAGTTTAGTAGTGTTAGTCCTCCAACAGTATTTATTGGCAGCAAATTGAAATACCCTAGTGTAAATATTGGAGTAATGAGCCCTCCTGAAAGAGTAGAAGACCCTTGGATTTTAGATATACCTAGTTATTGGGCACAAAATAATTTTTCTATAAACCAAATAATAAACCTAAGAAGGAACTTAATCAATTCAAGAAAAAAAGCTAATGCCAGAGAATTA
>JAGVWP010000023.1 GCA_018304985.1 Candidatus Pacearchaeota archaeon
TTGTATATAACTTATAAGGACTGAAAGTTTATAAATATAATAGAAAGGATATTGAATAAAATAGGGAGAGATATTGTGGTATTTCATCATGGTTGCAGGACCTTATATAACCTAAAGGTCGCTGGCGGTTTTTATTCTTGAATCAATGCGATATAAAATCTTTCTTGTGAAAGATTTTTCAATGGTTTATAATTAGTTAGGTCAAGGTTTTATTGTTAGGTTCTGGTAACTTGATTATTTCATTAGCTATTTTTCTTACCACAGCAATCTTTAATAATTCCTTATTATAATAATTTCATACAAAAGAGGTAAAAATGGGAATAAAATATGAACCTGCTCCGGATATTCAGACAAAAGCTGATGAAATCTCAAAAACTGTTTTTCCGCATGTAAAGCTTGACAGGACTAAATGTTATAGGAGCTATGGCAGTTCTTCTCGGGGAACTGTGGCTCGCTGTCATGCTCTTGGAAAGCTGATGCAGCATACTCTTAATGTTAAGGCTCATTATGCTTTGGAGTTTTTATCAGAGAGATTTGATAAGTTAGATGAAGAAGAGAAAACAAAAGTTATTATCCATGAGCTAATGCACATACCAAAAAGCTTCGGTGGAGGATTTAAGCATCATGATTGGGTTTGTGACAAGAACATTAATATGTTTTATAAACAATATATTGCTTTAAAAGTAGAAAATTGATATAGAAATATTTAAATACTACAATGTGCACATAATATTACAATGATTGTTAAAGATGCTATGGTAATTATTCATTTAGCTAAAATAACTTTGCTGGAGAAGAGTTGTAATTATTTTAAGAAAGTCGTAATACCAAAAAAAGTTTACGATGAAGTTGCTGCTGGCAAGAAAAAAGGATATTCAGAAATAAAAATTGTTGAAGAATTAATCGAAATAGGAAAAATAGAAATAAAATACATTAAAAACAAATCCCTTTTAAGAAGAATAAATGAGTTTAATATACAAGAAGGGGAAGCAGAAGCGGTTGTTTTATACATGGAAGGAAAAGCAGATTGTCTTGCAACTGATGATGATAATTTGAGAAGAAAAGCGGACCTATTAAATGTAAATATTATCGGAACCCCCGCTATTATTTTAAAGTTATATACAGAAAATAAGATTGAAAAAGAGAAATTTTTGGAAAGCATTATGAAACTAAAGGAGATTGGATGGTTTAGCAATTCAGTTATAGATAAATTATTAATGGAGATAAAATGAACCGAGCAATAGGTATAAGGTTGCCAAAAGAAATATTAGAGAAAATTGAAGAAATGAGCAAAACAGAAATGGAAGATAGAAGCACAATAATTAGAAAACTTGTTATAGAAGGTTATCTTAATTTAATAAAGAAAAAATCTGCTGAAGAATATATAGGGGGCAGAATAACTTTGTCTCAAGCTTCTAAGCTTGCAGGATTGACATTATGGGAAATGGAGGAATATCTTTTATCTCAAGGATTTATTTCAAGATATTCTATAGATAATCTTGAAAAAGAAATGAAAATTCTTAAATGATTTTTGTTACTCCTTTTAAATTAACAAACGAAAAGTTTAAAAAGAGGAGGTTTTTATAGGAAGTATGACAGCAGAAGCAAAACCAAGCATGAATAGAATTATTCCATCAATTAATATTCCTTACTTAGATAGAGAAGTGATTTGTTTTTCTTACCCTTTTGAAGGGCCTTTTAATTATCGAGATTTGGGAAAGAGAATATTAGATAATCAAACTCTGAAATTATCTCTTCCAGATGGAGAAAAAACTTCATTTTTGCTTAGGGCTGCTTACTGCGGTCATAAAGAATTTCAAAAACATCAAAGGGCTGTTGAATTGAGAGATGGAATAATGGAGCCAAGTTATTTTTATCTTTTTCAAATAAATACTTGGACAAATAAAGGACTTTATGTTGAGTATGATCCAGAAGCAATAGGGATTAGTGGTAAGATTGATATAGATAGATTCGAGAGGCAGTTAGAAAGGGGTGTTACATTAAAAAATAAAATAAGATTTAGCAAAGATGGGGGGACTGGCTTTGCACCAAGAGAAACTTATAGGGGAGGAGAATTTACTCCTGATGAATTTGCAAAAGATGGAGTTATAATTGCGAGAAATAAGGTACAGGGAGCTAAAAATTTAGCAGAAATTTCCCAGTCAAAGTATTTTAGAATTAAAAAACCGAGATCTTGGATTATAGAACCAGAGAATGAGCCTATTCAAACAGTTTCCGCTTTGGGCAGCTACGACGGCGTCAGGCTTGGCTTCTATGGCGTCTGCCATGGTGTTGGCTTGGGTGGTTGTGCTTCTGGGGTGTTCTCGTAAGCGCCGAAGGCGCTTTGCAAAAAATTTATCTTTAATTTAAATTATATAACTTATAGACTATTAGGATATTTGATTAGGTGATTGATAAAATATTGGTAGCTTACATATTAAAATTAGGCAAGAGTATGGCATATTAAATAAACTTTATTTGAAAATACTGCAATAACTTTACCTAACTTTTAAGCAGATTAATTATGTTAATTTTTATAGTTTAAGTGGTTTTAACTCGATGTAATCATAGTTATGGGTGAAGTGAGTTAAATTTAGTTCTAGAAGAATTTATTAATCATATCTTCTTTATTTTTAGGTCTTAGTGAGGCAGATGCCTATGAGCTAGGGCCACACGCTTGTTAACTAGCACGTCAATTAGATTTATTTTAAGTCATGAAATTCAACTGCGACATTAAGTAAACTTTAAGCTGAAATATGAAGCAGTGGTGCTCTGCCTTAGTAATTAATAAGGCGCTAGGAGATCCTTTTTAGGAAAGGTTAAGAAGCTACAAGTTTCCGTTTTGAACAACTACAACGGCAACAGGCTTAACTTCAATGGCAACTATCATGATGATAACTTGAATGGTTATGCTTCTGGAATGGCTCTAGCAACTAAGATATTAATAATTAAGTGGTTAAAAGAGATAATGAAACTGATAAAAAAACTGAAAATTGGTTTAGATGGTAAACATATTATAGTTAAGAATGTTTTTCTGGAAGATAAATTAGGTAAATTTATTGGCTTGATGTTTTCTGAAAGAGAAAAAGCCCCAATTTTGCTGTTTGAGATGAAGAAACCTGCCAGCATCCATTCATTTTTTGTATTTTTCCCTTTTATTGCCCTGTGGTTGGATGATAAAAATCACGTCGTGAAATGGAAAATTGTCAGGCCATTTACCTTCTATGTTAGCTGCAAGGGGAAATTCTCAAAAATTATTGAAGTTCCAATTTCCCGACGACACTACGATATAGTGAAGCTTATCGTCGGAGAAAGGTTTAAAAACTAGATTCCCCTCGTAAAATCATAATTTTAAAAGGAGGTTATGCAATGGGAAGTATTTTAGTAAAAAATGTCATTAAGAGGAAGCCTGGATACCTTTACTATGTTGATGGAAAAGGCAACGTATGTGAAGCAAAGATGGCTAGAGGCGGCAAAAAGAAAAGAAGATAATTTTTCTTTGTGATTTTTATTTCTTTTTCACCTTTTTCTTTTTTTATTTGAAGCAATACAATCCTAAATTTTTCATAGAAGAAAAATTTATCCTGATTTAAAGTTATTTAAATTGAATATTGATATTAAACCTTGAGTAGTTCCAGCGATAGAATAGGCAAAGATATAGCATGATTTCAGAATAATTTTTTTGAAATTATATATCCATTGGCCTAGATAATCTTTCTAATGACATGGAGGTTTTAGCATTTTTTATTGTTTTGAGCAATCTATCACTAGATTAAGATGCCTCTTTCATTGCTTTTTTATAATCTTCTGATTGAAAATATTCTTTGAATTTCTCTCTTATTTCTGATTCTACTTTACGATAGTCTTCCATAATTTACATAGGTTAGATAGATTTATAATATTTGTGATGGATAATATAAAAGAATAAAAAGGTAGTAAATATTAATTTATAATGGATGTAGAGAACTTAGAATATACTGCTAGATTTAAAAGAAGTGATTTAGTGAATGATGTCGCAGAAAAACTACGTGCTAGATTTGGTTTAGATATAGGAGAAAGCAGAGCTTTTGCACTTGAAGCAATAGCTGCTATTAGATTGCAAGGCAATTCAGCATTATATTCTGGTGTAGTTAATGAATGCCTTAAATTTGCAGAGAAATCATATACTTCTTAATTAGACCGTTCTTTAGAAGAGGAATATAATAAGCGGTTTGAACAAACTTTAGCACAGGGAAAATCTTTAGGCAAGTAAATTTTAATTAATCTTATAAACACCTTAATTCTATTTTTGTTATGATCCTTGGAATTGAATCAACAGCGCATACATTTGGAATTGGTATAGTTGACAATGGAAAAATATTGGCAAATGTCAAAGACAGCTATACGACTGAGAAAGGAGGCATAATACCTAGTGCTGCTGCTGCACATCATAAACAAGTTGCAGAAAGTATTTTATACAAAGCATTGACTGAAGCTGGAATTGAAATGAAAGAGATAAAGGCAATTGCGTTTTCTTGCGGGCCGGGTTTATCTCCATGCTTATTGGCTGGAATGCATTTTGCTAAAAAATTAGCTAAAGAAAACAGTCTGCCAATAATTCCAGTCAATCATTGTGTTGCTCATTTAGAAATTGGGAAAATAACTGGAGCTGAAGATCCTGTGTTGCTTTATGCAAGCGGGGCAAATACGCAGATAATTGCTTATGCTGGAGGCAAGTATAGGGTTTTTGGAGAGACTTTAGATATTGGAGTTGGAAATTTTATTGATACTTTTGCAAGGCATGCGGGATTGGGTTTTCCAGGCGGACCTAAAATTGCTAAAATTGTTGAATCTGCAATTAATTCTGGAGAAAAATTAAATTATATAGAGTTGCCATATTCAATTAAGGGAATGGATGTAAGTTTTTCAGGAATGCTGACAAAACTGCAGCAGATGTTTAATTCTAAAAAATATAAGCTTGAAGACCTAAGTTTCTCGCTGCAAGAAACTGCTTTTGCAATGTTGGTAGAAGCTAGCGAGAGGGCTTTAGCACATACTGGAAAAAAAGAGTTAGTTATTGGAGGCGGTGTTGGATGCAATAAAAGACTTCAGGAAATGTGCAGAATAATGTGTAAGGAAAGAAATGCAAGGTTTTTTGCTCCTTCAAATGATCTTTTAACTGACAATGCTGCAATGATAGCGTATCTTGGAGAGATAATGTTTAAATCAGGTATTAAAGAAAGAAACATTGATAAAGTTGATATTATGCCAAGACAGAGAACTGATGACGTTGAGGTGAGGTGGAAAGTATTGAATATTTTGATAAATTGAGAAAATTGGGATAGAAAAAGCTTAATTTCTAAATCTTTCAGCCATCAAACCTTCAATTTCATTAATTGAAATCTGAAGAAAATCCTTAATTGAAACAAGACTATATTTTTCTCTCGGCATTGTCTCATTTCTTTTATGAATTTCATAGAAATATACTTTTCCCTTTCCATTATGATTATAATCTATGCTTAATTGCATTGTTACTCCTTCAGCCCACCTAACATTTCCATCTTGATTGCTCACATTGATTTTTCCGTTTGTTGGCCCAATTATGTATCTTGATGATATCTCTGTCACATCTGTTTCACAAAAATATAAATAAGGTGTTAAGGGCATTATCTGGAAATCTGACATTACCATTAATTCTATTGCTTTTCTTATTGAATGTTTCATTTTCAAATTAATTTTTATATTAAGATACTTTATAAAACTTTCTTTTATAAAAGTTTTATGCAAAGAAAATTTTTATTCCCTAGCATAAATTTTGCCGTAGCAATATTTATAAACCTTCTTTTTTATTGATTATCAGCCAATGATGTTAAAGTCATGGATTGATTAAATATTACGGAGGCCATAATGGACTTCTATACAATTGTTGAAAAAGCAAGAAAAACCGGCAAAATTGAGAAAGGAACAAATGAAGTTACAAAAGCAATAGAAAGAGGAACTGCTAAATTTGTAGTTGTTGCTGCAGATGTTTCTCCAAAAGAAATTACACAGCATTTGAGTTATTTATGCAAAGAAAAAGGAATAAAATACGGAGAAGTTGACAGCAAGCAGAAACTGGGAATTTCAGTTGGAATAAGAGTTGCCTGCTCAAGTGTTGCAGTTATAGATTCTGGTAATGCTGATAACGACATTAAAAATTTAAAGTAGAAAAAATAAATTAAATTATAAAATATATGGATTGTATAAGATTTCAATCTCTTATCTTTATTTCAAAACCATTAGAGGTTTCTGGTTAAAATGGGATCTGATAAAGGACAACGAATGAAAGAAGTAAAGAACGAGCCTGCAAAAAGATTAGATAGGCTTAGTAGTGGGGAAGCTGTTCCTGCGGTTGTAAAGCAAAAATTCTTGATGGAAGAAATAAGGGAAGAAGCATGAGAAGAAATGTTAAAGGACCGATAAGAATTAATGATGTTTTAATGTTAAGAGAAACCGAAATTGAGGCAAGAAGAATAAGAAGCAAGGTTACAAAAGGAGTTTATACTTAAAATGATTTCACAAAGTGATTTAGATCATTTAAGAGGGTATGTTAATGTAGCGCATCATTGCTATATAGGTAATTTAACTACTTTTGATAGTCCATTTTCAGTTTATATTACTAAAAAAGATCCTAGAGACAGAGAAGACTGTATGCAGGAAGCTGAATTTGATGATGTTATTGATATGGCTAGAAGAGCGGGATGTTCAGTTAGTTTTCAATCTATTCCTGAAAAACTATATAAAGGTGTTGGATTAGTTGACACTCAAGTAACTATAATTCCTAAAGAAGGTGTTTCAAGATGGGAGGCTGCTTAAAATGAAAAACCAGATTTTAAGAGTTGAGCATAGCGGGGGAATTGAAGCTTTTAGGAAAAATTATTTAGAATTGTTAAGCACAGATTTTTCAGCTAGAAATTATATGCTCCATTCCTTAATTATAAAGATTAAAAAATCAGAAAGTGATAGGTTAAATGACTTTTTAGAAGAAGCTAATAAAATGAGAAGACTTGGTTATCATGTTATATCTTTTGATGGAGATATTTTTCAAAATAATGGTGAAGTTCTGCATACATTAATACTTTATCATTTTGGTAAGAATAATGGAGGTAAGTTAAACTAATATGCCACAATGCTCATTTTGCAAAAAACATTACGAAATACCAAGAGGGTTAACTTATGTTTTATCTAATGGAGAGATTCTTTATTTCTGCTCCAGCAAGTGCAGAAAAAACTGGGGCATGGGAAGAAGAGCTGATAAAATGAAATGGATAAAAAAGAGAAAAGATGAAGAGAAAGTTGTTGAGGAGAAAGCGGAGTAAATTTAATAATTAAATCTCTTTTCATAATCTTTATGGGACATCCATTCTAAAATCAAGCTCACAACTACTGCTTTTCCACCTCGTATTGTGTAAATTAATCTCCAAGCATTTGTAAGGCCATATTTCCATAAGTTTGATGTTTCATAATTTTTAATATATTCCTTAGGTATAAAATTTTTAGGTATTTGTATGCCACAAAAAGCATTTTTCTCTATATTGTCCATTGCCTGATTTATGAAATTGAATAATTCTTTTTCTGAATTATCTCCATTTTCCAGTTTGTAAAAAGCTTTTTTCAGGTTTTCATCAACAAATCTTATTTCTGATGGCAAGATCATTTTTTTCTTCCTAATTTTTTCCGTTTAAAATAAAAATTTGCAGAATCAGGATAGTAAATCCATCCGATTTTACCTTCAGAATCTATTGATATTTTTCTTGAATATAGCAAATAGTCAATTATAACACAAAAAGTCTGGTACATTGTTTTTTTTGGCAGGTGTTCCCATAAGCTTCTTTTTTTATACTCTCCATCATATTTCTTAATAAATTCTTCAACCATTAAAACAGTGTCCAATCTAGGAAAACGCAATATTCCGCTAATTTTAATTTCTTTGTCTTTTTGTATTTGTTTCATGTTATATCAATGGATATAACAATATTTAAAGTTTTCTACATGAGTGTAATTAAAAAGATTTATTTAAGAATTTTAATTAAGATTTAAATGGTAATTAAAATAAAAGAGCTTTTTGAAAAAACTAGAAAGAAAAAGTCGACTAAGAAGATGATAAATGATTTTAGGAAGGATTTTGGAAGCAAATGGTTAGATAAGAATGTTGAGTTTAAGAAGAAATAATCTTTTCTTTTATTTTTCTAATCCCCGTCGCTAAAAAATGTCAATTTATCGACGGAAAATGGCATTTTACCGATGGAAAGGTTTTTAAAGCAAAGTATCTTTTTTGAAAGGGAAATAGAGAGAAAAAATTGATCTAAAACTGGTCTAAATCTAAATTCTATTTTCTACTTACTAAAAATGCTAGAAGAATTATTTAATTTTAATAGAACTTATAGAAAAGCTTATAAATATGGGCATAATGATAATTATAGTATGCTCCCCGGTAATCTTAACTGGTTGCCGGATGATTCCTACAATTCTTTAAACTTAATGAATCAACGAAATGCTTATAAACTAGTGATATCTAGCTATTTTAGAATGTTCCCTAGTGATCTTTTCGGGTCACTAGATGTTTTTTTCTTGACTCTTTATTTTAAATTTGGAGTTAAATTTTAACTATGGAAGAGACATTGGTTTTTATAGATGAAGGATTCTTGGATAAATTGACTAAGCTTTTTGGTGATGGAGTTAGATTAAAGTTTGATAAATTTGAATTTGCAAAAGCCATTGCTGAAAAACAAAATCTCTTTTGCAAGCACTTATTTTATTATACCGCTCCCCCCTTTCAAGGCACTCCTCCAACAAAAAAAGAACAAAGTATGAAAGAAGGATATGATAAATTTATTTTTTCTCTATCAAAAAATAAAAAGATTACAGTAAGGGAAGGAAGATGCCAGAGAGTAATCAACTCAGATGGGAAGATAGAATATAATCAAAAAGGAGTGGATGTTTTGTTAACTATCGATTTAAATCATATAAAAGACGATTTCCAAAATGTTAAAAAAATAATTTTAATTTCTTCTGACACTGATTTTTGCCCGATAATAAAAGATATTAAAGAAAGAGGAGATATAGAAGTTATCCTCTATACTTATTTTGATCGAAAAAGAAGATCAAAATTTTCTTTATCAAATGAATTAATTTCTTGTTGTTCAAAGTATTTTAAACTCACTAAGCAAGACTTTGATAATTCTCCTTTAAATGAAACTAAAAATATTGAAAGTAGTGATGAAAATAATAAAACTTAAATTTAAATAGCTAAAAATGAAATATAAAATAGGGGGAATAAAAAATGCCAGAAGAATATAGCGCAAAAAGTATCAAAGTGCTTGAAGGTCTGGAAGCTGTTAGAAGAAGACCGGCAATGTTTATAGGCAGCACTGGAAAAGATGGATTGCATCACTGTTTTTATGAAGTAATTGATAATTCTATTGATGAGGTTCAGGCAGGAGTTGCAACACTTATTGAAGTTATAATTAACAAAGACGGCAGTCTGACTGTTATTGATAATGGAAGAGGTATTCCTGTTGACAAGCATGAATCAGGGAAATCAGCTTTAGAAATTGTTATGACAAAACTTCATGCTGGTGGCAAGTTTGAGTCAAAGGCTTACCAGATTTCAGGAGGGCTTCATGGAGTTGGAGTAAGCTGTGTAAATGCTTTGTCTATTAAGCTTATTGTTCAGGTTAGAAGAGATGGTAAGATTTATGAGCAGACTTATAAAAGAGGTGAGCCGCAAACTCCTGTAAAAGTCGTAGGAATCGCTGAAAAAGGGGAAACAGGGACAACTGTTACATTCTGGCCTGATGAGGAGATATTTTCAACAACTAATTTTGATTTTAGTATTTTAACAGCTAGAGTTAGAGAGCTTGCTTTTTTGAATCCGAGTTCTAAAATTACTGTTGTAGATGAAAGAACAGAGAAAAAACTGAAAGAAGAGTTTCATTATGATGGAGGATTGATTGAATTTGTTAAATGGATAAATCGTTCAAAATCAGCCATTCACAAGCCGATTTATTTTCAGAAAAAAACAGATTCCACAATTGTTGAAGTAGCTGTTCAGTATGTTGATGGTTATCAGGATAATATCTTCGGTTTTGTCAATACAATTAACACTGTTGAAGGCGGAACTCATATTTCCGGCTTTAAAACAGCTTTAACAAGAGCTATAAATGATTATGCTGAGAAAAAAGGCTTATTGAAAAATGAGAAATTAAATGGAGATGATGTTAGAGAGGGATTAACAGCTATTGTTAGCCTAAGAATGAAAGAGCCGCAGTTTGAAGGCCAGACAAAGACAAAGCTTGGAAATTCTGAAGTGAAAGGTTATGTTGATTCAATGGCAAGTGTTGCGTTCACAGAATTTTTTGAGGAAAATCCAGATATTGCAAATAAAATTGTAAATAAATGCGTTTCAGCTGCAAAAGCAAGAGAGGCTGCAAAAAAAGCAAGAGATTTAGTCAGGAGAAAATCAATTGGAGGTTTTTCAGGTTTGCCAGGAAAGTTGGCTGATTGCTCTTCAAAAAAAGTTGAGACTACTGAATTATATATTGTTGAAGGAAATTCAGCAGGCGGTTGTTTTTCTGGGGATACGAAAATAAAATTAATTGATGATAGAGAGATATCATTTATAGATTTAATAAAAGAATATAAACAAGGTAAAAAACACTTTACTTTTACAATTGATAAAAACAATGAAATTAAAATTGCAGAAATTAAGAATCCAAGGTTAACAAGAAAAAATGCAGAAATAATGAAAGTTGTATTGGATAATGGTGAAGAGATTAAGTGCACACTTAATCACAAGTTTATGCTAAAAAATGGTGAATATAAAGAAGCGCAATATTTGCAATCTGAAGATTCATTAATGCCTTTATATGAAATTGAAAATACAATAGTTAATAATGGCAATCACAAGGTTGTTAAAACTGAACTTTTAAATGAAAAAATAGATGTTTATGATATTGAAATTCCTAATACCCATAATTTTGCTTTGGCTTCCGGCGTTTTTGTCCATAATAGCGCAAAAATGGCAAGAGACAAGGAATTTCAGGCAATTCTGCCTTTGAAAGGAAAACCATTAAATGTTGAAAAGGCAGCTCCTGTAAAAGTTTTAAGCTCTGAAGAAATTGTCAATTTAATTACAGCGATTGGAACCGGAATAAAAGAAAATTTTGACATTTCTAAATTAAGATACAGCAAAATAATTGTAATGAGTGATGCAGATGTTGATGGCCAGCATATCAGAACATTGCTATTAACATTTTTTTATAGATATGTTTCTGAATTAATTGATAATGGCAATATTTTTGTTGCAATGTCTCCTTTGTACAGAATAAGATTCAAGGGAAAGGACACTTATGTTTATAGTGATGAGGAGTTGGAAAAGGAAATGAAGAAAATTGACGGCAAGGCAGATGTTCAGAGGTTTAAGGGATTGGGAGAGATGAATGCAGAGCAGTTATGGGATACAACTATGGATCCTAAGAAAAGAATTTTGAAAAAAATTACAATTGATGATGCTGTAAGAGCTGATGAGATATTTTCAATGCTTATGGGAGATGTTGTTGGCCCAAGAAGAAAATTCATTGAAAAAAATGCCAATATTGCGGAGATAGATATTTAATAAAAAGAACCTACGGTTCTTCTTATGACATCTCCCTTTAATAAGACCAATGGTTTCTTTTATGAAGCTTCCTTTTAAGTGCCAAGGTTCACTCTTATCAACCCCCTCTTTTAAGAATTTTTTCTATTATTAATTCTGTAACTACTTTAAAATAACATTAATAGAAAGATTTAAAAGGCCGTGCTTTATGCTATTTTATAGAGGGTTTTGAAAAACCTCCGATGAATCTATATACTGCAGTATATAAATGATTAAATTCTCGACGATATTATTTATATTGCCGACGGCAAAA
>JAGVWP010000036.1 GCA_018304985.1 Candidatus Pacearchaeota archaeon
GTTGCTCGGGTTTCAATCTCGTCATTGTCTCGAGCAACTTATCTTCCTCCTTTTTACTGATAAGTTGCATAATTTAATTTAGTTCTAAGAATGAGTATTTTTCCTTTGATTTTCTCATTCTTAAGAGAGAGAAAAGAGAGAGACATAAAAATAAACTAGAAGATATATTTAAACCTGCCGATTAAATTTTGTGTCAAAATTAGAGAATGTTAAGTTTGATATTGGACTTAACAGCATGAAAAGATTTAAATAACAACTATTTATCATATTTTTATGAAACTAGCAAATACAAATTTGTTTGGGGCGAAAGGCGCATTAAGCGCTGGTTGTATTCATAAATACAATTAATCTTGCTAGTTGTGACTTTTATTCTACTTTATTAGATAAATTACCTAAGATTTTTTATATAGGAGATAATAGTTTAATGGGAGAACGGAAGATTTATATATATAAGATTATTATAACCATTATGAAAAAAAGAGTGTGTTTTTCAGAAGGAAATCAAAAAAGATTTTTACTTTATTCAAAAAATAAATTAGATGCATCATGGAATGAATTATCTGAAAAGTTGAAGGTTAATTTTAATACTTTAAGTAAATCTTATTTATTTGAAGTTTGTCAGATGCCTTATGGATTATTTGATAGATTAACTGAACTTCTTAAAGAAGATAGAGAAGAACTTCTTAAAAGATATAACGGGAGAATAGTTGAAGAGAAATTTGTTATAGGTAGAAAAGTTTTTGGTGAACAGAGAAATGTTTTCAACGAAATTAATATCTTATACGAAAAAATAGATCTTATATTAGATAATTCAAAAATATCTTTTAGTAGAATTGACAAAGAAAAGAGAGTTAATTTGCCTGATAAAATTACTCCTGCTTTGGCAGAAGAAATTGGGATGCATTATGGAGATGGTTTTTTATCTGATAAAAGATATACTTATAGATTGAAAGGAAATGCTAAAGATGAAGTAGAATATTATAATAATTATATTAAACCTCTTTTTAAACAGCTATATAATGTTGAAGTTAATTTAAAAAAGTTTGATACTACTTTTGGATTTGAATTGCATTCTCAGGCTATTTGCGAATTTAAAATTAAAACTCTTGGAATAAAACCCGGGAAAAAATACGAGATTGAATTCCCTGATTGTCTTAGAGTTAATAATTCAGAAGTATTAGCATCATTTATTAGGGGATTGTTTGATACTGATGGTAATTTATCCTTTCAAACAAAATATGGTTATAAAGACTATTATCCTGTTATTAGTATTTCGCTAGCTTCTAAGAGAATTATTAAAGAGGTAGGGGAAATATTGAAAATGCTAGGATTTAAACCCTGGATAGGATTTGATGAACAATATGGAAGAATAAGTTTATATGGTATTGGAACATTTAAAAGATATAAAGATTTAATAGGGTGGAATAGTCCAAAGAATTTAAGTAAAATAACAAAATGGGAGGAAAGGTATCCTAGATTTGCTGATTAATGGTGGATGTAGTCTAACGGTATGATTCGCGACTGTGGCTCGCGCGAAGAGGGTTCGACTCCCTCCTTCCACCCTTTCAAATAAGTTATTAAATCTAAAATCTTTGATAATATAGAAAATGACAAGTGAAACAGTAAAGGGATTCAGAGATATTGAAGGAGAAGAAGCTCAAAAAAGGCAGGAAATCCGAGAAATACTTTCTGATGTTTTCCAGAGTTATGGTTATGAGTATGCAGAAACTCCGGTAATTGAATATGAAGAATTTGTTAAGGGCAATAATCAGAATGATGAAGCTGTAAGTGATGTTTTTAAATTAAAAGACAAAGGAGAAAGGAATTTAGCTTTAAGATACGAGTTTACTTTTCAGCTTAAAAGATTAGCAAATGGTAAAAAACTGCCATTTAAGAGATATCAGATTGGAGAAGTATTCAGAGATGAGCCAATTGGGGCTAATAGGTTTAGACAGTTTACACAATGCGATATTGATATTATTGGAGCTAGTAGCAAGGATGAAGCAGAAATTCTTGCAGTTGTAAAAGATGGTTTCCAGAGATTAAACATAAAAAACGAGATTTATGTTAATAACCGGAAATTAATTAACGAGGTTTTAGAAGCTAATGGAATTAAAAGTGAAAATAAAAATTCTGTTATGAAAGAAATAGATAAGCTTGATAAACTGAGTGAGAAAGAAGTTAGAGATAATTTAAAGAAGTATAATGCTGAAAAAATAATTAGTGCTTTAAAAAATAAGGAAAGTTATTTCAAGAAATTTCAGGCTTATAAGGAAATTGAAGATTTGAAGAAATACTGTGCTTATTATAATGTTAAGGTTATTTTCAGGCCTTTCTTAGTCAGAGGGCTTTCTTATTACAACGGAAGTGTTTTTGAAGTAAAAACTAAAGAAATGAAAGAAACAATTTGTGCTGGTGGAAGCTATATGGTCAATAACATTCAGGCAACTGGAATAAGTTTTGGCTTAGATAGATTGGCTTCACTTGCTAAGATTGAAACCAAGCAGAAAAAATGCTTGATTATTTCAATTGACAGAGATAAAGAATCAATCAAGCTTGCTGAAAAGTTAAGAAAAATGAATATTGATTGCATGATTTTATTTGGCAAGCCATCAAAAGCACTTGATTATGCTAATTCAAAGAAAATAAATTATGTTGTTTTTATTGGAGATCAAGAAGTAAAGAGCAAGAAATATACTTTGAAAGATATGAAGAGCGGAAAGGAGAGCAAGTTGGGAGAGAAGGAATTGGTAAAGAGATTGAGTTAGAACAACTAAAATAAGTAGATTAATATAATAGCTTATGTAAAGATATTGCAATATTTTCAGAATATTCTTGAATCATCATAATATTAAATTTTTCTATGTGAAAAATTTAGCCTGATTTATATATTGATTTAATTTATTTTTTATTATCTTTAACTTCTTTATCTATTTCTCTTAAGTCAAACAACTTCTCACCTTTTTCAATTTCCTCTTGAGTTAATGAATTTTCAAAGCTTCTTTCAATGCTGTCTGTTATTATTTCGTCTCTTTGAATAAATTGTTTTCCTGACTTGTGAATCCAGATTTCATCCAGATGAGCTTCCTGCTGCAGCCATAAGCGATTTTGAGTGTCTAAGTGAAGTAATGGAATAAAAGTATTGATTCTTTCTTCTTTTTTTGGGCCTGCGAAATCATTGAAATTAACTTTTTCCTGTGTTTGGAATAGGGTTTTTATCCTAACATGCACATTTTTTATTCTTTCAATAAGATTTATTGTTTTTTTTGGCATAAAAAACTTGGCTTTTTCGTAGTTTTCCTGCTCTGTTCTTTTTCTTTCAACCCTTCTTGTCTCTGTTTCAATAGCTTTGCTTAGAGCAGTCATTAACTCCTGAAGGCTGACTTTCTTAAATCTTGGCAAAGGAGTTCTTGGTAATAATGGCGGAATGTCTTCATCATCTATTTCAATAGTTTTTAGTGTATCTTGAGTATCACTTTTCTTATTAAATAAGATATCATCTAAATTTCTCATATATCTGTTCATAAGCAGCTCTGATTTTATTCTTAGAAGCAGTGAGGCAATTAGTATAACCTTGCTGCTTAGTACGAAATTTGCTTCCTCTAGTACACGAATTTTTTCAAGGTATTTTTGAGCGAGCAATGAAAGGTTAATATCCCATGGGTCAAGCTGTTCACTGTTAATTAGGTCATAAATTATCTCCTGCCATGAAAGGTCTTCGCTAAAAACAAAGTATTGGAACTGTTCCTGGCCTATTTTTTCCTCTTTTTTATCTATTTCTTTCTCTTCCGGCATTTTAATTTTAAGACTGATATATTTATAAAGTATAATCTAGTCTACTATTTACTTCCAAACTGCTGGAAAGTCATTAGTCATTTTTAAAGAGTAACAAAATCGAAAGGTTTAAATACTAGACATACATCCAATTATTATCACCTCTTTTTCCCCATTAGAGGCAATTCAACACTCTTTTTGAACGTTGGATTTCCTCTTCTCGGGGTTTGTAATCATTTAGTGATTTAGTAAATCCAACTTGATTATCATACTAAAAAGACGTGAGATTATATTTAACTCAAAAAAGAGTTTTAGTGGAGTAAGCCATTATCGTTAGTTTTATGGATCTTGGCACCACTTTTATATTATTAATTCTAGATAGTTATTATATATTATTTATAAGATAACTAAGATCAGTAACTTTCATATTAAAGTTAGGTAGAGGTATAGCATTATTTCAAAAATTATTCTTGAATCATTACAATATCAAATTTTTCTATGTGAAAAATTTAGCATTATTTATAAGTAGTTTAAGTTAGGTTTAATTAAATCCAGTATTTATTTTCTTACAATAAGCGCTATAATAATTACTATCAATATAATAAAGCTTAATATTCCCAGAATTATTGCTATAATAAACCATGGATTGTTTGATAAGATTGAATAATCTTTATCATTTTGTTCATATCTATCTTCATCATCTAATTCGGGATAAGTTACTTGTATTTGAATAGGCGCCTGAGTTTGAGGTTGATATGTTGCTGGGTTTTCTTGAGCTTGTGATTGATAGTAATTCACTAGTTCTAATTCATAATTATCTAAATATACCTGCCTGTCTCGGAAATATCTAGAACAATAGTGATTTGGTGAATAAAGGGCTCTTGGCGAACAATCTCGCATCATATAATAATGGTCGTAATATCCATCATAGTAATCATCATAATCATATCGGCTATAACAAGATTTTATTTCATCTGGCTTATCATTTCTTGTTCCGCAATGATTTGCATCAACACATTCTCTTTCCTTTTCTCCGTATCTGCAGTCATTCCATTCACTACATACCCATTCTTCCTGGCATGTTGAATTATCTGAATGAGCTGAAACAAGATTTATAGAAACTAGACTAATCAGACTGATAAATAATAAGGTTAATGTTAAGAATAAAAATGATCTAAATCTGTTTTTTACCATAACTTTAGATAAAATCAGCATATATAAGGATTTTTATGGTGAAATGTATATTATTTCTTTCCCTTTAAATTAAGCCAATTCCCATATATAAGTTTTATTTGAGCTCTTTGTTCTTTTTAATTTACCTTCATTTAATAATCTCTTTAAATTATGTATAATTGTACAATATGCATAATTCGTAAGCTTTGAGATTTGTTGGGCGGTAGCTTTTTCTCTTTGAATAATGTTTAAAATTTTCTTTTCAGTAAATAGCCTATTTTTTGGATTTATTATTTTTCTCCTATTTAAAATAAATACAACTTCTTTTTCTTTAAAAGAAAGATTGCAAGTAGGAAATTCTTTAGAAAGTCCTTTGATATCTTGATAGAATCTTTCTAGATTATATGTGCTTATAGTAAATGAATAATTACCAGATTTTTTATTAAATGATATTTTAGAGCAGATATAATTACAATCTATAGTTAAATTTTTAATTCCATTTAATAGCCCTTTATTTGCACTATATAAAGAAATAACATCTCTTATATTTCCTTCATCTACTATAAAGGCAATAATGCAAGCTAATTTAAATTTGCTTTCTTTTCTTTTTAATATGGCCTCTGGAATTTTTGACTTATATGAATTATATGATTTAATTGAATAGTATTTAGAGAGTATATCTGTAATTGCTTTTGGGAATTTAACCTGGTATTTTCCTTGTGTAAAATAAATTGATTTCTTAAAATTGCCGAAGCAATTTTCTAATTTTCTAATAAAATTATCAAGCGTTTCCTTATTTTTCTGAGTATAAGATGGAGTAAACTCTCCTGCAGCGCCATCTGCAAATAAATGAATAACTATACTATCTAGTTCTGGGGTAACTTTTATTGGAATATTTGGCTTGTCTATTACTAATCCCCTTCCTCCTGATCTGTATGCAAGAATATTTGCCTCTAAATCGTCTATTTTCCGTTTGGCTATTTTTATTAGTTGAAACAGTAAAGACAAAGGCATAAATTTTGGATGTATTTTTGCAGTTCTTTTGTCTAACCTCTCCCCCAATTCCATTAAGTTAAGAAATTTAACGAGGTGAAATTTCTTAAAGATAATCCTCTAACTCGCGAGATTTCAAACCAAAAACTTTCCTAAATACCAAA
>JAGVWP010000012.1 GCA_018304985.1 Candidatus Pacearchaeota archaeon
ATAGGAGTATGTCGTAATGTTTTTCATCACAATAAAACTTAAAAACTTTAAAAATGTAATAAATTAGTCCAATTAAAGAATTCTCATAGGAGTTACTGATACTTATATTAAACAAAGATTGTTTTTATTTTTATAAGTTATATGCCAAAATTTATACATAATTTATTTGCAAGAGTTGTTGATTTATTTTAATTAATCTAAATTATAGTCAAGAATATTAACAGTTACCCTGTGAAGGAAGACGCAAAAAAAGCAACCACCTAATATTTACTGTGTAGAAAGTATATTTTGAGCTTTTCTCACAAACTCTAATGTTTTCAAACGCAGATCTTCAACATTATTTTTATCAAAAATAATTTGGCTTGAATAAGACGCCTTCTCTCGTTCATCTTTAGTTTTTACATAAAAGAGAATATCTTCATTATCCAAATAGATTTTATTCAATAACTCGATGTCGGAACCCGAGAGTTCTGTATTGTAATATTCCTTTATGAGAATACATAGCGTAGCGTCGTGATTTTTTGAATAATATCCTCTCTTAAGTATTAATGCCAAAGCCATGTGATAAGCGGCATAGTAACAACCCACTATTGCCCAATCAGAATAACCATCATCCAAAGTATCTTTTACAAATTGCGCGTTGTGTTCTGCTTTTGTGACGTGTCCGTTAATCTCTGTTTGTTCTCCTTTTTGTTTCACTAGAATTTTTTGTTTGAGATAATTTGCTATTCGCTTATCAAGCGCTTCTTTTTTATTTAGGACTCCTTTGAGTTGTTCTTCATTCATTTGCTATTGCCCCATAATAATACTTAGCATTGAATACAGGGAAACCTGTTGTTAATGCAGACTGAACAACATAGTCTTCCTTCATTTTTAATTCTTTTCTAAACTCTTCTTCTGTTAAATTAAAGACTTGCAGCTTTAATCCTGTTTGTGCCTCAACATACTTAACAGTTTTTTTATCTTCATTTTTAACAGAATTTATTTGAAGAATGTCAATATCTGAATCTTTTCTAAAGGTTTCTTTTGCTGTGGAGCCGAACACAATAACTAATAATGGCTTTTTCTCAAGTTTCTCGATGTAAATCTTTATAGCGTCTCTTCTTAGCAGAGGTAGACCTTCTAATTTCTCTTCATCAAATAAAGGGAATATATTCGGTATTTGTTTCTTTACTACACAAAATTTCTTTAAGTTTGCTTCTTTGGAAGCCTTTAAGACTCCTTGTTTGACTAGATTATTTAAGTGCCTTGAGATGCTACTTTCATTCATCTTTGTCCCTCGTGCAATTTCCCGCAGATGTAAAGAAGAATTATGATTATTGTAAAATAATTTTAATGTCTTCCAAACCGCAGGCTTTATTATTGTTTGCATATTGTAAACAATTGTTTGAATTAAGCAAACATTATAAATCTTTCGGTTGGCTTGAATTCAGGATATCAATGCAAAGCTACAATAGAAATAAGTTGCGGATACTTTAAATCTAAATTACTCAATACCCATTAATCTAAACTTGCTTAACTAAAATATTTCTCAGTGGAGCTTGATTTGGTAAAAGAAAAGATAATTGCTCTTGAATCATACCATCTCTTTGCATAATTTATTAGCTGGATTAATTATGTATAGATTGTTTTAATTGATATTTAACCAATTTTATTTAATATAAATCTATAATTGGTCTTCATTAATTCAAACCAGATAATTACGAAATCAACGAACTCTGAGTTGATTGAGCGAACTAACTCGCGAGCGTAGCGAGCGAGATCATCTAGGACTAATTTTCCTTTTCACTATCTCTAAATCGTCCGCCCTTTTTATAAACCCTGAATTTCCTCTTTCTCCTTAAGTCCTTTTTGCTTGTTCTCTTGCCTGAAAATGCATAATCGTCGCTCATAGTAATATTAATTAAAAGAAATATTTAAAGGTTGGGAAAAAGAAAATTAGACACTTCCAACACAACAAAATTTTCCCTTATATTGAACAACCTCTGTTTTATCAGTAACTTGCAATGTAACATCGCCAGTAGTGCATGTATCTTGCCATGAACCATCAAAATCAGCACCACATTTTTTGCCATTATTTAATAAAGGATTGCAATCAAGATCATTAACTTTTACTCCTTTAAATTTTGGATCAGCCCTTAATCTAGCACACTCATCTTTTACAGGATCACCGCTACAAGTTAAAGGAGTTGCTTTAGCAGAAATACTAGCCTGAGCTCCTGAATACTGGCAATTTATCCTTCTTGCAGTACTCTCATCAGAAACCTTAGCATCTTTAAAAGTAGTGCAATAATCTGAATAAAAATTTCCTTGTGCAGCAAGAACGCATCCTTGTGCCACACTTTCTACATCTTGAAGAGGTGCAGCTTTAAAAAACTTACTTATAAATCCAAAAGTTCCACTATACCAAAGAACAACAAAAAGTAAAGCGATAATTGCGAGAACTAATGATATAACCCAAAAATTAGCATCTGCCTTTTTATTATTCAATATTATCATTCTCTTCCTCTTATTTATATTGTATCAACTATTTAAGGATTTATAAACATTTCGAGACTTATAAAAACGAATTTTAATCTTTATATTAAATATCTGAAGTAAAAGTTTTTGTATAAGTATAATTAATACTAATGGGTTTCTTAATTTTCCCTTTATCATTTATTTCTCTGTAAACTGAAAGGTCAAATATAACAGAAAACTCTTTGCCATTATCTTTATCCCGAATAATAACTTTATCTTGAATTAATCTATTTTCAATTTGTGCTAATTCCCCAAAAAGAAACTGCCCATTTTCAAGTTTATATTTAGTAAGTTCATTATTAAAATTATTAATAAACTTTTCCGGATTAACTTCTCCAGAAATAATTGTTTTTTTGGCAGCTTTATCCATTACTTCCTGGATATAAAAATCAAGCAACATGGACTTTGAGTTAACTTCCTCTGAAATCCCATTAGAATAAATTCTCTTATCATTTATTGTGCTTTTTTTAGCAAAATAAACAAGAGAAAAGCTAGTGAGTAATAAAGTTGCTAAAACTAAAAGAGTTATCGCTATAGGAACTCCACCTTTCTTATTATATTGTTTAATCAATCTCATTTTATTTCAAGCACTTTGCTTTTATCATAAAAAATTATTTTTATCAAATTATCTTTATCTGAATAAAGATAAATAATCTGGGCATAATTTGGATCAAGAACTAATTGATTTGGCTTTAAAGAATATTTAAAGTAATCATCCGGAGGATTAATTGAAAATGAACACTGTGAATTATCCATGCCTTGCTCAATTGCTGTGGAATCAACTTCCATCTCATTTCTTTCAGTTCTTATGTAAAAATAAGTATTAGTAAAACCGGCAGATTTTACAAATTTAACATATTTAATGCATAAACTATTATAATTTATGTAGTTGCCAGTTAAAGGAGTATTTGGATCAGCAAAAACTTTAGTTAATTCTTCGGTTGTAAGAACATCTCCATCAGCCCATTGATAAATAGCCTCCTTATTATCATTGATAAATGCAAGTAAAGAAGTAGTAGTTTCAGTATCAAGGGCATTTTCTTGTCCTTTTAAAGTAATTTCCGGCTTAAAAAACCAATTCTTCGCTAAAAAACCAACACCTAAAAAATAGATAAACAAAATAAAAAGAATTATGAATGTTGCAACAATCCACGTTGCAGTTGTTCCAATAGTAATAGCTTTCTTTCCATGAAGTTTATTTAGCTTAAATTTACTCATTTAAAAAACACCGCCTAAAACATTTGAACCTGTAAAAATATCAATAATTGCTTTTTTATTCTCAAGCTTATTGCTCTGAGGATTAATAGTTTTATAAAGGATATAAATTTCTTTAGAAGCACAAACAGCATATTCATCCCTTACTTCAGCGTTTTCTCTTAATCCGCATTGTATTTCAAAATCTTTCTCTCCCGCAATTATTAATTCTCTTATTTCCTGTCCAGAATCAACATCCTTAAATGAAACCTTTAAAAAAAATTCTCTTTTATCTTCTATGATATTTTTATTAAGATTGCATTCAGAAAAAACATCAAAATTTTCTTCTAAAACTTTTGTTTTAATAAATCCGTCTTCTGTTAAACATCCAATTAAGTTATTTGCCAGTGATTCTGATTGAATATTTCTTATATCTAATCTAGCTGAATAAAAAATATAAACTCCGCCAACAATTGCCAATGCAATTATAATCCATACAATAAACATATAAAAAGAAAGTATTTTTTCGTCAGCTCTCTTTCCAGATATTTTAATAAACCTAGAACTCATTTTAGCCATCTCCAGCTCCTTTCTTATTTATGCTTAATTTTAAAATTAGATTATCATTCTCTTGTTCAAAACCCTTGACAACTTCGTAATTGCTGAAATAATCAAAAATATATCCTTTAGAACCTTGAGTTAATTTTACTATCACTTTTCCATTTTGGAGGTTAATTATCTGATCAAGAGATAGTTTATTTTCTTCAATAAAAGATTTCATTTCATTAAGATTAATAGATATTACCATTCCTGGTTTTGCAGAATCAATAAGCAAAGCAATTTGCTTTGAATATACTTGCTCATAAAGCCCAGCATTTGTTCCAGACCTTGCAACAAAAGCAAACATTGCTCCAAAAAAAAGCAGATTTAAAACAATAAACATAATAATTTCATAAAGTGAATCACTCCCTTTTTTATTTTTAAATAACATAATAAAAGGTTAAAGTCAAGACAATTAATAAATCTAACTAATCTAAATTAAATTTCATCTAAAGAATAATTAAGGCAAATTCTCAAAGCTCTGACATTTTAATCCTGAAATTTCATTAATTTCATTCGGAATAATTCTTGGCCCATAATAAACAAGCCCTGTTTCAGGATAAGCAGCAACATAGGTTAAAGTACCAGTTGTTATAGCTCCACTGCCACCAACAACAAGAGTAACGCCTACCCAAACAAGTGAAATACCCCCGGTAAACGGAGCTACAACAAGCCCTGTTCCTGCAAGAACAGCAGCAGCAGCACCGCCAGCAATTAATTTAGTTGCAGCTGTTCCTTTATTAGTCTCCATAGAAGCAATAACAATTTGAGCTTTATTAACATCTATCATCCAATCATTACTATTAACATTAATGCTCTTTACTTCATTCTTTTCATTTTTAACATTGCTAAAATCAGTATTCATTAAAGGGTCTATAATTTCCTTAGGGCTTTTTGTCTTATAAATTGATTGAAGATAAGTTTCCTCTTCTCCTTCGGGCTTATTTATTGACATATAATTGTAAAGATCAAGTAAAGCTATACCTTCTGGAAATAGCGCTTTAGCTTTATCATCAAAAACAATTCTCGAACAAATTATACAATAATTATATTTAAATTCTTTAGTCGGAAGAAAATTCAACTGGCCTTCACCAAGCATTTTATTGCAGTTATACATAGCATTAGAAAGAGTTTTGAAAGTCTCTTCTTTTGCTTTCTCCCCATCATTAGAAAGTTTTATTAGAGTAATCTTATTGTCTGTATTTGCCTTACCAAACTCTTCTTCACAGCTTTTATCAGAATTTTCCAAGCAAATTTTTTCAGTCTTGCATTCTAAAGGAATAGTATTCTTTCCAGCTTCAACCGGACCAATGTTAAAAGTATTTCTATAAAAAACTGATTGCTGACAAATTTTATAATCAATCTTGCTTGTATCTCCAAAAAGATTATTATAAACCACCAAAGCCATTGCTAAAGTAATTAATGAAATAATCACTACAAAAATTACCACATAAGCTAAAATACCTCTTTTATTCGTAAACATTTTATATTAATATAAAAAGAAAGGCATTTATATTCTTTATCATGCACCTAGTCCTCTAATAATAAAAAATAAAATAGTTGCAGCAATTAAGAAAAATATTATCCATAAGATTATTTTTATAAGATTTTCAAATTCATCAAACTCGGCTTTTTTATTTTTAAATATCATTTATTAGAGGTAATTTTTAATATATTATCCTTTAATGAGATTTTAAGGTCTTTATTTTCAGATATTTGCTTATCTATAGGGATATATAATCTTTCATCAGATGAATCTTGATTAACAATTAATTTTATTTTTGAGTCAACCTGTTTACAAACCCCTAAGACATTACAATCAGTTAAAACATCAAAACTTCCGGCATATGAAGATTGAGCAGAAAATTTGCAAATACAGAAACATTGTTCCCACCCAGAAGCTTTACAGAGTTTAGGGATCTCATTTGTAGCTGAAAAAGGAATTGCACCTCCGCTAGGACTAGAACCACTACCATAAAAAACCTTTCCATTATCACTAGGCCACCCAACCAAAAACCATTCATTAGGAGAATAGAGAAAATAGTTTTTTTCGCCTTCTCCAGTTTTTTGAAGTCCTTCAAGTATTATATTTATTTCATTTAAATGGCCCTCAGCTTTTTTTAAATCATTCTGATCCGAAAAGAAAGAAAATAATCTCGCCCCAACATAAACCAAGATAACAATACAAAGGGCAGTAATTACAAGTTTTATTGTAAATTCTAATGCTAAAAATCCTTTTTTATTATGCCTCTGTATTTTACTTTTCATTTTAAACATTAATTGTCAAATCCCAGTTAACTTTGTTAATTAATCCTTGATTATCTTTCTCAATTTTAAGAATTTTAAATAAATTATTATTAATGAGATAACTATTACCAACATTAACTTCATTTAAATTATCAATATTAGCATCCCTAAAAATTGTTTCTGAAAGTTCCCCATTAGTGGTTATATAAACTTGATTTATACTCCCAGCATCATGTTCAAATATAATCATTTCGCTATTTGGATTTATTAAAAGATAGTTATAATATACCTCGGTCAACTTATCAATTGTTTGGTCAGAAAGTTCAGCAAGACTCATGCAATCAGGCATTTTTACAGGAGTATCACAAAATTTCTTACCTATTTTAATGCCTGCCTGAAAAAGTTTATCCCTTACATCTCTTTCTCTTCCAAAAGCTAAATTTGAAAGTTCAATATCAGATTGATCCTCTGGCAAATTTTTATTTCGGCTTCCACTTGACATATTAAAATTGGGAATGATATTTTTAATTTTCTCAATAAGCCCAAATTTAGATATTAAAACCCCAACAGATATAACAACAATAACCATTAAGATTATTGCAACTATATAAGTTATGCCAATATCCTCTCCCTTTTTATTATAAATTGGCCTAATCATTTTTTAAGTGAAAACAAGGAATTTATATAATCCGAAATCACATCCCATTTAACCCACAAAACAGCTATTACAGCAATGACTACAATGAATGCAAGTAATGCTAATAAAGCAGAACCCAAATTATCCACGGCAAAAACTCCTTTTTTAAACCTCTTTACCATATTAATCATGTAAAAAAATACTTATTTATTAATAAATGTTGCTAAAGATTAACTTCCCAAACCCTGAAGCACAATCGCTGCCAGCAATGACAATGCAAGAACAGAGAACAAAGTAACAATTAAATAAAGCCACACTCCTGCTTTTAAATTCTTTCCAATCTCATAAGTCTTCTTCAACTTATCCTCTCCAGAATTAATAATAACTAGAACATTTGTTAAAATAAAAATAATCTCAATAATATACAGGCCGATAGCTACCTGCAGATAATAAGGGGGAATTATTTTATTAATATCAATAAACCCGGCAATACTGTTAATATCAAATCCAAGAGTTGCTCCTCCGCCACCAATATCATGTAATATAGCATCTAGCTTATTTATTATAAAAGTAATCATTCCAGCCAAGCCAACAACAATTCCAGATAATAATGGAGCAAGGAAAACCATGTTGCTTTTCATATCACTCACAACTTCTGCCAAAAGGTCATTAAGCCTCTGTGTAACTTTTTGTATATTTTTAATATATTCAGAAATGCTCATTAAACTTTGAGCAGCAATTTTCAGTCCTTTCTTAGCGCTCTCAAGCAAAATCCTCATGCTTGTAGCAATTAGCGAAGATGGGAAAAATATTATAGCTCCTCTCCTTTGATCAAATATAGCATTTTCCAAAGACATTCCAGCTTGCTGTAGATTTAAATTAACCCTTCTAAAAAAATTTTCGGTCCTCTGTCCTCTTGTTGACTCTGCAACTCTTGCAAAAGCAATTTCCGCAGGCAATCCGTCTCCTAATCTATTTCCCAGCTGAAAAAGGGAGTTAACAAATTCCTGTTCTAATTGTTTTGTATCATCTCTTGATTTAATTAATTGTTTTGTCTTTATTTTATAGGCAATTGAAAAAAACAAAGCAATACTTAGCGGAATAAACAAACTTAGCACTAAAGCCACAATTCCAAACGGTCCTACAATAATACCATTTCCAATCTCTTTAAAATCAAAAAACTTTATGCCTGACAAAAAATTAATTCCAATCTGTGAAAAATCATAATCTTTCTGCAGATTTAAAGTATCAACAAACCAACTCTGCTGAAATAAAAATGGAATTAAGCCAATGATAAATAATGGCAGTGCAATTAATCCTGATAAAATATAAGGTTTCTTGCTTTTATATTTATAATATTCCGGATTTAGCTCTAAAATCTCTGCTTCTCCATAACCTCCAGGACGTTTCAGCATTATCTGTGTTGTAAGATAAAAAACAAAAAATGGAATTATTAAGTTAAATAAAATAAAAACATGATAAGCTTTCAAAGCGCCTTGTAAAAGTGTTGAAGCTAGAGGCAATAAAGCTAAAGCCAGAGTTGGCAGAACAATTCCAAGCATATATAAATTTGTTAAAGGTGATCTGACATCTCTTGAAAAAACAAGCATTTTTTCATAAACACCATCAAGAATTACTTGAAGCGCTTTTTCTAATATCTGAATTCTTCTTGCCTCAGATGGCTCATATAAACTGCTTTCTATTAAGTGAAAAGACTCAACAAACTCTAAACTATCTTCCTGCCATGATTCTAAATAATGGTCTAAACTTTCTTTAATAGTTGAGTATTTTCCGGTTTCAACATCCCAGAATATTTTTCTAAGATCTAATGCAAGAGGAGCCTGTAAATGCTGTGATGCAAAAGCAATTGCCCTTTCCAAATTGCTTGTATGCTTCATATAAACAACAATATAAAGAATGCACGGAACCATTTGCGAACCCGCTTTCAATCTCCATAACTTAGACATTCTCAAAGGAGAGCTGTAAATATAATAAAAAACAAACATAGATGCAATCAACACCATAAACAAAAATAATCCAGCAGGGCCAAAACTATAACTGATAAAATCACTTCCAACATAAAAAAACACTCCCAAAAATATTATTAATCCAATAAAAAAAGTAATGAAAGCTCCAAAGAACGAAAAAGAAATAACTTCTGAAGGGGTAATATCTAAATGAGCAATCCCTAAATTCTTTCCCAGCCTAAGCTCGTCTTTTTTAGAAGGCTTTACTTTTAATAAACCTCCAAAACTTCTTGCCATTTTTTCATATCTGGAAAGATTTGGCATCATATCCTGTTTAAACTGCAGATATTCTCGGCTTACATCACCAACTCTATACTCATTTCCAGGTATTTTCTTAGCAAGCGAACTGCTGTATTTTTTCAGAATATCATCTACATTAACCATTTCCGCCTCTTTTTATAATTGTATTAAAAACTCAAAACCACTTAATAAAACTATTGATAATAAAGGAGTAATTAATCTATTTAATCTATATCTAAATCAAGCAAAATTTTTCACATAGAAAAATTTTATATTATCTATTTTCAAAAATATTTAGAAATCACACCATAACTTTACATAATTTATAGTATATAAACTATAGAAAAATAAATTAAAGCTTACTAGGTCTAGCGAATAAAGCAGGGAAAAGTATTATGATATTTCAAAAATTATTCTTGAATCTATACAATACTAAATTTCTCATTTGAGAGAAATTTAACCTAATTTGAAGTAGGTAATAATTATTTAAATTAAAAAAATATTTATGAGTTATCATTAGTAGTTTGTTTTGTAACTTGTTAGAGTAAGCTGCAGATATTTTAATTTAAGCGAATTTCTTATTATCCCTTTAGCAACAATAATGCTTCTTCAGGACTAACAATCTTTATTCCCCGATACTGTTTTAATTTTAATAAATGTTTATCTTGACTTATAACTAAATCCACATTTCCACTTATTCCAGCTTCAAGAAATTTATTATCATCTGGGTCATCTTTTATGGCATCAAGCTTTATTGTTGGCTCAACCATAATTGAATTTTCTATTATCAAATTTCTCCATTCTTCAATCATTTCATCGGGCATTTGGATTTTGAAATTCTTTAATGTTTCTACAAATTCATCTATAATCTCTACAGAACTGACTAACTCAAATTTTTTATTTTTCCACTCGTCTATGATTTGAGAACAAAAATTTCCTTCCCAAAAGATTCCGGAGACAAAAATATTAGTGTCAATTATTGCCATCATTTTTTCCGAGCATGTTTGATTGCATCTTCTACATCAGACTCTTTTATTCCTCTCTTTTTAGCAAAATCTCTTGTTTTTTTGAGCAGTTTATCAATTCCGCTAAAAGAAGGTATTTCCAACTTTTTTAATACAATTGTATTATCTTCTCCAATAACAACAAACTTTTCTCCGGTTTGAATCTTCATTCTGTCTCTCAAACTTTGAGGAATAACTACTTGCCCTCTTGAACTTACGCTCGTTATTTCAACATTTTCCATTTTAACCTCCAAATAAGTTTATACGATTAGTAAGATTATCTTATTTATAAACCTTTCGTTTTGTATGCTCTTTTTTAGAAAAAAGAAGTAAAAATAAACTTCAAAAAACTTCTACAATTTTGACGCAGAAAATTTATTTGCCTCTTTATCAACTCTCTTAACCCATTCTGGAAAAACTCTTTCAGAATCCGGAATTCCCACTTCTTTTGTTACCTCATCACTTACTTCATGAAAGATACTATTTGCTACCGAGCAGAATTCAGCCTCAAGAAGTTCAGGCCTATTCAACTTTTCCGCTAAATCGACAATATACTGTTTTGTCTTTCCTCTTAAAAGTATATTATCATAAACAGCATCCCAGTTTCCAGCCCATCCTTTTACTTGAGACGCAATTTCTTTTATAATCTCAGAATCTCCGTTAATTAATTCATCACTAGGTTCCAACTCGTCTTTCTCAACATTATATTTTAATAAATCAATAAATCCTCCCTCTTCAAGCGGATCTTTAGTCCAGTGTTTTCTGACTTCAGATAATTGCATTAATCTCCTAACACTATGTAACCCGTCAGGAGTTTTTACAGGATTTGCAACCATCACAAGATCAGTTGCTTTAAAACTTGTTATCGGAACATTAAGGTCATTAACAATTCTGTCAAATACAGCATAAGGCGAACTCCCATGAACAGTTCCTGCAACAACATTTGCCAAAGCTCCAACTCTCATTGCTTCATACAATGCTTTTGCCTCAGTGCTTCTAATCTCGCCAACAATTAAAGAACTATCTCCCAATCTTAAACTGGCCCTTATACCTTCTTCAGCAGCAAGTTCATTGCTTGTTTCAACAAGGGATGAACGAACTTTCATTGATAAAATATCATATCCTAGTTTTCTTAAATAATCGCTCGGCAATTCCGGAGTGTCTTCAATTAAAATAACTCTATATTTTGATTTTATCTCAAGCATTAAAGCTCCAAGCAGGCTTGTTTTTCCAGAACTTCTAGTTCCAGCAACTAAAAGCGTTCTCGAACCGTCAATTAAAAAACTTAACAATCCTGCTGAAAAACTATTAATCATCTTATTTTTAATAAATAAAGGAAGTGTCCACGGATAATCTCTATGCCTTCTTATAGCATATGACAATCCATGATGAGATAACGGCCTTTGCACAATTGCAATTCTTGCTCGTGTATTTTCCAAAATTAAATCTGTATCCAATATAGGATTTGCTTCATCCAAAGGCCTTCCAGAAATCATCCTGAATTTTGCAGCCCACGAATCAGCATCCTCCTGGCTTAGGAGAATATTTGTCTCACATTCATCATATTTGCTATGCCTTAAAAAAATAGGATTCAAAGTTATTGGAGCATTTAAAACAATATCCTGCAACTCCTTATCCTGTAACAGCACTTCCAACAATCCAAAACCAATTGTATGCCTGACAAGAATATTTGAAAGCTTATTAAGATCAGTGTAGGAAACATAAATCTTTCTGTTTTGGGACAATTCCTGCAATAAATCCCTTGCAACATTAAAAAATACCTGTCTCGTCCTGGCAGGATCAACAAACTCCTCTGCTTTAGGCTGATGCTCAATTAAAACATTCCTTGCCAGATTCAACAGCATCTGGAAATCCTCGTTAAGAAAATATTCAGGAGGCATCAAATGATAAAAATATTTCAACTCATTTGGTTTTTTTAATATTGTTATTGTACTTTTATCCTCTTCAATTCCAATTTCATACTGATCAACAATTTTTGCTCCTTCAGGCAGGGCAGAAGCAAGTCTTGCAAAAGCAAAATTAGGAATTATATCTGGAGCAAATATTTCAGAATAAGCAACCCGACCATTAGCGCTCTCTTCTCTCTCAATTAATTTTTTAATTAATTTTGTCTCACCAAGCAGCTTAATTATCTTATCTAAAAGTCTTATATAGCTTTTATCTTGCTGTTCTAATTGAAAAGATTTTTGTTCAGTTAATTTATCTCTAATTCTCTGATAAGCTAAAAAAGCATCAAATTTAAGGCCTTGTAAAAAATTAGTCAAAAAATCATATTTTTCAGCAGTATTTAAATTTCCAAGTTTCTCCGGAGAGAGAATTTTATCCTGTTTTAATAAAAAAGTGTATAAATTAGCTATCTCAGCAAGCATCGAGACTTGTTCAAAATTATAATTATAATTTCTCTGTTGAACAAGAATAATTCTTGAGATATTTGGAGATTCTATAAGCAAATCAACATTTCTTGCCATTACTTCCTGCAAACTAGCAATGCTTGGAATAAATGAAGCCCCAAGATAATTAACATACGCAACATTCTCTCCAGCCTCATTTCTTACTTCATATGCATATAGTTTCGTTCCTCTTTCAAATATCATTTTCTTTATGGTTTGGGAACCTTTTTTAAAGGTTGTTTTGTAACTTTTACAAAAGTTACTTTTGGGAACCTTTTTGTTCTTAAAAGGTTCATTTCAACTATCCTTTTATTCTCTTTTTTAACTTATTATCTCCTTAAGAAATTAAGACGATTAAAATAGTTTTCTATGCTGTCAAAATGCAGGTTATGATGCTATTATTAATTTAAGTAAAATTAATGGTATCTTTGCCCATTTATACAAGAGAGTTATTAAGTCTTTATTTATTTTAAAATTATTGAACAAGTTACCAAAACCCAATATTAAAACCCTAGTTTAAATAGCTACCAAATCATGTTAAATTTCTCCCAAATGAGAAATTTAGTATTATATGGATTCAAGAACATTTTGAAATCATACCACATCTTCACCTAATTTAAATGTGAAAGTTTCTGATTTTTATTATTTATCATTTAGAGATTAGAAGATTCTATAAGTTATATACTATAAATTAATATGTCAAGAAACAACAACAATTTTAAACCCTATTAACATATAATATAAATAAGGAATATAAATAAGGAATAAAAAAGAGGAAAATGGCGCAAGAACAATACCCGGCTCAAGAAGCAATATCTTACGAACTCGGATTAAAATTAAGAGATTTGGAAGAAAATCAAAGATTAATGAAAGAAAGAATTCTTCTTGTAGGCCAGAACTTAATAGATTTTGAAGATAAAACGTCAAAAGAAATATCAGAAGTAAAAAAATCAATATATGAGTTAAAATCAGATGTGGAAAGAATCAAAGGAATTATACAGTCTCTGTCAGAAGAAATTGAAAAATCAGCAAGAAGAGAAGAGCTGGCTATTTTATCCCGCCAATTTAAGATGTTTGAGCCGTTAAAATTTGCAAGAATTGAGGACATTGACAAAATAATTGAAGAAAAATTAAATGATAAAATTGATAAACACCAATTACATAATAAAGATAATCAAAAAGAAGAGGGAAAAGAAAAAGAATCTCATCCTCATGCTTTTTGGATGGGAAAAACCTAAACATTAAATAAAAAAGAGGAAAAATGCCACTATTGGAAAGAGTAAGACAAATGAAGCAGTCTGGAATGAATGAAAATGAAATAGTAAAAGGGCTTCAGGAACAGGGAATCTCTCCAAGAGAAATTAATGATGCTGTTGCTCAGTCTAGGATAAAAGATGTTATTTCAAACCAGCCAATTTCAGGCATACCCTCACAAAATACAATGCAAGAATCATCTTATCCTGGAACAGAAGAGGCAGATGGTTATTCTATAGAAGGAATGCAGCCATCATTAATAAATCAGCAAGAACAGGCACCAAATATACCTATTTATGCAGAAGAATTAGGACAGTACCCTCAACCTCAGCAATATCCTGGTTATGAAGAATACTCTCAAGAGCAAACCAGCTACCCGCAACAAACACAAGAAGGGCAAGATTATCAGTCCTATTACGGAGCAGGATATGGCAGCAGCACTGAAACAATAAGTGAAATTGCAAGCCAGATGATTGATGAAAAACTTTCAAAAACAAATAAAATCCTTAGTAATTTAACTGAATTTAAAATAATTTTAGATGCAAAAGTTGATAAAATAGACCAAAGACTGCAAAGAATTGAGTTAATTATTGATCAGCTGCAAACTAATTTAATAAGAAAATCGTCTTCTCAAATTCAGGATATTGAAGATATAAAAAATGAAATGAGGGGTATGCAAGAAGGCTTCAGTAAAGTCCTTAATCCTCTAACAGACAACATAAGAGAAATTGAAAGAATAAAAAGCAGAACAGAAAAATCAGGTATAAGCAAGCCAATTAAACAGATAAAATCAAAAATCAAGAAAAAATAATTTTATTTCTCAAACTTTTTTGAAGCTTTAAAAAACATAATAATTTCAACAATATAAGCTGCAAGTAAAACAAATATCCCTATAAAAATAATTAAAGTTGCTCCGCCAATAATTTCTAATATTCCGGCAGTTTCAGCCAAAGAAACCTTACCTTTTAATTTTAGCAAAGCAACTCCATTTAAGATTGAAAGAACAGAGATTAAAATAACTATGATTATCAGCACAATAAATATGCCTAAAATTATTCCAAGAAAACCTGAGCCTAAAGATTGTTGCAGCTCATATGATGAAGAAAAATTGCCAGTGAGATTTGTTGTGAAATTTTCAGGACTTAAAGACGGTTGAGAAAATCCGATAATAGAAAAAATAGTTCCGAATAGAAAAAGTATAGAGAGCAATATAGAAATGGCGATTCCAATCCATGCTAAGACAACTAAAAGCTTATTATTGAACTTCTTGCCTAAGGCAACAAAACCATATGCAAAAAATATAGCTAAAATAGAAGTTATAAGATATATAGGAGAGGTAATTAAATTCAAAATTCTTGTATTTTTAATTAAATATGGTGGAATATTTACAATAATTGACAGGATAATAAGAAATAATCCGGACCATGCCGCAACTTTTAATGGTTTTTTCATTTTATTGTATAATTTATTTAATATAACTTTATTTTGCCTTCTTAGTTATAACCCAAGAGGCAATTAGAGCAATAATTAAAAGCAAAGCTCCTCCTAGAAACCTGTCAGAATAAGCAAACTTTGCCACTTTCAGTAATGTGGGGTCAGCGCCATCTCCAGATGCTCCTGGCAGATACGGACCTAAGACCGGATTAAATACTTTTATGGCAGCAACAAGGAAGATTATTAAAAGCAGAACTATGAAAACCCAGGCAATCCACGGCTTCATGAATTTATCAATATCCTTCTGCGAAAAGCCTACTATAACTAAAAAGAAAAATAAGCTTACAATTAAAATAGCAAACCACGGAGTAATTGCTCCAAGATACTCCACACCAGGCGCAAAAGTAATAAATATAATTGCCAGAATAAATGCTGTGATTGAATTAACAAAAGCATTTTCACCAAGTATCTTAGTCTTTGTAAGAATTGCATAGACAACAACATAAACTAAAAGAAATCCGAATATTGCCAAAAAATAACTTAGCCACGAAAAATCTAAAACTGCCATTTTATCTCATTATTTGCCGCCAGCCCGTATTGGTGTCCACATTGTTCCAGCAGCCTCTTGTGGATCCTTCGCTTTAGCATTATTCACTATTAAAAATACAAAAACAATTAAAATTACTCCAGCAACTAAAGCAGAAGTATTTTCTCTGGTAAGCCAAAAACTTCCAGTCCACCACGAGAAATCCTGCAATGAATTTAAAAGAATTACAGCTCCAACAATTCCCCCAATAATCATAAAAATATATGCCTGCCCTTTAAAAGATTTATAATCAACAAACAAACCCAGCATTATCAAAGCTAATAAAAGTATGCCAATGCCAATTCCAACTCTAGGAAATAAAACTGCAAAAAACGTTGAAACATAATCAAACTGCAAAGCCATTAAACCAACAGCAAGAGCAACAATTGCATTAATCCATCTGTTTTCTTCACTCTCGCCTGCAATTTTTATTTTTTGCATAATTGCAAAAACCAAGGCAAATATCAGCAAAAATGGAAGCACATAATCAAAAATTCCTAAATTCGCCCAGTCTTGCAGTATAACACTAATTGGAACAGCCATGATTATAAAACATAAACTCCATTTAAATATCTTTCGCAGCGAAATATTTAGAAGTTATTAAAAATCAGTAAATATCATAATCTAAAACCAACTTAAACAGACAATAAATAAGGCATAAATTTTCTTCAAATGAAAATTTATTTATGATGTGTTTTCAAAAAATGTACCATGATAATAATACAATCCCCCACTTATTTTAAGGTGAAATCTAATTATATTTTATTAATTATCCCCTGAATATTCTAATGTTATATAAGTTTTATGTAATAAATTAAAATAAAAAGAAAATTAACTTGTCGCCTTTTTTTTCGCGCCAAATATAACAACAGCCAAAGCTCCAAGAATTATCGCAATCATTAAAATATTTGAAGCCAAGCTTGAAAAGCTCCCTCCGCCAAATAGTGCATTGTAAGCTTTATCCCATTGCCCTGTTGCAACAATTACTGCAATAATCAAAGCAATTCCTGCTAAAATACCGATGCCATATTGCAGTTGTTTAGGTAATTTAAGACCCTCCCTCATATCACTTGCTACAAAACCATATAAGATCATAAATACCAAAAGAATAACAACAGAAACAGCTAGAAATGGCATTAAGCCGGCAATAATATTTGTAGCCCATGAAAAAGCAACAACAATTAAACCAACAGCAAGAGCAACAAGAGCGTCAATCTGTCTTTTATCCTCTCCTAAAATCTTTGATTTCTGAAGAATCGCAAAAACTAAAGTGAACACCAGCAAAAAGGGATAAATAATCTTCACAGCAAAGTCACTTGATAAAATAGTTTCTAAAGCCATATCAAGTTAAATGAAGAGGAGTTTAAAAACTATTCGCTCATGCAAAATAGTTTTTAAAATAATGTTCTTGAATCACTACTATATCTATACCTAATTTAAATGAGTAAATTACTATATCTTGCCAGTTTTAATCAACCAATTATAAAAATAAATCATGCAAAATTTTTCACATAGAAAAATTTAGAATTATATATTTTTCAAAACCTTATTTTAAAATCACACCATAATTCTACTTAATTTATACATCTTAAGTTACTTATCATTAAATCAATAATGTTGGTTATTGCAAAGATTCAAATTTTAGAAATTTACTAAAGTTTATTCACTCGGCATATCAGGCAATTCTTCCTGCCTTTGCACGGGCATTGCCAATTGGCTTATCACAAAAACATCCCCAATAGACCTTACATAACTATGCGGAATTATAACCCCTCTTGCTCCACTGAAGATATTATTTGCCTTAACCCTTATTCTCCATCCTTCAATTTTATTATTGACTAAATTAACCTCTTCAACTTCGCCGAAGAAATTACCCTCATCAGTAAATACCTTTTTTCCGATTATTTCACTTATCTTTTTTATTTTAAGCATAAATTAATTTAAAGGGGTGCTATTTATATACTTTTCTATAGTTCAGCAAATAAAACAGGAAAAAGGTTGCTGGATGCACGAAAAAGGAGAGGTCATAAAGAAAAACCTTGAATAAAAGGGGATGTCATAAGAAAAACCTTGGCACTTAAAAGGAAAGTTTAATAAAGAAAACCTTGGCACTTAAAAGGAAAGTTTAATAAAGAAAACCTTGGTTGTCTTTATATGTTTACACAAAAAGAGATAGGGCATATACTTCTTGCCCTTATAGTGCTTGGATTTTCTATCAGTCTTGCAGGAATTATAAAGAACGGGATTGATTATTTAGCTATTTTAACCGGTTTCCTGCTTATCCTAATAGTTATGCTTGTAAATATTCTGGCCAAAAAAGCAACTGCTTATTATTATGAAGCAAAAATAGAGCATAATATCTGGATGTGGGAAAGGTTTGGATTTAAAAGAGAAGAAAGATTTTCAAAGCCAATGCCTGCAGGAATAATTGTCCCGGTTATTTTCTCAATAACCTCGTATGGAAAAGCATTTTGGCTGGCAGCACTAGAATTTGACGTTTATACAACTAGTGCCAGAGCTTCAAAAAGGCATGGGGAACATAGGTATACTGAGATGACAGAAATCCATATAGGCTTAATTGCAGCAGCAGGCATTATTGCTAATTTAATTGCAGGCATTATTGGATATCTAGTAGGATTTCCAGAATTCTCAAAACTAAATATTTATTATGCAATTTATTCAATGATCCCGTTTGGAAACCTTGACGGCAGCAAAATCTTCTTTGGAAGCCGCCTTGTATGGTATACTTTAGGAATAATATGCTTGATTTTCTTAAGTTATACTTTTGCTTTCCATCAAGGAATAATGTAATAAAAAAGAAAAGAAGAAAGAGAAAAAATAGATTAAAAATTAAAATAAGTAATTATACACAAGGAGTTTCTTTTCTAAATATCTCTCCAAAATTATTTATGCATGCATAAGCATCATCCTGATCATAAGGAAAAGCACCATCACTTCCTTTTAATGAAGAAACAGATATATTACCTTTATCTACATGAAGTCCGTCATAAAAATTTGTTTTTGCATCTACCTGCAATCTCCCTATTCCTCCATAAGTATAAGATATATCAATCACCGGCCTATATGTTCCCTCAAAGGCAGGATATCCCCCTATACGAATAGAAGAGGGCTCAACAATTAATAATCCATTACTAACATTTAATGTATTATATACTTCAACTGAATTACTTTTTAAATTTGTAAATTTAGCATCAATCTCTGCCTTAGTATAAACTTCTTGTGCAAGCGGCCCATATCCTCTAGCCGCCTTAAATCCTATAACATTCCCAGTTATATTAGCCGTAATCAAACTCGCAGCAACTGCAACAACAAGAACAACAGCAATAATTACCATCCATTCTTTATTTTTCATATTATCTAAATTTTAAAACCTCCTTTCAATTACACTAATTATAAAATTAATAAAGAAAAATGATATATATATTTCGGTCTTAAAAATTGCATGAAATTAGAACTTTACTCTATAACTAACTGCGAAAAAGCTAATAAATCATTTTAAATTTCTCCTAATAAAAGAAAAACTCATAAAGAAAACCTTTGGTTGTCTTTATTATTTAGTTTTGTGATGATTCAAACATATATTGAAATGCCATAATACTTTTCTCCACTTTATCAGCTAAAAATAGTAGACTCCTTAAGTTAATTGGTAAATTAATTTTATCTAAAATCTTATATATACGCATTAATTTCAAGCTTAATGGAAAAAATCTTAAAATTTCTCTTAAATATCTCTCCAAGAGACTATCAAAAAGAAATTGTGAAAAAATGCATTGAAAAAAATTGTCTTGTTGTTCTTCCAACAGGAATTGGTAAAACTCTCATCGCTTTAATGCTGGCAATAAGCAGAATGCAAAGCCATCCTACTGAAAAAATTCTTTTCCTCGCTCCTACAAGGCCACTAGCCCAACAGCATTTTACATATTTCCAAGAACATCTTCCAGAATTATTTGCTCAAATGGATTTGTTCACAGGAAAAATAGAGGCAAATAAAAGAAAGGGTTTATGGGAAAGAGCAGATATTGTTTTTTCAACACCCCAATGCATTGGCGGGGAAACGAGTATTTTTACAGAAGATGGTCCAATCAAAATCAAAGACTTTTTTGAGCAATTTAACTTTAAACAAAAAAATCCCAATAAAAAATTATATACTGCAGAAATAAGCAAAAAAGTTTTGGGATATAAAAATAAAAAAATTAGTTTTGTAAATGCTACAAAAGCTATTAAATTAGAAGTTGATAAAACACTTAAAATAAACACTGAAATTGGAAATTTCTTAGAGTGTACTCCAGAACATCCACTATTAACAATAGACTCTTTCGGAAACATTATATGGAAAAAAGCTGAAAATTTAAGGCAAGGAGATTACATAGCAAGTATAAAAGAAATAAGTATGGAAGAAGAAGAAATTGATATATGGAAATTAATAGAAAACTCGAAGTTAAAAGTATCAAATAAAGAAGATACACTAAACGTTTTACATTATTTAAAACTAAAAAATAATGTTCTCAAACTTCCTTTAAAAGATTATTCAAGATTTAAATATAATCTTATCCCAACAAAGATATTTTTTGATTTAACAAAAAAATTAAATCTTCCTTATCCTAAAAATATGGAGTTTAGTGATTGGACAGGAAAAAGTAAGCCGATAACCCTGCCAAGATATCTTAATAGAGATTTAAGTTATGTGATTGGAGCGATGTTGGGAGATGGGCATTTAGGAAATAGAAAAGGGCATGGTTGTGAGGTGGTTTTTTCAGACCTAGACCGCGAGGAAATTTCTGCTGAATTTAAAAAAGTAATCTTAAATCTATTTGGAGAAGATATGAAAAAAGACATTAAGAAAGGATTAGTCTCTTATAACTCTGCTCTTTCAGAAGTATTTTTAAATTTAGGGGTTCCGAGAGGCAGAAAAGCATCAAGAATAAGGGTTCCTAAATTTATATTTTTCAGCCCAATTGAGTGTGTTGCAGGATTTATAAAGGGAATTTTTGATACAGATGGAAATGCTGGGAAGTATTCCGTTAGTATTTCAAGTGTTAGTAAAGATTTCATAACAGACTTAAAATGGCTTTTTTTAAAAATAGGGATTTTAGGCAATATCTCAAAAAGAAAAAATTTAGGAAGTATAGGTAAAAGAAAAATTAAAGAATCGATAATATATACTTTTAGATTTTCTGGCCGAAGGCAACTCGAAAAATTTCTAGAAATTTGCAATCCAGATTACTCAAAATGCCGAAAATTGATAGAAAGTATTAAAAATACAAAAAGACCTTTTACAAGATCTAAAGAAATATTGCCAATTAAAGGGTTGCTTAATAAAGTTTACCTTAATAATCAAGGTAAATTTGCAAGATACTTGATTTCCTACTTATCCGGAGAAAATTTACAAAAAATAAGTTTATTATCAAAAGGAAAAGAGGCTGAAAAACTTAAAGAACTCCTATCAAATTCGATAAGATGGACAAAGATAAAAAAAATAGAAGAATCAAAAGAAAAAATGATAGTGTATGATTTTACAATAGAAAAAGAACATAATTTTATAACTAATTATATAATAAGCCATAACTGCATTGCAAATGATGTAAAAGAAAAATTATATAATTTATCTCAGGTTTCTCTGTTAATAGAAGACGAAGCTCATAGATGCGTTAAAAATTATTCATATACTTATGTTGCAAAAAAATACCTAGAACAAAAAGAAAATAACAAGGAAAACACCCGTATTCTTGGCCTCACAGCCTCTCCAGGAACTAATAAAGAGGCAATTAAAACAATTTGTAAAAACTTATCCATTGAAGAAGTTGAAATTCGAACTAGAGAGAGCGAAGATGTGAAAGAATATCTTCAAGAGCTGGAAATCAAGGTAATAAAGTTGGAATTCCCAAAAGAATTTGCTGAAATTCGCAATTTGCTTAAGAAAATTTATGATAAAAAAACAGAAGAGCTGAAAAGCAGGCATTTGCTATTCGGACCAATTAACAAAGTAACCCTTCTCGAAGCACAAGGAAAAATAATGCGTTCACTTGCAACAGGTAATAAAAACTTTAATTTATTTGCAGGAGCTTCTGCAGCAGCACAGGCATTAAAAGTTCAGCATGCTCTGGAATTAATAGAAACACAAACACTTTATGCCTTGGATAACTATTTCCAGACTTTATTTGAACAGGCTAGAAAAGAGCAGAGCAAAGCTGTTAAAAATCTTGTTGCAAATGCGGAATTTAATAATGCTTACATACAAACAAAAAATCTTATTTCTCAAAATTTAGAACATCCAAAACTGCTTCAGTTAAAAGACCTTATTGAAAATAAAGTTGCTGAAAACCCTAAAGCAAAAATAATTGTTTTCTCGCAATACAGGGACAGCGTTACAAAAATCTGCAGAGAATTAAATTCTTTAAATAATGTTACTGCAAAGGTTTTTGTTGGCCAGGCAAAAAAAACTTTAAGTAATAAACCTGATAATAAAGAAAATACAACAGGATTAAGCCAAAAAGAACAGCAGCAAATAATTCAGGAATTTTCAAGAGGAGAATTTAATGTTCTTTGCGCAACATCAATTGCAGAAGAGGGTTTGGATATTCCAGAAGTGAATGCAGTTATTTTCTACGAGCCAGTTCCGAGCGCAATTCGTAAAATACAGCGAGCAGGCAGAACAGCAAGGTTAATGCCAGGAGAGGTTATAATGCTTGTTACAAAAGCTACAAGAGACGAATCCTATTACTGGGCAGCTCATCACAAGGAAAAAAGCATGCACAAAGCCATATCTGCAATAAAGCAGGATTTAGAAAACGAAAAACTAAATTTTACAATTAATGAAAATGAGGAAACTGAACAGAAGAAGTTATTTTAAACGATAAAAAACAAAATAAAAAAGAAGAAAGAGAAAATAATCGCTTATTAATTATTATAGGAGGAGTATTCTATTAACGGGCTAACATATCTATTTTTTTGAATGGGGGGTAATTGCTGATATATTTGCTTATCTTCTGAATAAAGAATTATTGCAATAAACCAGTTATTTCTATAATCTGCCTGCACCAGCTCTACCTTCTTTAATTTTTTAAAAAAATTTTTATCTACATCATTATTTAATACACTTAAAAATTTGCTGACATCAAATATCTCTAAACCGACAATTTCTCCATTTTTTCCCAAATCAATATTTAAATACTCATTAAATTCTATTGACTCTTTAATAGGTTTATTAAAATCAAAGATGCTTAAAACGTCGCTAATACCATCATATTCAAAATCAAATCTAATATATTTATTCATTCTTTTACTAAATTATTTTTGTTTATAAACCTTTTGAAGTATTTTTTAAGAGTTTTTCTTCCTAAAGGAAATGCTGTTATTATTCTTATCTTGTCCCTGAATGTTAATACATAAGCTCTTCCATGATTTTTGTTATATATGAAATAAAGGGTGTACCTAATCTCTCCATCAACTTTCTTTTTATGAGTATAACCTAATCTTTTACATTCATTTAATTCATCTTCTACTTCTTTTATAGACAGGCTAATTCTATGGGACAAATATCTTTCAGACTTGCCGAATTCAAAGCCCTTATTTTTATATTCTTTTATTTTCTCTTTTACTTCCATGGAATAATTTTCCATTAAAGGAGGTAATAGTTCCTTATTAATAAAATTATCTAAATAATTTCGGTTAGTTGCTATAAAAAGAAAAAATAACCTTTACAAATAAAAAGCTGAATTTTACAACTAATGAAGATGCTGAACAGAAGAAGTTATTTTAATCTGAAAAAAAGAAAAATAAAAAAGAAGAAAGAGAAAATAATAATTAATTAAACTAAAATTAAGGAGAACAACAAATATACTCTACTCCCTCATATTCATTTGGACTTTTATGACCTACGTTCGTATCACAAGTAACCAATTCTATATGTTGAGGTTTAGAGTTATCCTCAAGAGTCGTTATCTTTAAACCAAATAGACATCTACGACTACCATCAATATGAGAATTGCATATTTCATCACCATTAAAACCATCATTATCATCAGGAAAACTATTAGATCCATAGAATGGTGAGCGAACACACTTATTTAACATATTCAAAACATCATTTGTATTAGCTACTTGAACCTGTCTTCCAAATCCCTGCCTTATAACAACATTTCCAGTAATATTAGCAGTTATCAGCGAAACAGCCACTGCAACATTCTTAATTATAAAATCAATAAGGAAAAATGATATATATATTTCGGTTTTAAAAATTACATGAAATTATTTAAAGTTCTCTTTAAAGGTTTACCGAAATCTTTAAATAAGTGAGCTCACTTACTAGAGCATGACAAATATAACCCTTTCAATAGAAGATGAAGTATATAAAAAAATGAGAAAGTATTCTGAAATAAAGTGGAGCGAGTTTGTAAGAAAAATTATACAAAAACGGATAGAAGAGCTGGAAAGCTTGGATAAAAATCCGGATAAGGAAGGAATTTTAACAATGCTTGCTTCTGAAAAAGTATTAAAAAAGGATTGGGATAATGAATTAGACGAGAGGTGGAACAATGTATAATCAAATGGACATAGTGCTTATTCCTTTTCCATATTCTAACTTAACTGGCTCTAAAAGAAGGCCTGCAATTATAATATCCAATGAAAAATTAAATAAAATGCAAGACAGAATTTGCTGCCTTGTAACAACCAAAGCGCATAAAGATGATTTAGAAATAACAAAAAACTCATTTGTTTCAGGAAGCCTGCCTTTCAAAAGTTTTGTAAAACCCCATAGGATATTTACAATTAATGAAGAAATAGTAATAAAGAAACTCTGTACAATTTCCAGCGATTTTCATGATAAGATAATAGCAAGATTAAATGATTATGTTAAAAGAAATTAATACTTTAAGCAACAACTTTTCTCTTAGGAATAATTATCTCATCAAAAAGCTCTATCATTTTTTTAACAAATGGATTTGCTAAATTTAACCTGTATAACTGGGCATTTCCTATCTGTCTTGTAAATACAATTATTTTCGCTTTCAGCAGATCACCCCATATTCTGAATAAAGTAGTTCTTCCTATTTCAGCCCCTTCGGCAATATCAGAAATACTGTAATCTAATTCTCTTCCTTCAATAAGAAATTCCAGCACGCTTATTTTCGGGGTGTCTCCTAATGCTTTCCTGAATAAAGTCTCCATAATTAAATTAAATTCAATGAACTTATAAATGTTTCTATTTTGAAACACTAGTGTTCCATATTTAAAATAAAAACAATTAAATAAGAAAAAATATTAAAATAATTATGGATTTGCAAAAAGCCATTATGAAAAGATTTCTTAGAAAACTGGTCAATTTGAATATTTGGGGGTGGAAGGCATACTGAAATAAGAAACTTGCAAAAATCACTTCCAGCGCATCTTAGAGGAACTAAAGAAATGAAACTTGCTATAAAAGAACTAATTAATAGAGAATTTTTGTTAATAAAAATGTCAACAGGAGAAAAGCATGTCTCTCTTAATAGCCATAAACAGCAGGAAATATACAATTTTTAATACCGAAGATGAACTAATTTAAATCAGCATAAATCAATCTATGATCAGATCTTCCTTCTAAATATCCTTTATCTTTAACATTAAATCCTCTTGCAAAAATATGATCGCAATCTTTCCAAAAAAACCATTTCATGATTGGAGTTAAACTGCATGTTTTTATCTGGTCTGAAAATAAACTAAAATCACCAAAATTATCCTTTAAACTTAGATATGTTGAATTAAAATCTCCAGCTAGAACTACTCTTCCATTCAATTCTTCAATATACTCTTCTAAAAAAGCTATTTGTTCTAAATATAGGTGCTGTTTTTTTGGATTTGCTAGATGAACATTAATCATATTAAAGTCCAATTTAGGAAAATAACAATGAACAATTCCTCCGCCCCCACTCATCTCATCTTTAACAGGAAAATCCAAAGTATGAACTTTAGAAACTTGTTTACAAGGAACTTTAGAAGCAATAGCCACTCTAACTTTTAGTTTACTGGATTTTGTTCTATGCCCATTACCAAAGAAAACATAATCATATCCTGTTTCTCTTAAACCCTTCCCTAATTCAACTTCCTGACCTTCAAGTACCTCGCAGATACCAACAACATCTGCGTTAGACCTTGAAACTAAATCAAGAGTTCTAGAAATTTTTGCAGATTTATAAACAGATTTAGAGTTTCTCATGTAATGAATAGAATAATGCCCCGCTAAATTTGAAAATAAATTTCTGCCATTTAGCCCAAACATCTGATTGTAAACAGCTACCCTCATGTCAATTCTTAAAAGAAAGGCTATTTAAATATTAATACAATTAAAAATTCATGAAATCCATCCTAGACATATTCTCAAAATCAGAAAAAGAAGAAAGACAGAGTGTTAAAGAAATTAATTTAGTTAAACCAAAGATTATTGTAGATCTTCACGAAAAAAACTCTTTAGTTGCCAGCGAACTTGCCAGCCTTGGCTGTAATGTCGAATTTAAGCATCTTCATATTGGAGATTATATAGTAAAAGATGTTGTAATTGAAAGAAAAACAGTTTCAGACTTTATCGGTTCAATGATAAACCGAAGATTAATCAATCAATTACAACAAATGCAGCAAGTACAAAACAAATTACTAATAATTGAAGGTATTGAAGAGCAGGAATTATATTCAAGTGATAAAGAAAATAACAAAGTTAATGAAAATGCAATTCGCGGAATGATGCTTTCAATTGTTTTAAGTTTCCAAGTTCCAATTATCTTAACAAAAAACTACGAAGACACTGCTTCTTTTCTAAGCGTTCTTGCAAAAAAGCGTGAGAAAGAATTAAACCTTAATTTTAAGAAAAAATCCCGCAATGTTAAAGAACAAATCCAGTATATTATTGAAGGTTTTCCCGGAATTGGCCCAAAAACTGCCAAAAAACTTCTGAAAGAGTTTAAGACAATTAAAAATATAATTAATGCAAGTGAAGAAGACTTGCAAAAAACCATTGGCAAAAAAGCAGATATTTTTAAGTTAATAGATAAAAACTATTGAAATACTAAAACCGCAAAACTTATATACTATATAATTATATAATTATATACTTATATGCCAACAACAATACAAATAGATGGGCAAACATTAAAACTGCTCAAAAAAATGAAAGAGGAATTAAATACTAAGTCATATAACGAAACAATTATAAAAATAGTTGTTAATTCTTCAAAAAAAGAGTCTTTAGCCGGATTTCTAGGAAAAAAGTCTAGAAAAGAAATACTAAAGGACTTAAGAGATAAAAATGACAGATTCTAAACTTTTAGATTCCTCTACTTGGTTAGGATATTTTCATAATAGAACATATTCTGAAACAATAGAATCTGAAGAAATGCTTCTGCTTTCTTCTCTTTCTTTATTTGAAATAAAAAAGAAGCTGATAAAAAACAAACAAGAAAGCAACAAAATAATTAGAGCATTAGAATTTATTAAAAAAAGAAGTCTTATCATTGACGCAAATTCTGAAATTGCTGAAAGGGCTGTTGAAATATCCATAAATAATAATCTATCTGCCGTGGATTCATTAATTTACTCAAGTGCTGTTGTTAACAATGCAATTTTAGTAACTCTTGATAATGATTTCAGAAATTTAAAGGGAATTATTGTATTGTAATTAGTTAAAATTATCTTCATAAGGCACAAACCAGCCATTATTAATAAACCAACCAACATCAATCCCATAATGCCTTCCTTTTTCTTGAGTTAATGGTATAGATTCTCTATCTAAGTCATTTGGAAATAATAAAACAGGAATATCAATATCATGTTGTGAAAACTGCCTTAACATTTCAGCTTTTATTTTTTCTAATAAATCAATATCAGGATAATTATAAAGAAAAATCTCATTGTATTTGCCATTACTAGGGTTATGAGATAATTTACGATTGCAACAAGCAACAATTTCCTCAACTAAATTTCTCGAAAAATCATCTACTCTTGTATAAACTGGATAATTTTTTCTTTTTTCCTCTTTTCCCATCAAAATCCATGAAATCATTAATTGCTTTTAAGCAATTCTATAAATCAAAATATACTTTATAAAACAAAAGAACTATAAAGCCTGAAATTCTTTATTGAGTATATTTTTCAAAACCCTACAAGAGTTTTACATCCCCCTTACCATAAGCAAATCAGAATATTTTGCCCCTTGCTTTGTCAGCTCTGATTCTTTCAAAGAAATATTATCAACTTTAAACTTCATCTTCTCAAAACTAATCTTCTTAAGTTCATTGATAAAAACCTGTTTGTCCTCAACAAATTTTGGTCTTGCTAAAGTTACATGAGCCATAAATCTGTTTTCAGGAGGAAAAATATCTTCTAACATTTTATCAACCTGTTTTTGAATTTCAAACATTTCCTTTCCATTTAATCCAATCCAGACAATTCTTATAAAATCCTCTGAAAACACTCCCAATTCTCCAAGCTCTGCTTCAAAAGGATCAAATTTTATGCTTCCCAATCTCTCTTTAACAGCTTCCAGTTCAGATCTGGAAATCTCTCCAAGAAACTTCAGAGTTAAATGTAAATTCTCAAATTCAGTAAACTTTCCTTTAATCAAGGCTAATTTATCTATCTCCTTCTGAATCTTAGTCAATTCTTGTTTAACATTTTCCGGCATTTCAATTGCAATAAAAGCTCTCATATCTAAATCTCTAATAATATATATTAAACTTATATTTAAACTTTGGGAATTTAAATATTAAGAATATTCTGAAATCATACTATACTTTTACCTAATTTATTCGAGAAAGTTACTATGTTTTAAATTTAAGCTATTCAATATTCAATTAATTTTTTTATATTTTCAAAACTTAAAAGAATAACTGCGTAATGCTTGAGCAAAAAGAAAGAATGAAGCAGACAAATTACACGCGAACGAAGTGAGCGTGTTCAAACAATAACTTCCTCAACAATCTTTGCTCCTAATTTAACACAATTATTGTTTATATCTCTTTCTGTATTTATCTCAGTAACATCAATAACTCTCAAGTTCTTTAATAAATTCAATCTTTGCAGAAAATAAATCAATTGTCTTGTAGTCAGACCAGCAGCTTCAGGTCTTGCAACTCCTGGCACAAAAATACTGTCAACAACATCAATATCAATAGAAATATACAACTGATTGTCTTTATCAGCATTAGCCAATTCCATAATAATATCACACATTTCTTCAATTTCAATTAAATCTCTCATATTGTATATTTTTACATTATTTTTTTTCAAAAAAGCATTTTCTTCATTGCTGCTTTTTCTCAAACCAATTAAAATTACCTTGTTTCCAGGAAAACCATCTTCTATAAGTTTTCTCAGCCAGTTTCTGCTGTTTATATAATCTTCATTTAACTCGTCATTTTCGCAATCAGCATGAGCATCAAAAACAATTAAAAATGCCTCTTTATCCTCTTCCTTACATATCTCTCTAAAAGCTTTAATAGTGCTATAACTCGCTGAATGATCTCCTCCAATAAAGATTATTCTTTCATTACTCTCTATTTCCTCTAAAGAATTTTCATAAATTAAAGAGTGTGCTTCAGGAAGATCATTATTATCTAAATGAATCTCTTCTAATATTAAATTATCTTTCTCTATTTTCCTTCCATTTTCAGTTGTAATTGTCTTAGGAAGCTCTGCAATTACAGCGTTACCACTTGATTTAGAGCCTTTACTTTCTGGCAGACTTTCAATCGGAATTTTTATCAGCATCATTTTCAAAACAAAGAAAACGCCTTTTTATAGTTTTATTTACCAAATTGAAAATAATAAAAACAAAGGATTTATAAATATGTAAGTACATGTTAGAACATAATATTAATGTTATAAAATAGGTAAAATATGCAATAAAAATATAAAATGAAAGACAAAAAACACATGGTTAAAATAAGAAAGAAAAGAATAAAAGCTCTTAAAAAGCAGATAGAAAAGCATGAAGACAAAATTAAAACAGAAAAAGGCAGATTGGACACCACTAAAGATTATTGGAGAAAGGAAATAGATAGCAAATTTTTAAGGAGAATTGAAGAAGATGAAGATTTTTTGGATGATTTGGACAATGAAAACTATTCAGAGGAAAAATAATGGAAATTCAAATAAAAAAAACAGTCAAGGCAGGTAATTCTTCAGCAGTAATACTTCCAAGAGCATGGCTTGACAAAGAAGTCAGGGTTGAAATTATTAAAAAAACTCGCCAAGCTATGTTGTTAGATATAATAAATATTTTAAATCAACATATACCTTTAGAAAACATAATTGGAATTTATCTGACAGGAAGCTATGCAAGAAGAGATGAAGGAAAGAACAGCGACATAGATATACTAATTATAACAAATAATATTGATAAAGATATAATTAAAGAAGGAATTTACAATATCTTAATAATTTCATCAAAGTTATTGGATCAAAAATTAAAAGAAGACCTGCTGCCAATAGGCCAAATGATAAGAGAGGCCAGGCCCATCCTAAATTCAACTTATATTGCTTCAATTTCAATAAAAGCAACAAAAAAGAATATAGATTGGTACATGAAAACAACTGAAGATAAGCTAAAAATAATAAAAAAAGCTATTGATAAATTAAAAAGCCAAAATAAGAAGTATATAAGTGATCTTGTAGCCTACACACTTATTTTAAGAATAAGAACATTATTTATAATTAATAAAATAATAAAAAATGAGGAATATTCAAAAAAAGAATTTATTAAGCTAATTAGAAAAATTTCAGGCGGAACAAACACTTATGAAGGCTATTTAGCTATAAAAAACAATTATGAAAGAAAAACAGGAATTAAAATAGACGAAGCCAGTAGCTTATATATCTATTTAGAAAAACAATTATCAGAATTGAAAAAGACTTTCAAATAAATTTATAAATACTGATCATATTAATATTTCATGAAAAGCGAAACAGGAGCATTGCTTACAAAAATAGCGGCAATAATTGATTTTGTAGCAGCAGGCATAATTCTATTAGTTGGAATAGTTGCAGCTATTTTAATCGGTTCGGGAGTTGGAACAATAGAAAATAATATTCCAAGGGATTTCTTAGCTATATTGATCTTCTTGGTTCTTTTGCTTGCCTCAGTAGTTGTTTTAATTATAGGCTTATTGCTTTACAAAGCATCTAAGAAAATGCTTAATCCAAAGACAACAAGAAACGGTGCGATTTGGACAATTATTCTGGGAGTAATAACTTTAGGAAATATCTCTGGAATTCTTGCATTAATCGGTGGAATAATCGGATTGAGTGATGCTAATAAGTGATCAAAATGGACAATCAAAAAACAGGAATTAAAATAATATTAATAATCATAACAATAGTCATCCCAATAATGTTGATTATTATGTGGCTAGGATTTGGAACAATAACAAATTCATCAGGAGAAAAAGTAGAAATGACTTTGTTTCCAAAAACAATAATAAGTATCGGAGGATTAATTATAATAATACTTGGTTGGATTCAATTTAAACACCAGCAGAATAGAGATATAAAAAATGCACCAAGAAATAACTGAAAATCAGCAAAAGGAAAATGTTGGAAATAGATTACTTTCCACAGGATATAAATTAAGTGGATGGTATCTTAGATTAAGGATAATAGGACCAATAGTTATAGCTGTAATTGGATTATTAATTGTAATATTTGGAATATATTCTTTAATTACTAATTTAGAAGCTGTAAAAAGTGGACAGGTTATAATTCTTGGAATAATACTTTTAGTTTTAGGAATTTTAGTAGCTTGGCTTTATTGGTGGAGATCAAAATCTCTTGTTAAAGGAAGATTTTATTAATTCTGCCATTACCATAAGCTTAAAAGAGCATTTATTTTATAATTATTGAATTGAAATATGAAAAGTTTTAAAGAATTAGGATTAAGCCACGCTTTTTTAAAAAATCTTGAAGAATTTAAGTTTGGAGAACCAACTGAAATTCAGGAAAAAGTCATTCCTCTGGCACTTCAAGGAAAAGATATTATAGGAGCAAGCGCAACAGGCTCTGGAAAAACTCTGGCATTTGGCGCTCCAATAATTGAAAATTTAAAAAAGAAAGGTTTTTTGCAGGCATTAATAGTCGTGCCAACAAGAGAGTTAGCGGAGCAAGTATCCCGAAGCCTTAGAGCTTTTTCAAAACAACACTCTCTAAAAGTATTGTCAATTTACGGAGGCGTTTCCCTAAACCCTCAAATTGAAGATTTAAGATATGCAGATATTGTTGTTGGCACTCCTGGAAGAATTCTAGATCATATTTCAAGGCGAACAATTGATTTATCAAAAATTAACTTTTTAGTACTGGATGAAGCAGATAGAATGCTGGATATGGGATTTATTGATGATGTTTTTACAATAATTGAGCACTGTCCTGCTAAAAGGCAGACCATGCTGTTTTCTGCAACTATTTCTCAGGAAATTGCAGTAATTGCAAAAAGATATATGAATCATCCTGTTGAAATTCATGTTGAATCTTATGTTGATGCCTCAAAATTAGAGCAGGTTTTTTATGATGTGCCGCAAAATGAAAAATTTTCCCTGCTAGTTCACTTACTTAAAGATGAAAAATCAAATCTTGTAATGGTTTTCTGCAGCACAAAGAGAAATGCAGATTTTATAGGCAAGAACTTAAGAAAACTAAGCTTTGATGCAATGGCTTTACATGGAGACTTAAGCCAGAATAAAAGAAATAAAATCCTGGAATATTTTCATAAAAGCAGCAAGTTTGTGCTTGTCTGCACAGATGTTGCTGCCAGAGGACTAGATATTAAAAATGTATCTCATGTTTACAATTATGACTCTCCAAAAAACAACACAGAATATATTCATAGAGTTGGAAGAACTGCAAGAGCAGGCAAAGAAGGAAAGGCAATTACAATTCTAGGAAGAATGGATTATGATAATTTCAGGCGAGTTCTTCAAGACGGCTCTTTAAAAATAACAAAACTTCCAACTCCTGAATTTGAAAGAATTCAAATTAAAATGTCAGATCACAGAAGAGAAAGTGGAAGAGCTTATGGAAGAAGTTATGGAAAAGAAAGGCGAGATGAAAGAAAATATTTTGGCAGATCAAGAAGTGATGAGGAAAGCGATAGAGTTAAAAGATCAAGTAGTTCTAATTTCAGGCACAATGGAAGAAGTTTTGGCAGGAGCGATAGCAGATCAAGAAGTAGATTTGGAAGTAGTAGAGGCAGAGATAACAAGCATTCCTCAAGAAGCCATGATTCAAGATCTCATAATCATAATAGAAGCAGATTTAGATAAACGAAACATTTATAAATATATAACAACTATATAATTGACTATGGAAACTACAATACAAATAAGCAAGGAGTTGCTTAACAAACTTGCTGAAATGAAAATGCACGAAAAAGAAAGTTATGAAAGTATAGTATGGGATTTAATAGAAGATAGGCTTGAGTTTTCAGAAGAAACAAAAAATAATATTAAGGCCTCTGAAAAGGAAATAAAAGCCGGAAAGACAATTTCCCTTAATTTAATAAAACAAAAAATGAGGTAAAATGTATTCTGTTGAATTTTCAGAAACAGCAGAAAAGGAATTTAATAAGCTTGAGGAGAATGTTCAATTTAGGGTTGTAAATGTTATGGAAAGAATAAGAATCAGGCCTTATCATTTTATAAAAAGAAAAGAAGGAACAAGCTATTTTATAGCAAGAATAGGGGGACATAGGGCAATTCTGAGCATAGATGATGTAAGAAAAACAATTTTTGTTCTTGAAGTTGGCCACAGAAAAAATATTTATGATTAATGCCCTATGATTCGGAAATACTAAAGATTAACTTCATATATTCTTTCTTTAATTAAAATAGTATTATATTACTTAAAAATAAAGATTATATGCTATTAAGAAAATAAAAGCTATGAGAGTTATTAAGAATAGTATTCCAATAGTGTAGCTTAATAATAAAATTGCTTCTCTCTTTTTTCCATCCATATATAGCATTATAGACTTTCCAAAAACCAAAAATCCGGTGATAGCTGCTGAAGACACAAAGAGTAAAAGCATGGCAATTGGGATGATTACTATATCTTCTTTTGGAGCTAAAACTTGAAGAGAAAATATAAAGGATACTACTAAAATGATATAGGCAGCAGTTCCAACCGAATCAATAAAAGCTCTTTTTATAATTTTGCTCATAAAAATAAATATATTTACTTCTTTTAAAGATTTGTATTGATTGTCAGAAATTAATCGTAGAGATTAACTCCCCAACATTTTCCTCGATGAAATTATTCCAAGAGCCATTTCCATAGGGGAATAAATTTTATGACTGCTTTATTGCCAAACCACTCTACTTTTTCTTCTTTGTCAGTATCTTCAGTTATAATTAAGAGATTATTACATTTTAATTCTTTTCCTGCCTTAATAATTGCTCTTATTTCTCTATTTTTAGTTTGTAAATCTTTTATATTAAAACAAACCTGTATCAATTGCTTAACTTTCAAGCCTTCTTTAATTACAAAATCAACTTCTTCCTGCTGTTGATTTTTCCAATAGTAAAACCTTAATTTTCCATCAACTTCGTCTTTCTTCAATTTACAAGCAACAAGGTTTTCATAAAGTTTTCCTAAATCCGGGCTTGTTTTAAACGATTTGGCATGAATAAATCCATTATCTATACAATAAATTTTCTTATTTGAAGACAATTGCTCTTTGACTTTATAAGAAAATCTGCTTACACTAAATAAAATGAAAGATTCTTCTAAAAAACCAAGATATTTTTCAATTGTATGCGAGCTTTTAATCTTTCCAATTTTTGCTAGTGAATTATAAGAATATTCATTTGCAATATTTGAAATAAGATATGTTGCTAAATCTTCAATTTGTTTGGGATTTCTTATGTTGTATCTTTTTATAATATCTTTATATAATATTGAATTAAATAAAAGCGAGAGATATTCTTTTAATTCTACTTCTTTTGATAATATTTCTGGGTAACCCCCATTAAACAAATATTTTGATAGTTTTTCTTTTGTTTCAGTATTTGTTAATTCTTTATTTTCAAATTTAAGATATTCTTTAAATGAAAATGGAAAAATATTAGTTAGTAAATGCCTTCCAGTTAAATGTGTTGCTAATTCTTTACTTAAAAGATTTGAATTGCTTCCAGTAATAATTAGTTTATAACCCTGCCTTTGTAGTCTATTGGCAAATAATTCCCATTTAGGAAGATTTTGAATTTCATCAAAAAGAACAAGTTTCGGATTATTATAAATAGAGTTCATAGCAGTGACTATTTCATTATAATTATCTACTTCAGCCAGCTTTTCATCATCAAAATTAACATAACCAAATTTCTCCTGTTTATTCAAGAAGTGTATGGCAAAAAATGATTTTCCCGCTCTTCTTGGTCCAACTATCACTTTTATCAAGTCATTATCTAATTTTAAATTTTGATTTCTTTCAATATACTTTTCATTGAGTTTTGCTTCAATCTCTCGTTTCTGCAAAGTTAAAATCTCTTTTATTTCTTGCAACATAATATTTATATTACAATATAGTTTATAAATATTTGTATTATGATTATCTTAATTTATTCGGTTTATGTAGGAGATTTAATCCTAAAATACACCTTCACCCAACCATTTCCAAACAGACAATACTTTTATTTTTTTATTATTAATACTAAGCTCATCATCTTGTTTATAAGTTAAAATTAGTCCATCTTTTAAATTAAATTTTTCTAACGCTTCTAATAATCCTCCTATCTCTCTATCTCTATTGTCTTCATTTAAATCAAAGCATACTTGGACAGCTTTTGTAATTTTTGCCCCTTCTTTTATAACGAAATCACATTCTCCTTTTTCTTGAAAGTAAAAAATGTCTCTATACCTTTTTCTTAAGTTAACAAAAACCAGATTTTCAAGCATTTTACCTTTGTCTTGAGAAAAAGAAGAAGAATTGGTGTTGGTTAATCCATTGTCAATTGAATATACTTTTTTTGGGTTAACCAATTGTTTTTTCAATGAATAATCAAACTTGGGAATTGTAAAAAGCAAGTAACTATCTTCAAAATAAGAAACAAAAGATATAGCGCTATTAGTTGAACCCAAATTAAATGTTTTTTTAAGATTATTATATGAAAATTCTTTCCCAACATTAGTAAGCAAATACAATGCCATTTCTCTTAAAGACTTTAAGTTTCTTAATTTATGCCTAATTGCAATATCCCGGTTTAGAACATCATTTAATAATTCTTGTAAAATTGTAGATTTCTTATACTTCAAGTATTCTGGAAAACCTCCATTAGTAAAGTATTCTTCAAATGATTCAATATTATGTTTTTTATTCATTAACAATAAAAATTCATTAAATGAAAATGGAAATAATTCAAATCTCAAATGCCTCCCAGTTAATCTTGTTCCCAGTTCTTTACTTAATAGAGAAGCATTTGAGCCTGTTATGACAACATATTTTTTCTTATCAAGTAAAGTTCTCACAAAAAGTTCCCATTTTGGAATGTTTTGTATCTCATCAAAAAAATAATAATTCTTTTTTCCATATTCTTCTAAAAATATTTCATCGAGTCTTTGGAAGTCCTCAACTTCAAAATTAACTGTCCTTATGTCATCAAAACTAAAATAATAAAAATCTTTGGCTTTTTTCATAAGCTGTTTTAGTAAGGTGCTTTTTCCGCATCTTCTTACTCCTGAAAGAACTATTGTAAAGGGTATTTCTACATTGATTTGTTTAATAGCTTCTCTTTCAATGTTAGCTTCTGCTAAATCTAGACTTTCTCTCTGCGTTCTAATTATATTTCTTAAAGTTTCTTTTAATATCATGAAAAATATAAGAAAACATTATTTTTAAATGTTTTCATTATTAATGCACACTATTGTATTTTAGTAATGAACACTATTTAGTTCAACGCTTTGTTAAGGAGTTAAACTTTTTGATGTAACTTCCTGTTGCTTCTTTGAACCAAAAATAGTCGCAGTTATTCGGTTTATGTAGGAGATTTAATCCTAAGGATAAAAGAACCCACGAATCCTTAAACTCTATTCTGGAATTAAAGCAAAAAAACTATAATCTTTTATTTTTGCAAGCTTCTTGACATCCTCTAGCTTTACAGCTTTTACATTATCTACAACTTTTTCCATGTTATGTGCATCTCCTTCAATTTCAGAAGTTAAAAGCATTAGCAAAATATTATGGGAATCTTCAAGAGAAATAAGATAATTTCCAATTATCTGTTCCTTAACCTGCTTTAATTCATCTTCTTTTAATTCCTTGCTTACTTTTTCAAACTCTTCTAAAATAAGTTTCTTGACTTTTTCAACATTTTCAGGAGTTGTTCCAATGTAAATCTGGTTGTAAGCATAATTTCCTTCACTAGCTGTATCGCCTTTAACAGCATAAGCCATATTTCTTTTTTCTCTTATCTCACTAAAAAGCCTTGAAGACATTCCTCCAGCCATTAAAGTATTCAGAACTTGAGCAGCATAATGCATTTTTTCATCACTTGGAAGCGGAATATGATATGCAAAAACAACATTTGCCTGATCAATATTCTTTCTTTTCTCAATTTCAGTATTATTCCTTAGCTCTATTTTAGGATAACTTGCTTTTTGGCCTGACTTCTTGAAATTCAGCTCAACGAAGGCACATAATTTATTAAAATCCGTATCTCCAACAACACATAAAATCATATTTTCCGGAACATATATTTGGTCAAACAATTTTTTCAGTTCGTCTCTTGTATTCCTAATCATAGAATCTTCAGTTCCGATAATTGGCATTGCAAAATCTCTCTTATACAAATTATTTTTAATTTTCTCAAAAACATGCATTCTAGGATTGTCTTTATACATTTTCATTTCTTCAAAAATAACTTGCCTTTCTTTATCCAGTTCTTTAGGATCAAATTTAGGATTGCTAACCATATCTCCTAAAACTTCTAAAGCAATATTAATATGCTTGCTTGGCATCCTACACCAATAAGCTGTTACTTGTTCAGCTGTAAATCCATTTAATTCTCCTCCATTTCTCTCAATTTCAATAGAAATTTGCTGGGCATTTCGAGAAGGCGTGCCTTTATACAGCATGTGTTCAATAAAATGGGCAATTCCTTTATTCTCTTTTGTTTCATTCATCGCTCCGAATCTGACTGCAAAAGCCACGCTTATCACCTCATTTTTTCTCTGCTTGAATACAACAGTCATTCCATTTTTTAGAACTTTTCTTTGTATCATCTCACTCTAAAATATACGGAATTTTTAAACATAACTATTGTTAAAAATCTTGAATCACATAATAACTCTGCCTAATTTACACATCTTAAGTTACTTATCATTAAATTATCATAAATATATCTAAACCTAATTGATGCTTAAAAACCAGGTTAAATTTCTCTAAACGAGAAATTTTATATTATAATGATTCAAAACATCGTTCTTTAGAGTGGGAGGTAAGGCGAGCGAAGGAGCGAGGCGAAAGAGTTATAAACTATTCTCAATTAATAATTAAGAAAAAAGTGGTGATTAAAATTCCAAGCAAAAAAAAAACATATTCTAATTGCTATTATTATTGCTTCTTCTATATTAATAATTATTGCAAGTTCAATTAACCTTATTTTCTTCAAAGAAATTCCAAAATCAGAAATACAATTAAGCCCGACTGATCCGCCGGCAGCATATTTATCAATAAATGGGGTTGGAAAATTATCCTCACAAACATTATGGCTAGCTAGCCAGGGAGAAGTTTATAGCTTTCATGTAATAGGAGAAAATGTGGATAGAACTGAAATGATTCTCCAGGGAGAAAATTATGGTTCATATTTGACAGTAAAAGAAAATCAAATGGATTTTAGATTTTTAGGTTCTGCTGGACCATATCGATCTTTAACAATTAATGGGAAGAAAAATGGAGTTAAAGTCCCCTTAGCATATTTTGGCATAGAAACAGATACTGAAGGGCTTGTCTATCCTTATGAAGTAATAGAGACATATACTAGTAAGACTGAATCAATGAATGATCAAGAAGCTACTTATTACCCTTGTATGAAATTTAAAGATATACCGGGAACAGCTATTTATAAAGAGTTAAAGCGCAAAGATTGGTATGGTGAAGAGAATATAGTTGACATAGAACAAACAAGTAAATATGATACTCCTCCTGAGGAATATCCTTCAACAACCGAATGTGAGATTAGAAAACCGGGAACAGAACTGCCCGATAAACATTTTCTCTGTAGGGGTTACCTTGTTAAAGAAGGAAATATGTTTGATAGGACACTGGGGTGTTTTAAACTCGATAGCATATCTGCATTGTTCGTAAAAACCTTTTGTTATGAAGCACCTACCTCAGACAAAGATATATTAAGGCAAGAAGCAGTAGATATAACTAGCTGGACTCAATATGACATAAACAATTTTATTGCCTCTTCAACAGGGTGCAGCGGAATAACAGAATTATATGACTGGAGACCTAAAGAACCTCCTGCAGAACCAATTATAACCGCTTCTAGTGAAGAAGAATGTTCTCGACTTCTTGATCCAGGTTGTGAAGGATAATTTCTTGAATCATGCCATAACCCTGCCTAATTTATCAATGTAAGTTGCTAAGCTTACCAGTTTAATTTAATTAAATAGCTATAAAATCATGCTAAAATTTTCCTAAATGGAAAATTTAATATTATATGATTTCAAATAAATAGATAATAATTTAAATTGGTTTTAATATAAAGATTCATGGCCAGCACAAACCAATCCCCATTTTACAAAAAAGCAGAAGAGAAGTTTCTTAATGCGAAAGATGATGAAGAAAGGCTATTCTATTTAGATGAAATGATTAGAGAATGTCCAAAACATAAATCATCTGAAGCAATGCTTGCAAACCTGAAAACCCGCAGGATTAAATTAATTGAAAAAATTGAAAGAATTAAAAAAACAAAAAAATCCTCTGGCAAACCAGGAATTAGAAAAGCAGATATGCAGGCAGTTCTTATTGGCTTTACAAATAGCGGAAAATCAGCTATCCTAACCAAACTGACAAATGCCCATCCTCCAATTTCTCCGTATCCATTTACAACTCAAAGAGAAGAAATAGGAACAATGAGCTATCAAGGCATCCAAGTTCAGATAATTGATCAGCCAAGCCTGAAAAACGAGAATTTTGACATCGGCTTAATTAATAATACCGATTTAGTTTTAATTGTTGTAACAAAAATAGAAGAAATAAAAGAAGTTGAGCCTTATTTATTGCACTCCCGAGCAAAAAAACTTATTGTTTTTAATAAAACTGATCTTCTTAATGAAGCTGAAAAGAGAAAAATTGGGGCAAGTTTGCAATCTAAAAAATATAATTTTGTAATGACTTCTGCCATGGATAAAAACGAAGGTATTGATGAATTAAAGGAAAAAATTCTTTCAAGCTTTAACTTTCTGAGAATTTATCTAAAAGAACCCGGAAAGCCTGCAAGCCAAATACCCATGATTATGCCAGTAGGTTCTGTAATAAAAAACGTTGCTAATAAAATAAGCAAGCAATTGTTAGCTTCTATCAGTGAAATTCATATTTGGGGGCCTTCATCTAAATTCCCAAATCAAAAGATTGGTTTATTACATGAGTTAAAAGACAAAGACATTGTAGAATTCAAGACGAGATAAATTTATTATAATAAACCTAACTAAACCTTATCTAACCTGCTTTAAATCGGGCAAAATTTCTCTAAACGAGAAATTTTTTTATTATGTGATTAAAATACTTTTTGAAAACATGCTATACCTCTGCCTAATTTTTTATACTTATATGCTAAAGTTTAAATTATCTTAGTAAGCCACACAAAAAGATAATAAAAACAAAGCATATTTCTCACAATAATCATATTTATAATATTAAATAACTATTTACATAAAATGCCAAAATTAATTAAATTAGTTGCCCTGCCATTAATTGCGCTTTCTTCATATTTTCCCCTGCCTCTAAACGAAGTAGCATTTGCAGAACAAGCCCAAAAAACAGGGACAATTCAACAGAATACTAAAGATGAAAATGAAGAAGAAACAGCATTTCAGAAAAACTTGCAGATGCTTAATAGAAACATTGCGGGAAATTTAGTAAAAAGGATTGAATCAGGAGAAAAGAAAGAGTATCGGTTAAATAGAAAATTTTCAAATGGCGGGGAAATTTTCCAGGTTTCTTTTTTTTACAGAACTTCAGATAAATCATTTCAAATTAAAATAAAGTCTGCTTTGAAAGAAAGTTTGCTTACTACTCTATTATCAAATACTTTAGAGATAACTGATTCTCCAGATCCTCAAGGAAATTACGGAGCAATAGATTCTATAAAATTAATTCATAAAAATAATGAAAACAAAGATAAGCCAATATCTGATTCTTTTTACTTAGAATATCCTTTTACACCCGCGATGAAAGCTGAATTAAATCAGAGATACGCAATGGTTTTATCATGGGTTGGATTAAATAAAAGCCCGTCTATTACTTATTTATGCCAATTCGACAAGATTTACGAACTTGCTGGAAAAGAAAAAACGGAAGAATTATCAATATACAACCCAGATAAAGAATTTCAGGAAAAAACAGGCAAAGAAGCAAAGCAAAGATTAAAAGATTTATTCAGAGACAGGCAAAACTTAGAGTTAATGCTCTATTTATTTCAGTAATCTTTTAATAAAAATATCAAAAACTATTCCGAAATCATGCCGTAACTTTACCAGATTTATACACAAAGGTTGCTATGCTTTATTATTTATTTAATGCGATAACAATATTAATTAATAGATAAATAAAGCTAAATTTTCCTAAATGGAAAATTTTATATTACATTATTTTCTAAACATACCATATCTCTCCCTAATTTTCACGCGAGAGCAACTATTCTTAAATAGATTAATTTAACTAGCGAGTTAATTTAGTATAACCAATATGTTTTTCTTCATTTTCAAAATTGATATAATCTCTGAATTCACTACTAAAGCTCAATTCTACGGCGTTATCACTACTCATTTCAAATGCCATAGATTTATAAGTTTCAAACTCTGATAAAAGTAATTGCCATTAGAAGTGAACAATGAGTGAAAGGAGGTTAGTAAAAAAGAAAAAATGGACGGAATTTATAAAACTATTGCAAGTTATTTAGCTCTTGGTACAATGGCTCTTTATTCAGGATGCGCAACAACAGGGCCAAATATTGCAAAAACAGTTGGAAATGCTTTATTAATCCCGGGAAGAATGATTGAATCAACTGTAAAAGAACTTGATCCTACCAAAGGATTAAGAAGAGGAATTGTAAATACAGGAGAAGCAGTTTACGATACTGTTAGGGGTGGAGAAGCAGTTGATCCAGCAGAACTTGGAAGAACCAATGGAACAATTGAAGACAGGCCGGTATTAGAAGCAATAGTTGATATTAGCGCTTCTGCAGGATTAGGAGCAGGAATCACAAGAATAAAGCCAAACACTTGGACAAAAGCAGGACAAGTTGCAACAAGTGCTGCTATCGGTGAAACTGTAATAAAAGCTGGAAACGCTCACAAAAACAAATAAGAATTAATTTTTATTTTTCGTTCTTCTTTTTGTTTTTTTATTTTCCTTTTATTACTTAGAAAATTACCAGAATTAATTATAAGCCTCTTTAGACAATTTTTCCAATTTGGCCTTATTTTTTCTAAAGCCTTTTAACAAATTATTAATCTCAACAGCTAAAGCATTCTTCAAATCCAAAGGATGCAATTTTTTCTCCTTAAACCGCTTCTCAATTTCAGCATAATTATTAAAATGTAGATCTCCTCCGAACTTTTTATCTCTCTTAACAATAAATCTTTCTTTATTATCCTGCTTAATTGGCATAATAACACATTTCAAAAAGGCTAATACGCCATTATCAACATCTCCTTCAGCACATTCAACTCTTGAAATTTTATCAATTACAGATTTCTCATCATCAAGCAAATCAACCTTAGATCTTGAATCACTAGCAGACATTTTCTTTCCAATTAATCCAGGAATTAATGGAGTCATTATCTCAACTCTTGCATCATAACCAATTACAGGTAGATTTTCCCTTGCAAACATAAAAATTTTCCTTTGATCTACTCCGCCATACTGCACATCCACTTTTAAATATTCTTCATCTAAAGCCTGCATTATCGGATATATTAATCCAGCAAGTTTAGGATTATCCCCAAACTTAACAACCTCTGCTGCAGCTCTCTGACAGTCATTAATAGAATTATGAGTAGCCATCTGCAGCACATCATACATATACTCTGGTTTTAACTGAAATTCGCTGCCCTTAACAAATTCCAGATTCTTAGTATTAACCCCAATTGCCTCAAACATTAAAGGAATAAGCGCCTTATAATAATCATATCTCATTTCTAAAATTTCCCAAGGAGTGTTATCTAAAGCCCCATGTAAATCTGCTAATAACAATTTAACTTTAAATCCAGCTCTTAGAAAATCACCTAGTTTTAATGCCCAGACAAAATAACCTATATGTGGCCTTCCAGTAATTGCTGTTCCAAGATAAACAACAGGCTGTTTCTTAGTTTTAAGTAGTTTTCTCAGCTCATCCTCTGTAACAATTTCCTGCGTATTTCTCTTAATCAGCTCAAGCTTCTTTTCAATGTCCATAGACAAATAAGAAAAAGTTTAATTATAAAGTTTGCTATCATATGTATAATTAACATAAATCTAATTTAAGCAGTTAATAAAGTATGTTAAATTTCTCCTAAAAAGAGAAATTTAGTATTGTGAAAATTCAAAAACAGTATTTGAAATAATATCTCACCCTACTTTGTAGTCTTGATCTAGTTCATTCCATAATATACCTTTATTAAATATCATTGCTTAATATTAATATGATCAAATATAATCTTAAAATAATCTCCCTGATTATCTCAGTTATTGGTATTTTGATTCTTCTCATTTATCTTAACATTTCAGAGCAAAAAATAACAAAAATATCTTCAATAAACGAAAAAATGGCAAACAAACAAGTAAAAATTCAAGGCACACTAATAAGAACTAGCACACTAAAAGATGACTTTACAGCATTAATAATAAAAGACCTTGAAAAAGAAGGAAAAATAGAAGCTGTATGTAATTGCCCTAATTTAAAGGCTTATATTAATCAGAACCTCTCTATTAATGGAAAAATTTCTGAATATAATAATAAACTGCAAATTCGCGCTGATAAAATAACTCTACTAAAATGAAAATAATGTAAGTCTAATTTAATCTCTCAATAATTTCATCTTTCACTATTCTTTTTTTCTCTTCAGATACCTTAAAAATATATTTTTTAATCATTTGTTCAGATATAGTAAAAATATAATTTAGTTTAATAACACTATCTCTAACAGCCCCGTCTTTTTTGCTTAATAAAATGCCCTTCATTTTAGGATTGCTTGTAATGCCTGCAACTACCACATTGCCAAAATCTTCAAAAAGAACCAAAACAGGCCTTGTTTTAATTTCAAAAGTATCTGTATACTGAACTTCTGCTAAAAGAATATCTCCAAAATTATAAGATTTATTTATCATGCTTTCTCCCAGGCTTCATCTTCTTTATTGTTCCAAAGTTCTTTCATTTTAGGTTGTTGAATCTTATGGAGAAACTCGTCATATTGGTTTCTTTCTTTAAGCTTAATGAATATATTGGCCATTTTCTCAAGTAACTCGTTGTAAGTCTGTCTTTGATCATCCTTAGCTTTCTTAAGTAATTCAATAACTTTCTTATCGATCATGATTGTTGATTGTTCTGCCATTTTTTCTATATATAATTTATTATATAACCATTATATATTAGTATATAAATATTTCCATTTCAAGAATATATTTAAATCTCTTTTTCCTTTGCTGATTATGAATAAAAAGATGCTTGTAATTCCGATTATTATTTTAGTGGCAATTATAATTATTTCTATTATTTCAGTAATTTTATTGAATAAAGGCTCTCTTTCTCCGTCGGCAAGCTCTGGAAATTCTATTTTAGAAACCTGCAATACTTTAAAATATAATAGTGAAAGCGCAGTAAACCTTGTTTTCTTCTCGCCAAAAGAGCAAGCTCAGGAATATACTGATTTCTTTCTGCAAACCTCTCCTTTTAATCAAAACCAGGATGCATTTAATTTTTATTATATTGATGATTACCAGCCGGAATGCGAATTATACAAAGGAATAGCAATTTTATGCTATTCAAAATCCTTGATTAAGATAGCATCTTCATGCCCAAATGATTATGTTATAGTTCTACAAAACAAGCCAGGAAACATAAGAAGCTCTGCTTACATGAATGTTTTAAGCATTAACACAGCTCTCCCATTAACTGTTCTAACTCACGAATTTGGCCACACATTTGCAAATTTTGCAGAAGAATACACCCCAGCTTCAATTCCAAGAGGCTCTAAAAACTGCCAGTCAGGCTGTGATAAGTTTGATATTAAAGATAGCTGCAGTCAAGGATGCTCTAAAACAGATTATTATCGTTCAATAGAAGCCGGTGTGATGAGAACTTTAAGCTCTAATGAATACGGAATATTTAATCAACAAATAATAACTGAAAAACTAAACAAAGAAACAAAAATGGCAACAGCAGGAAAAGCAATAAGTGAAATAAATACCGGCTGCCAGGATAAAAATTATTATCTTATTGAAGGCCTGTATAATCAGGCTGAAAATTCAATAAATACAATAGACAAAACAATAGAAACCGGTTGTATTGGAATGGGTGGAAGCGGGAGTTTCACTTATAACCTTATTTTAAATGATAATTCAGTAATTCCAGGCAGCGAGTTTAACCCAGAATTTATTTTTACCGACGGGCAATTAGAAGAAGAAACTATAATAAATGGCGAAACATTCCAGTCAGATAAGCCATTTTTGCTGAAAATTCCAGTTATTTCAAACGCTAAAACACTTGAAATAAAAAAAGATGCTGAAAAAATAGCTGAAATAAACCTAAATGATATTGGAGCAAGGCCTTGCTTGATTTAAACTTAAATGAAAATAAAAAATAAAAAAGCAGTTTCACAAGTAGTTACAACAATGTTAATAATAATGCTAACTATTTCAGCAGTAGCAATAATAGGTTTTGCAATAAATAATTCAATAAAAAACCAGCTGGCGTTATCTCCTAAAACCTCCTGTTTGGAAATGCAGTTTTCTCCCCCAATAAAAATTGAAAAGGCTTGTTATAACCTTAATACAAATGATACTGAACTAACTATAAAAAGAAATGCTGATGATAAAATACAGATAAATACTCTTGTTTTTATATTAAACTCGGGATCTGGAAGCGATAGTTTTACCTGCGGGAATTCTTGCGGGAACTGCCAGATACTGAAAATAGCCGAGAGAAAAATCTATTACCTTAACATAGATGAAAAACCAACAGAAACATCAGTAAAGCTCAATAATTGCTTGATAGAAACAAAGAATATTGTTGACTGTTAAAAAAATAGCATAAATGATCATATCCTGAATTAAATTAAATAATAAAATTAGCAACTTTCTCATATAAATAAGGTAAAATTATGGTATGATTTCAAAAATATTTTATGAATCTATATAATACTAAATTTTTCTCTAAGAAAAATTTAACTTGATTTATAGTTAGTTAAATACACTAAACCATAATACTTCCCTCCTTTTCAAAATAGTTTGAAATTCTATCCATCGCTTCTCTTACTGTTTTAAAATTGCTATTTTGCAAAACATCTC
>JAGVWP010000025.1 GCA_018304985.1 Candidatus Pacearchaeota archaeon
GTTCTTAGAAACGAAAGTCCTAAAGAATTTATATTGTATGCTAATGATTATCTTAGAAGAACAGGTTTGCAGCCTGAACTAAGGGAGGATTATAAAAAATGATGGGAAAAACACTTGAAGAGCTTGGAATTGAAGTAAAGGAATCAAGATCGCATGGACTTGCAGGCCCGACTATTCTTCCTGAAAGTAATATACAGTGTATTGATTTATATTTTAATATGGAAAAAATTCCTTTTCAAGAATTTTCATATAATTCTGGAATATTAGATTTAATAAATGAAAGATTAGACTTTGTTAGGTCTCAATTAAAAAAATCAGATAGCTCTTTGTCAGTTTTAACAGCTGAAGAATCATCATGGCAATTGGTTTTTGTTAATAATTCTATGTCTAATGATTTTTCTCATCCAAAAATTATTGAAGAATGGAGAAATCTTGGACAGATGTTTTCTTATGCCAGAAGAAATGAAAGTTCAACTCTTAGAAATATGAAATCTGTAGTTGTTAATGTTTCTGGTTTTGGGGAATGGAATTATTTATTAGACAAAGAAAGAGTTTCAGCGCCGCTTCTTAGTTTTCTTTTTCCTGTAAATTATGCAAATAAAGGAAAGATATTTGTAAGTTCTTTAGGGATGGGCTATGGTTTTATGGATGCAAAAATATGGAATATTGCTGCAAAAGAATTTGAGATTGCGATAAAGAACTGGCCTAAAGAAGATAAAAGACTATATCCAAAAACTGTAAGTGTTTTAGGAGGATGTTATGAAAATTTAGGTGAGGTTGATAAAGCAGTTGAAGTTTTGGAAAAACTTGTTAGAGAAGGTACAATAATTGCATTAACACACTATAATCTGGGTTGGGCTTATGATGAAAAAGGTAGGCAAACTAATGATAAAGAATGGTTTTATAGGGCAGCTGAGCAGCAGGAAAAAGCGATTGAGCTAGATCCTAAATATCATGATGCATATTATAATCTTGCTTGTGCGTATGCCATGGCAGGAGATAGAGAAAAAGCATTTTCTGTTGTTAAAAATGCAAAAACAAAAGGAGTTGATTTAATGCAAGAACTGAAGCTTAAGAGTATTATAAAAGCTGATTTTAGAAAGTATATCCTTTTTGATATACTTTGTGTAAAAGAGCATATACTATTTTTTACCAAGGAATTAAACACATTTAGAATATGAAAATAGAAGATTTTGCATATAGTATTGAAACTAAAAAGAATTTTGATGAAGCTAGGATTTTTTCTCCCACTTAATTACCCATTTATTTAGATAATTGAAACATTTAATTAACTCTTTCCCCGAATTTGTTAAAGAATATTCAACTCTTGGGGGAGTCTCCTTAAATGACTTTTTCGTTATCAATTCTGCCTTTTCTAATTCTTTCAATCTCTTAGATAATGTTCTCGCGCTAATACCTTCTGCGTTTTCCATTAACTCATTAAATCTTCTCTTGCCATTAGTGCTTAGCTCATTAAGAATTATCAAAGTCCACTTCTTGCTTAACTTAATCATTATTCCAGTTATAGAGCATTCTTTCTTTTTTTTCATTACTTTACTATTAGATACGTTACATTTATAAACTTTACTTTAATAAGTATATCATTAAAACTTTACAAAAATTACTTATAAGATAAAAATGGACAAAAAACAATTCATAAAAATGCCTGATGAAAAGGAATTAAAAGAAACAGTTGAGGCAATAAAATCAAGAGGAATAAATGTGATAGTTGTAGAAAACAAAAAAGAAGCTCTTGATGAGATAAAAAAGATAATTCCTGATGGGGCTGAAATTATGAATGGTTCTTCTACAACATTAAATGAAATTGGTTTTATTGACTATTTAAAATTAAAAGAACATGAATGGAAAAATGTTAACGAAGAAATTCTAAAAGAAAATGATATGGTAAAACAAACAGAGTTGAGAAGAAAGGGAGTAACAGCTGAATATTTTTTAGGCAGTGTTAATGCTATAGCTAAAACAGGAGAGATAGTGGCATGCGATGCTTCAGGCTCTAGAGTTACAGCATATCCCTTTGCCGCAAAAAATTTAATATTGGTTGCAGGCACGCAAAAAATAACTTCTAATTTAGATGAAGCTATGAAACGTGTGAGAGAGTATGTTTATCCCTTAGAAGATGAAAGAGCAAAAAAAGCTTATGGGATGCCAAGTGCAATAGGAAAATGGGTTATTATAGAGAAAGAAATGTTTCCGAATAGAACAACATTAATTTTAGTTAAGGAAAAATTAGGATTTTAGAAAATTTTCCCTTTATGAACGTTAATATGGCAAAATTTAGCCATTTCAGACCTTTTTAGGGCCATTGTTCATACCCTAAAATATAACTACTTCTATTTAAGTATTAAATCTATAAGTATAAGCCATATAAAAATGAGGAAAAAATTAAGAAACTTATCTGAATTATTTAAAGCATGGAAAGGCGTTTTCTTTAGCTGGAAATATTTTCTCATTTTTATTATAAGCGCGTTTTCTTTTTATTTTTTAAACTTTTTTATTTCATCTTTTCAAAATTTATTGTGGCATTTTAAGAATTATGGATTAAAGAGCTTTATTGCATTTTTATTTAATATTTTTATTGGTTTTGATAAAACAATTCTTTTTTCAAGTTTTTTATCTTTTCTTGCTTTAAGTATTTTAAGCGGGATTTTTGTAACTCTTATTATATATAAGTCCAATATTTTAGAAAATTCTGCAAAATTGGGTTTAAGCGGGGCAAGTGGATTACTTTTAGGTATTTTAGCCCCAGGATGTGCAGCTTGTGGCTTAGGACTTGCAACCGCTTTGGGTTTTGGAACAATATTTGTTAACTTTCTGCCGTTTAAAGGACTGGAAATATCTATTTTGGCAATTGTTATTCTTTTGTTTAGCATTATAAAAATTTCTTATAATATTTCTTCGGCAAATGAATGTGATTTTAACAATACGACACAAAAATCAAATGCTCAAAGAATATTGAAAGGAGGTAAAAAAGCAAAATGAGTGAAGAAACAGGAATAAGCATTAAAAAAACAACCTTATGGAAATTCGGGACTTTTCTATTTTTAGGGTTATTTGTAATTTCTTTATTTACAGGAGGATTTGGAAACATTTTAAGCGGAAAAAGTTCTGTCAATGGAAATGTTGTTGCAGTTCCTTCAAATCCGACTCCAACAGGAGTTCCTTCACAACCAAGTCAAGTAAGCGCAAGTGTTGATGATGATGCTGTCCTTGGAAATAAAGATGCGCCAGTAACAATTATAGAATTCAGCGATTACCAATGCCCTTTTTGCAGGAAATTCTGGACAGAAACTCTGCCGTCAATAAAAACAGAATATATTGATACTGGAAAAGCCAAGCTTGTTTATAGAGATTTGCCATTAACAAGCATACATCCTGCTGCACAGCCAGCTGCTGAAGCTGCTGAATGTGCAAGAGAAAAAGGCGGAGATAGCGCATATTTTAAAATGCATGACAAAATTTTCCAGGAACAAAACAAGATTGATGGTGGAGACCCAAATAACGGGCCTGTAAGAGGAACAGCCCAGTTTGGAGCAACAGAGTTAAAGCAATGGGCTAAAGACTTAGGGTATGATATTGGGAGCTGCTTAGATTCAGGAAAATACAGAAATGAAATTCAGAAAGATTTAGCTGATGCAACAGCTGCCGGCGGACAAGGAACACCTTACTTTGTAATTAATGGGAAGCCATTAAGCGGAGCTCAGCCATTCAGCGCATTTAAACAGGTAATTGATGCAGAGCTATCTGGATAAGAAAAATAAAATTTATTTAATTTATTGTTTTTTTATTTTTACTTATATTTTTAAAAAGGAAAAATGGAAGAAAAAACAAGATGCGAAATTTGTGATAGGGAATTTAAAGATACTGAAGCTTTAGCCATGCATAACAAAGCAAAGCATCCTGAAAATATTCTTAAGGAAGGAAAACCATTGCCTATCAGGAAAATAAAAAAGTGGAGTTTTTTTCCTTTAATTGTTATTTTAATTATTGCTGGAATTATTTGGTTGGTTTCAGGTATTGAAAGATTACCTCCGACAGACATTAAAGGCCATGTTGAATCAAATCCTCCTTCCCATATTCTGAAAGAACAAATGCCAATTACAATCCAGAAACATATGCTTGAACATGCAGATGGCATTGAAAAAGGCCGTGGGGGAGTTATTATTAATTACAATTGTAAAGATTATGAATGTGAAAGTGATTTAATTGAAAAGTTGGAGGCATTTGCTGCAAAATATGATTATGTATATGTTGCTCCGTTTGAAGGAATGGACACTAAAATTGCTTTGACTAAATTAAATAAAATAGAAATTTTGGATGAATATAACAATGAAACAATTGAGAAATTTATTAATTACTAAGTTTTTAAAAACGTAAGTTTTAAAAGCATATTATATTGTTAGTAATTATAAGTATATTATAAAATGTCCATCAAACAATTTACAAAAGAACTTAATAACAAGGAAAGGGTAGAAGGAGAGTTAGTTAAAACAGTGCTTTATTCCTTAATAACTAGTTTGGTTATACTTGGGATTCTTTATTATGTTAAATTAAAAAGCATTGATGGGTTTATGGACAAGTATGGCTTTTATTTATTTTTTGCAGCTATAAGCTATTCTTTAATTATTGCAGCTATAAGGCAAGTAAGAGCGTATAAAGAATTTGCATGCATGACTGGAATGATGATTGGCATGACAACTGGAATGATTGCTGGATTTTTGGCAGGATTTTATGTTGGAGCAACTAACGGAATGTTTATAGGAAGTGTTTTCGGCATGGCTGTTGGAATAGTGCTTGGAGTTTGGATGGGAAAATGCTGTGGCATAATGGGAATTATGGAAGGAATAATGGCTGGTTTTATGGGAAGTTTAATGGGAGGAATGACAGCAATAATGTTATTAAATGATAATTTAAAAATAGCCACAGTAATTATCTTCATAATATCCTCAATTATTTTAATTGCCCTTAATTACATGGTTTATTTGGAGATGAAAGAAAATGAGAGGCAGTTAAAAGAAGACCATACTTTAACAATCTTTATAACTATAATATTAATAGCTATTACAGCCTGGCTTATGATATTTGGGCCAAGAAGCTCGCTGTTTACATAACTTAATTTCATAATGTTTATAAACAATTATTAATTTAAACTAAAGTAAGATAAATATAAAAATGAAAAATACAACTATATTGATTTTGGTCGGAATATTAATTATATCTGGAGCATGGTTTGTTTTTGGTAATAAAAATACTGATAATGGCAATAATCCTGCTAATGGAAATGTTGTTATTAATGATATTGATGCCCAGAAAATAACATTAAGCACTAAGAATTATAATTATTATCCCAATACAATAACTGTCAAGGAAGGGAAGCCTGTTGAAATAACTTTAGACAAAAGTGTTACAGGATGTTTAAGATCTTTTAATATAAAAGATCTTGGGGTCTCAAAAACAGCAAGAACTCCTGAAGATAAAATAATCTTTACACCTACAAAAAAGGGAACTTTTACTTTTGCATGCAGTATGGGAATGGGGTATGGGAAGATAATCGTGGAATAAAACAAAAAATATTATATAAGAAGATTTAAATATAATAATCCTATTAATTATTTATGGAATCTAAGTATTTTGCTGAGATTGTAATTAACAAAGAAAAGTTAAGTGATGGTAGCGAGATTTTTGTTGCCCACTGCCCTAGCTTAGGCATTACTAGCCAAGGAAGCAATATAGACGAAGCTATGAAGAATATTAAAGAAGCTATAGAATTATATCTAGAGGAACAGCCCGAAGCTTATGATGAATTAGAAAGCCAGAGAACACCTTTATTTTCCGTTGTTGAAATAATAAAAAATGCCAAAACTTCCAGTATTGTCCGGTAAGGACATGGTTAAAATTCTTTCTAAAATTGGTTTTGTTCATGTGAGAACAAGAGGAAGCCACGCTATTATGAACAAACAAACTCAAGAAAAAAAGATAACTGTTCCTGTTCCATTGCATAAAGAGTTAGCTAAAGGAACATTAAAAAGCATTATGAATCAAGTTGAATTGACTTTAGAAGATCTTTTAAACTTACTATAATAAATATTATTAATGAATGATGAAAATGGAAGAAACAACAATAAAGATAATATTTTTCATTCTTTTAATAGCTATAAATCTAGTAAGGTTTTATTACCAGTATAAGTTCAAGTCAGAAAACTTATTTGTTTTAAAAAAAGGAAAAGAATCCCTGTCTGTTGTTATTTTTTATGTTTTATTTGCAGTTCCATCTTTGCTTTATGTTTTTACAAACACAATTGACAGCCTTAATTTTAATTTCCCAGTTATAGTAAGGTTTCTTGGCATGGTTGCAATTGCTATAAGCTTCTGGCTGTTTATCTCAACCCATAGAACCCTTGGAAAGAATTTTTCAGCAATACTTACCATAAAAAAAGATCATAAATTAATACAGGAAGGCCCGTATAAAAGAGTAAGGCATCCAATGTATACTGCAATTTATTTTATAATTTATGGTTTTTTTCTTTTATCATCTAATTTGCTTATAGGCATACTTCCATTTATCTCTTTCTCTTATCTTTATTTCTCAAGAGTAAAGCAAGAGGAAGAAATGATGTTAAAAAAATTTGGAAAAGAGTATGAGAAATATATGAAGAGGACTGGAAGGCTGATACCTAAAATTTAATTCGCTTCGCTCATAACTATTGTTACCCTAAAATTAACTTAAATATCTAATAGCTTATGCTAAATTTTTCACATAGAAAAATTTATTATTGTATAGATTTCAGAAGTTTTGAAAATATTACAATATCTCCTATGAGAATTCTACAACCATAAAGTTTATTTATTATTTAAACTTTGTTATATTGCAAAAACATACGACATACTCCTATTCGTGGTCAA
>JAGVWP010000013.1 GCA_018304985.1 Candidatus Pacearchaeota archaeon
GAAGAATCAGGAATTGATTTGGAACTTGGAAGGAATAAATTGTTGAGTTTAATTATTTATTTAGCAAATAGATGATGTGATGAAAACGTGACAGTATCTTGAGAGTTTTGTTTTTACATTTTATCTGGAGTGCAACAATGCTTAAAAATTATTAAGAATAATTTTCTCTGCCAATCTATTATTTAACATTAAAATTACCCTTACCGTCATTCTCAAGCAAATGACATTTTACTTTTGCAGTCCTATAATGTCTTCCAGAAATTAATACATCCAAATCTCCATCTCCATCAAAATCTCCAGTAACCATATGGGTAGTTGTTATTCCATGTATATCTTGAACAAAAAAACCATAAGGCTTTTTCTCTGGTAATGATTCTCTTTCAGTTTCTCTGAGATTATTAAGCGGAACTTCACACCCAGATAAACATCCTAATCCAATTCCTGCCGCCAAAACATAACTTGTTAATCTTTTCATTTTATTTTTCCTCCCATAATTTAGATTAATTTTACCCCCTAAAATACAAAATTAATCTAATTATCACAATTATTATTCCAATAATAAATAAAGCATCTAAAATCCATAAAAGATATTTTATTGTCGGATTTTTCAAATACTCATTAACTTTTTTATTATAATCTTTCTTTCCGTTTTCCACTTGTGGCTGTGTATCTTCTTTGTAAATTGTTAATTTCTTTTTATTGCTAGTCAGCTTTGCAGTTCCAAGACTAATCACTTCATTATTATCTGAACTTCTGGCAACATTTTCAGCTTCTTCACTTTCAGTTATTATCCTTGTTTCAGCTTCCTCATCAACTTGAACTGCCGCAACTACAACTTCTTCAATTTCGTTCATGATTACAAGTGTTTTTGCTTCTCTGTCTACTCCGCTTCCATTATAATAAACACTTGCTGTTATTTCATAGCTTGCTTCGCTTGCATTTTGTGGAAGCGTGAAAGAAAAGCTTTTGGTTTCAGTATCATCATCGCCAAAACTTTCAATATCGAATCTCTCTGATTTTAGATTTATTCCTAATTCAGTATTTTTAATCTCAACATAAATATCATCCTGATCGTCGCCACCAACATTTTGAACCTTTACTTTGAAATTTATAATATCTTGCGATTCTGCCTGAGAAGGATCAATTGTGAACTTATCAATCACAACTTTATCATCTTCCCTTTCAATTTTTACATTTATGAAATTGGAATTGCACTCTCCGTCTTTAGATTTTGCAAAAACATAAATTGCAAAATTATCTTTTTCATCAATATCTTCAGGAATTGTAATTTTTATTTCGCTGTCTTCACTGCTTCCTTTATTAATATCCAGAGAATCATCATCACTATCTTCAGACCTGTTTGTATTTAAATTATACAAATGAGCTTCTACTTTAAAATCATTGTCTTTATTTAATCCGTTTCTTATTTTAGCTTCAATAGTTATATCATCTCCAATATTCAAGTCATCATTATCATCCGGGTTTTTTATCTCAATTCCAACTAAGCTTGTTTTATTTGTGCATTGAGCTACATTGCTGAATGCAGGAGGAAGTTTAACATCAGTTACAGTTAATTTAACAGTTTTTACAGCTGTTAAATTTGTTTCATCTATTGCTATAAATCTGACATTATAAATTCCACTTTGAGTATAACTTGGAGTCCATAAAAATCTTTGATTTTCAAAACTTGCTCCGCTTGGGAGGCTTTCAGCAGTGTAGGTTATATTTTCTCCATCTTGATCAATAGCATTAACACTGAATTCTATAGTCTGATTTTCTAAAATTGTTCTGTCGCTGATACTGCTAAAAACAGGCGCATCAGGAGCGCTTAAATTAAATGTTCTGTTTTGCTCTGCAAAAGCAGAATTTCTTGAATCACTGCATCTTACATTCCATAAATAGTTTCCATCATTTATATTTTCCATAGAGAAATTTCCAGTAATCATTCCATTCACAAGAGAAAATATCAAAGAAGATACTGGACCAAAATTTCCGTTAACATTGCTATATAATTCACATGTTAGGATTTCAGCATTATCACTAGCATTGAATGCAAAATTAACATTTCTTATATTAAATGTAGAATTATTATACGGATTATTCAGAACAACACCAGGAATAATCATGTCTGCAGAATTTGGCAGTTCAAGTGTTGGATTATCAAATATCCTGAAGTCATTGCTGTCAGTATTTGTATCCAAACCATCTGTTTTTCTTCCAACAGACTTGTTTTGTGGAGGAAGAGGGGCATTTTCCTCTCCGTCCCCATAAGTAATTATATCAACATTTTCATTATTACATATTAATTTTATTGTGTCTCCAGCATCTCTCAACCCATTAACCCATTCAAAAACTATAAAGCTGTTACTTGGTAAATTTCCATCAAGAGCAAGATTACCATTATTACTATTTTCTAATTTGCATATTCCCAAATTAAGATTAGTATTGCTTGGATTGTAAATTTCAACCCAGTCTGCTTCAGTTCCAGAATTTACAAATAACTCGTTAATTACTGATTTTGGCATTACATTTATTGCAATTTGCTGTTCATCTACTCCTCCTTTACCATCGCTGACACTAATCATTACATTATGGCTTCCTTCATCTCCGCTTGCTGTCTGCCACATTCCGGAAGCATTTAATGGAGATGAAAATGCAAAAACAAGAGCATCATTATCAGGATCACTTGCGACAGGATTTACAGTAACTAGCTGTCCTGCAACAACATCTATATTATTCAAATGCTGTAATACGGGAGCATCATTTGCTGCAGTAACATTAATAAGAATATTATTGCTATCTACAGAATTCTGTCCATCAGAAGCGCTGATAATTATAAACGCGTTTCCAAACCAATCCATAATACTTCCTAATCTTAAGATATTGCCAGAAATTGTTGCAAGCACATTATTTTCTGAAACACTTTCAATGCTGTAATTTAGCGGATCATTTTCAGGATCAATGAAATGCCCGCTTAAATCCAGTTCATTAATTGTATCTTCATCAAATGAAACAGATGAAAAATTAGAAATTAATACTGGAGCATCATTTATACAGTTTTTCAATAAATCACTGGAATTTATATTATATGTTACATCATTGTCATCACAGTCATTACCGCCAACAATTACTGCATCAAAACCATCTAAATCAACATCAGCTAAATCTCTTCCATCACAATTTTCATCAATATTATTATAAGCTATTTCAGTTGCATCCGGATTAATATTAGCACTATTATCATTGCAGTCATTGTCAAAAAATCCGTCTCCATCTCTGTCCTGTCCGTTAATGCTCCATGCCAAGGAATTCTTAAATAAGTTTTTTGTATCCTCACTCCAATAAGCTGTTTCAGTCAAGCCGAAAAACAAGCTTCTCTTGCTTGTTGTTTTTCCATTAAGCATTAGTGTTCCAGGATTTACAAAGGCAACAACATAATCTCCACTAGTTAATGTTCCACTATAAGTCACAACTTTAATTCCATTAGGTTTTTTTCCATTGCCTAAAGTATATGCATTAACACTTCCTTGGGTATAAGCGATAAACACATCTTTTAACCCTTCAGTTATTGTTATATTATTTTTATAATTTGTTAATTGTAAGAAGCTTCTTGATAAAGTTCCATGAGAATTAGTCCATCCCCATCTAAAATCAGTCCCACTTTTATGATAATACTCCGAATTAAATATAAATGAATTATGCTGAGTTACTATATCTGATAATCTGGCAACATTCAAGCTTCCAAATAAATCATCTCCCACAAAAACCAGTCTGTAATCTGAAAAATTTGTGTTCTGGATCTGTGTTTCCTGTATTATATCATAGCTGTAACCGCTTTCATTAAATATATTTTTTAAGGTATTGTCAGCCATTGAATTGCTTTTTACAACATAAGCAATATCTTTAGCAAAAACAAGCGGTGAAACTAGCAGAGTTAAGAATACTGCTAAGAAAATGCCAATTAATATTATTGTGAATGCCTTCCGGCCTTTCTGTTTTTTCTTTTTTATGATATATCCAAGTCCAAGAATAACTGCAATCAATAAAATACTAGTTAATAGCAGGCTTAATACCAAACTGCCGTTAACTCCCCCATCATCATTATTTCCTGAAAATACTGAAAGAATATTTTTCCCAATATTTGAATTGCTGTTAGGATTTCCCTCTTTTACATTAACAATAATCTGCGAAGATAGCACAACTCCCGCCTCATTTTCGTTTGTCGGGGCAAACTTTACATTAATTCTTCCCTCATCTCTTCCAAGTTCCTTTCCAGCTGTTAATGTAAATCTTGCCTGCTTTTCCTCTCCGGCATTTAAGACAAAATTTTCATCAATTAATTCAATATTATCTGTTAAATTTCCGCCAACAAATAAAGTAATATTCAAAGGAACATCATTATCATTAATAACCTGTATTGATCTCTCAATTGCCTCTCCAGCTTCAAGATTCAATATCATTCTTCCGTTACCTATCTTGCCGGTTATTGCACTAGTTAAACTTAAACTAAATAATAATACAAAAACAATGATTAATATACTTAAAATTTTGTTAAAGCTCAATTCTTTTTTCATTTTTTAATATTTATCGCTTTTTTTAAATAAACGCTCTAAAAGTTTATTTAAATAATTCCAATATTTATTTTTAATGCAATATTCACTTGTTTCTTCCACGCCATTTCTTTTTAAGCTGATTTTTAACTGGTCATAATTACATCCATTATCTGCAGTATCTAGCCAAACACACTTGTTTTCTTTACAAGCCCATTCGCCAATTGTTTCTGGGTGATTTAATCCTTTGCAGTCTTTGGCAAATTCACAATATCCTATTTGCCTCTTTAAATTAAATGTCTGCACACATTCTAATAACTCTGAAAGATTTTTTTCTCCATTTTTATAATCATTTACACACGCAACTAAATCGCTCATTATCTGCCTGTCTCTTATGTTTGGATGTGCTGTATTCCAAATAGAAATACATTCATGCAGTTTAGATAAGCTTATTTTCCCATCTTTGTATTCAATAACCTGCTTAATTAGCTCTTCATCACTGCCACATGCAGGAGAATTCATTTTTTCAGAATACCCTTTTCCTAGCATGATGGTTGTTATTAATACTAAAAACAATAACGTGATTAATAAGTTCTTTTTTTTCATTGTAAAAACATAATAACACTTTCCTAACATTTAGTGTTACTTAGAAATTAAACCTTTTTCGTAAGTATTTAAAGATTATTATCGTCGAGAAAATAGTTTTTTGTAGTTACTTTAATTAGATGAAAAAATAACAATATCAGTATTAGCTTAATTAAATCGGCCTTACAACACAATTTAATCCATTAATCCACCAATTTTATTATCTAATTATAGTGCAGTTAATTCCGCTCCATGTATAGACACCTGTATTGCCGCCAAGAGCTCTTTCAATCCAATTGCCATAAGGAATATTATATGTAGGACATTGGTTAGCCGCAGAACACGAGACTTCTTGCGTAGCCCCGTAACTTAAACATGTCCTTCCTCCTCTTTCACATGCAGAACCTGGGAAATTAGGATGCCCTACAGGTAATCCCGGACAAATACTATAAATAGGAATGTAAACATAATCCATACAACTATTAGTAAGAATAGCTTCACATTGTTCCACTTCTTTAATTCTTAATTTTATTTGGCCTTCTTGTAAAGCCATTTCCCATTGGTATTTTTTATAATTTGAAGTGTCATTTACTGCATTATAATCAAAGGTATACCATGGAAAATCGGTTGCTCTAGTTATAACATTATTAAATATTCCTATATCTGTGATTATAGGTTCAGTATTTGCTGCGATAGGAATAAAATTTTCATCTAAAAATGCCCTTTTCCGTTGAGGGATTGGATCATTTCCATAATAACAGATTATATCATAAGATCTTCCAGGAACTAATTCAGTTGGTGCGATTATATTTTTACCAGTATATTCTGCATACTTTTCTCTTTCTTCCCATATTGGACAATGTTTTGTATAGTTTTCTTCTGGAGCATTATTAAAAACAGTATATCTCTCGTCATTGTTATTATATAAAGCATCTTTCGCATTAGGTGTTACGAAATTAAAAATTAATCCTTCACTTGGTGGTTGTAGCAAACAAGCGCCGTTGCTGCATCCATTAGGGCATGTTTGGGTAAGAACATCATTTGTTGCAGGTGTTGCACACTGATTGTTTACACATTGTGGAATTGTTGTTCTGTTGAAAACATTTCCACTAATACAAATTAACTGACTTGTTCCACTTCCACATTGTGAATTTGTTGTGCATTCTGGCTGAGGCAAACACACTCCATTACTGCAACCAAACTGACAATTTTGTATAGTGGTATTTGTTGTAATTGTTGCGCATGTATTAGTCAGAGTGCATGTATATTCACAGTTCCCGGATTTACGCATATATCCATTGTTTGCTGAATATTATCATTACATTCTGAATTTGTTATACATCTTATATTATTATGCTGGCAGAAACTTTGTTGTGTTCCAGGATTTAAGCAAATATCCTGGGTGTATGCATTGTTATCATTGCAATCTTGATTATTGAAACATATTGGCCTTGGAAGACACTGCGCATTATTACAACTATACTGGCAGTCCTGTGCAAGTGTTGTAGATGTTATTGTATCTGTACTGCACCGGTTATTTACGCATCTATATCTGCTTGTGCTGTTAACTACATCATTATTATTGCTGCAAATTAAAGTGCTACTCACAACCCCACAATCATTATCTGTTATACATTGAGGCTGAGGCAAACACACTCCATTACTGCAACCAAACTGACAATTTTGTATAGTGGTATTTGTTGTAATTGTTGCGCATGTATTAGTCAGAGTGCATGTATCCAGAACAAATTACCTGACTTGACTGGCTTCCGCACTGCGTATTATTTATACACTGCAGTAAATCATGCCTGCAATAGCTTTGTGGTGTTGAAGGATTTACACAAATGTCAGTTGTCTGAGCATTATTATCATTGCAGTCTGTATTTGTGAAACAAATAATAGTGTTATGGAAACACTGGTTATTTACACACTGATCTTGAGTTGACTGATTATTATCGTTACAATCTAAATCATTATTGCATTCTCCAATTTGTGTATTTATACAAATTCCATTAGAGCATGAATCTGCAGTATTTGGATTATTATCATTGCAATCTTGTATAAGCTGTTGAGTTTGTGTTATTCTGCAACTGCTTTGTAAAGTTCCTGGAGATAAACAACTTGCATTCTGGAATGTTTTATACACATCATTCAGAGAACAGAATTCTCCATCAATAAACCCAGTTACTCCACATTCTAAATTATTCAAACAATTTACTTCAGTATTAATACAGAAACTCTGAGGTGTTGCAGGATTAACACACTGATCAGCTGTTCTCACATTATTATCATCACACTGTCCATCATTTGAACACTCAATATTTGGAATTATGCACGCTCCATTGCTGCATCCATACTGGCAGGATTGTACAATATTATTAGTTGTAGTTTGTGAACAAGTATTTGAAGCAGTGCATATAGGGGTTATTGTTCTATTTACAACATTACTTCCAGAACAAATTAAGCTACTTGCCACGCTTCCGCACTGCGCATTGTTTATACACTGCAGTAAATCATGCCTGCAATAGCTTTGTGGTGTTGAAGGATTTACGCATATATCAGTTGTTTGAGCATTATTATCATTGCAGTCTGTATTTGTGAAGCAGATAATAGTGTTATGGAAACACTGGTTATTTACACACTGATCTTGAGTTGACTGATTATTATCGTTACAATCTAAATCATTATTGCACTCAATTGTCTGATTCACGCAAACCAGCTCACAAGTATTATTTCCTAAATTTTCATAAAGCTGGATTATTCCATTATAATTGTCAACAAAAAAATACTGGCCATTTGTTATCTGAGCCATGTCTTTCAGCACTTGCTCATTAACCTCGCTTCTTCTTCCAAATCCAACTGTTACAATCATTACATTCTTGCTCTTTGCATAATTTGCAGCGCTGATTGAAGATTCAATATCAGTAGGATCTGTGAATGTTCCTGTTGTATCTAAGGAATTGGCAACAGTTGGCGCTCCATCAGATAAGAATATTATTACATTGGGAGCTCCAGATCTTCCTTGACTTACTAATTTATCAACAGCTTTTATTATTGATTCGTTATAGTTAGTATCTGCATTTCCATTTGCATAAAGCTGTAATACTCCGGCATTTATTGTATTAAAATTATTTGTCAGGCTTACTTCACTAACAGCATCTGTTGAGAAAGTGCTTAACCCTATTTTTGTTGCGCTGTTTTTGTTCAAGGCAGCTTCAGCAAGTTTTGAAGCAGCATCTCTTGCGCTTTTTATCTTTGTAATTCTCTGGAATATGCTGTCAGCAGGCGGATCTAAATACCTGTTCATGCTTCCGCTTCGATCAAACACTAGCTCAAAATCAACAGCGCCTCCAGAACATATTTCAGTGCATATCTGTCCTTCTAATAAGCATGTTGAAGAACACCCGTCTCCATTAGCTGTATTTCCATCATCACATTGTTCGCCAGATTCTTTAACTCCATTTCCACATACTGGCGGTATAGGATTATGTATGCATTGAGATTGCGGAGTTCCTGGAGATAAGCAAATATCCTGGGTGTAAGGATTGTTATCATTGCAGTCATTATTATCATCACATTCAATATTCGGAGGCAAACAAGCTCCATTTACACAACCATACTGACAATTTTGCAATGTAATATTTGCAAATTGTACACTGCAATTACTGCTGATACATTGTGGAGTCTGAGTCATATTTACAACATTATTTCCAGAACATATCAGCTGACTGCTTGGATTTCCGCATTGCGCATTATTTATACATTGCAATGGAGTGTTTACACATTGGCTTTGAGGTGTTCCAGGATTCAAACACTGATCACTAGTCTGAGGATTATTATCATCACAGTCAGCATTTGAATTGCATTCTATAATTGTATAATTGCACTGATGATTAATACACTGGTCAATTGTCAGAGCATTATTATCATTGCAATCCTGATTGTTAATGCACTGCAAAGGGTTATGAACACATTGCGCTTGTGGTGTGCTTGGATTTAAGCAAATATCCTGAGTATAAGCGTTATTATCATTGCAGTCAGCATCGCTGCTACAAGCTGGCTGATTCAAGCAAACTCCATTATTGCAACCAAACTGGCAGGTTTGAATTAAAACAGCTTCATCTTCAGGATTGCTTACACAAGAAGCTATTGAATTGTTATTGCTACTACATCCTCTGTCAGTGCAAACTCTGTTTTGATAAACATTATTATTTGAACAATATCTGCTGCCAACATCACTGCAAGAATCTTCTCCGCATTCATTAACTTGTTGTTGTGTTTGTGTTACAGCGCAATTGCTTTGTAGAGTTCCAGGAGAAATGCAAGTTGAATTCTGGAAATTTTTGAAAACATCATCAGCAGAGCAAAATTCTTGGTCAAGAAATCCTGTAAACCCGCAATCACTATTTGTCAGGCAGTTTACCTCTGTATTTCTGCAGAAACTATCTTCATCTCCCGGATTTACACACTCATCAACTGTTCTGTTATTATTGTCATTGCAGTCGCTGTCAGATGAACACGGAATAGGTATATACTCACAAGTGTGATCCTCTTTACACTGGTCAATTGTTCCTGCATTATTGTCATCACAATCGCTATCAATGTTGCATTCTACACACCCGCCATTGAAGCAGGCATTAGAGCATTCCTGGACAAAAGTTTTATTTTGAGGCACACCAATACATACTGCATCTAACCTTCCAGAATTCTGGCAGCTGTAGTCAAGATTATCTCTGAAAATCTTTTTTCCATCGCAGTAAGGGTCTCCAATAGAATCATCATCACAGTCATTGTCATTTGAGCATGCTGTTGCAACAAATGAAGCGCATTCATTAAATAATTGTTTTGCTTCAGAAGTCCAGAAATCAGATTCAATTATTCCATAGAAGCACATTTTTCCGTTTGCAAATTCTCCGTTGTTTAATCTGCTGCTTGCGTTTGCATAAGCTATTACAGCTCCTAAATCTCCGTCTATATCTCCAACATGAGTTCCTGCTATTTCTTCAAAACCCGGAGCTTTATTATTATGGTCAAGATAATAATAAGGAATTGCAACAGTGCTTCCCGGACTAAAAAAAGCATCAGTATAAACCTGCAAAATCTGTATAAAATTTCCGAATTTTTTTACTTTAAGAGGCTGGGTTCCGCCTATTTTGGATATTCCATCAGCATCAGTTATATCCCAGTCTCTTCCATGGTAATAGTTTGCGATAATGCTTGGATAATCATTAACAGGTATTAGTCTTGGATTGGAAAATTTTTCATCACCAACGAAAATAAGCCTGTATTGAGAGAAATCAACACTTGAAACCTGAGAGGCTTTTATTGTATCAACACTTAGTCCAAGATCATTAAAAACTCCGATAACATTCTGGTCTATTTTGAAATCTTTGTTGTAAATGTAGGCTACATCGGCAGCGCTTGCAAAAGAAGCTGCGAAAGAAATAGATAATGTACTAATAAGTATAATGCAACATAATAGGAGTATTACACCCCTTTTTTTAATGCCCCTCATTTTATCTTAAAATTATATTTTGTAAAGTTAAACTCTTTATAAATATTGTTGTCGTCGAAAAAATACTTCTTTGTAATCACTAATAATTAATACCAAAAGTTTATTTTTTGTGTTTTTAATTAAATTTTATGAATAGAAAGGGTATTAAGTTACCTTATCAATAGCTCCATTTCGCTAAGAAATTCTTTAGCCCTTTTTAATGAAGTCTGGGCATATTCTTTCTTTATATTTTCTGTCATATTATACTGGAATTTATGCCTTTTACTCCTTTCATATTCTAAATCATAGAAAAGCTTTTCTGCCTGTTCCGAATATCTTATTAGATCCATTGCCTGATCTTTTGCTTCTTCATAAATTTCAAATAATTCTTTCGCAATTTTATCATTTTTAATAAAATAAAAATAAAGCACATCTGAAGCAACTTTATGGACAATCTTCTCTCCTAACTTTATCCTATACTTTGAAAATAGCGCATTTACAATATAAAACATAGAATAATAAGAAGTGGTAATAACCCAAAGGTAAGTTTCAAAATCATCCAATAAATTTAATTGTTTTTTTAATTCACTATCTTCTGATATTTGAAGTAATATATCGGCAGTTTGTAGTGTTTTCTTAGCAGTCTTTACATAAAAATCTATTAGTTCTTCATATTCACCTTTTTTAAATAAACCTTCGTTTAAATAAGTATTAATATTTGCTTCAATAATCTTTATTTCTTTTTCGCTTTTCATTTTATGAAAATTTTCATCTTGCAAGCACTATGCAATTATAAAACTGCTCATATCCCTTAAATATAATATGATTTTTAACTATCTCTTTTCCAACATTCATTTCTTTAGATTTTAACATTTCAATAAACTCGCTATAAGCAAAAGATAGCAAATGGATTTTTAAAGATGATAATTTCTTTATAGAATTGATTACTCTTTCTAAATATTCTTTATCTTCACCTGAAGTGATTGCTGCAACATCTATATCAGAGTGCTTGTTAGCATGACCTTTGGCATATGAACCGAATAAAATTAATGTATAATCGGGAGTTTTTGCATTAGCTATTATGTCCTCAATAAACAGCATAATTTTTTTATTTTTTAATAAGAACTCGCTTGATCTTTGGGAACTAATAAAACAAGCGATATTAATATTATCTTTATAACTAAAAGAGCAGTAATGGGATTTTCCCTTTATTTCTTCCTTTATAATTTTATTTGTTGCCAGTCTTTTAATGCTATTGTGGACTTTTACATAAGGCCTTTTTGTTTTATCTGCGATTTCCCTAATTGAGAATTCCTTATCTAAATTTTCAATTAAGAAATTAAGCACTTTAAAGTCAGTTTTTTCCAATTGTATATATACCATTTCTAGTATAATATTATACCTTTAGTGGTATTTAAACTTTCCTATTATCTTAAATAACTTATATTATTTTTGTATTAATTCTCTATAATATACTAAATTCAACTCCTTCACTATCAGAATTTCCTGCTTTATCAATTGCTCTTATTGTTAGATTATGGTTTCCTGGCTTGAAGGTTATTCTTCTTTCACAAATTCCATTTTTTAATCTATTACATAATGGTTTCCATTTTGGTCTTGAATCAGAATTATCCATATATTCTACAACATCAAGGTTAAGTTCTGAAATGTTAATTGTAAACTTAACCCTTTTATTATCAATGCTTTTATTTATATAATTAATTATTGGAGAAGTTGTATCGACATTAATTGGAATTTCTCTTGACTCATCTATATTTCCTGCAATATCTTCAACTTGCATTTTATAATTTATTTGCTGTCCATTGTAAGATGCTAAATTAAGGCTAAAAGGGCATTGTATATTTTTTCCAGATAAATTGCATTGATTTATTATAATAGTTGGATTGAATATTATTGAGACTTTTTTTAAATTTTCTTCACTATATCTTATATAAAAATCACTGCCATTTGTAAATGAGTTTCTTCTAGGAAGTGTTTTTGATATTCTTGGTTTTTTGAGATCTATTATCAAATTTCCACAAGGCAAAATTGTTCTATATTCGTAAATTGTTTTATTTTCTATTGTTCCACAATTATTAATATCATACTGAGTTAAAAATTTTGATTGGTTCCTTAGATTATTTGGTAAACATGAAATATTTTGCCAGTTACTCCAAGAAGTATTGACTAAGTTTGGCGTACACAAATCTTCTATAATTATTGATTTTGATATTTGAGCATCTACCCCAGGTTCATGGGGGTAACAATAACCCTCTACATCATTAGAAGTAATTTTTAAAATATGCTCTCCTTTTGTAGTATTTTGTGGTATAATAAAACTACAATTCATTTGATAATTTATATCATAAGGAGTATTAGAATCGTATCCATTATTAAACCCATTTGATTTACAAGTTCCTATTGGTGATAAAGAACTATCTAAAAAGAAAGCCCAATGATTTTCATCACTAAAATGCCAACCGTGCCAGTCTATTATTACATTTATTGTATCTCCCGGTTTTATATTAGAATCAGACCATGTAATTGAATCTATACCAGTAATACTATCAAATGTAGAACATGAATGCGTTGAACTTCCAAATCCTTGAATAGGTATTTTAGATTTAGATTTAAAATATATCAAACTTGTTGCGATTTCGGAATTAGTTATTGCTTTATAACTTGAATTACCATAACTATCATGTATAATAAGAATATCATTACCATTTAATTTACCATAACCAACCATGGCAACAGTATGAACGGGGAAGACTGAGATAATAGTATCTTTCATCTGAACATATATTATTCCATATTGGCGTAAGTATTCATCAATTGTTGCATAATTGCTATCCTTATTTAACAAATAATAGTTATCTATTCTATATTTATTATCCCACGTATTATATTGAAAATCGGCATTTCCTGGTATTTCAGGATCATCTAGATTATCAAAATTTGGGGTATTGGTTAATATTTTAGCATACCCGCTTATGCAATAAGGAATTCTTTCTTTAGTTATAGGGTCATATAAACCAATACCTAAGATATCAGCATAACAAATAATACATCCACAATCAGCCCAATTATCTGGATAGATGTTATGGTAAAGTGTCTCAAGTTCTCTAGGATTTAAACCATATTCAGTTTCTCCCCTAACAAAATTCTTGTACGATTGAGAAACTGGACTGCCAAGAATTATGTTCCACCAATCGGCAACCGTACTTGCACCATAGGATAAACATTTCAATGCATCATCGGTATAGTTTTCAGTCCATGTATGAACAGGGCTAAGATTATTATTTACATAAGATTCCCAAGATGATTTACCTTTTTGATTTTTCCAAGGTAAGTAATCATAATTTTCGATTAAAAAAGTGTCTGTTAGATTGGAGATCTTTATAGGAATTCTTGATAAAGTTGAAAAAGATTTAGTATCTTTAATATTAGAGTATTGAACCATATTTATATCGCTAGAAATTTTAGGTCTATCATTTAGGGTCTCATAATAATCAGAGATAATTAAATTTTGAAGTTTTAATCTTGTTACCTGATTACTAGTATTCTCTGATGAACTCAAAACAGACAAACTATTTTTATTAACAATATGTGGTGTTGCCAGATAAAGAATTTGCGAATAAGGAGAATCACGAATTAAAATTAATCTAGACTCATTCGAGAATTCTGTTCCTGAAAGGTTAGAAATTATTTTTTCCATATTTTCCCAATTTACTAAATCAATATTAAAAATTGGTTTACCATCTAAATTCCATTCTGGGTAACTAATTATCTTGTTATCATAGGGATCTACTATCATAAATCCTCCTATTTTATCTTCTGATTTGATCAATGGAACAACATAGGCAATTGCATTTTGATCATCAAAAATCAATTTAGGAGTGCCCGCTTTTTTGAGATCAGTATAGAGATTGAAAGTCCATTTTTGAAATACATCATCAGGGTTATTATGAAGAGAAGTTTTAGAATATGATATTATCGAACTAATATTTTCCTCAACTAATTTGATTATCTTATCTGAAGAGATTACATCTTTTATTAGCTGTTCTTTTGGTAAGATTTCGGTGGGATAACTGCCGGCATTAACAAATGGTATTAATAGTGACATTACAATGAGTAAACCAAAAGAGATGATTAATAATTTAGATTTCATTTGAACCCTCTTATCTTCTGCGTAAAAAATCCAATTATCAAACCTAATATAGGAAATAAAATTGCACATATTGGTGCTATAAAAGAGAATACCAATAAACACTCGGAATGACTTGACGAATTGAAACAACCGATATAAAAATAGATAAGAATAACTAAAAGAATACAAATACTTATTAAAAGACTGATCAATAAAGTAATTTTTTGTTTGTCTATAAAGAAACCTATTAGGGTTAAGAGAACAGTTATATACAATCCAAGAATTAATGAAGAAAAGAAATTACCGAAAAATTGAAATATTGTAGTGTTATTCCAAATATTAATTATGCTTTGAGAATAATTAATTGAAAAGATAAGAAGTATTATTGTTAAAATTAAACCAATAAAAAAAAGAATCTTTTGTATTCTCATAATTTTATACATTGTATTATTTATTTAAATTTATTATCATATTGACTCTTTTCCATCCCATCACTACGTTCCCCCTTCTCTTAAACCTATCTCACTACTCAACGATAATCATAAACAATTGTTAAGTTTTTGCCGATGATAGATTATAAAATAAATTGTTACTTCCCCCTAAAGTTCCCGCAAATTACCAAAACCCATTCAGGATAATCTTCATAGAAAGATTTATAAACATTCATTAATAATGAATAATTATTCACTTTAAGTGAACATTATAAAATGATACCTAAAAATACCAAGAAGATAATATTATACCTGTTAAGGAATTTAGAGTTTTTTAATATTAACCAGATTTCTAAAAAATTAGATATAAGTGTAGGAAGTGCTTTTAAAATTTTAAAAGAATTGGGAAAAAACAATATTGTCTTGCCTATGGACTTGGGAAACGCTAAGTTTTATCAAGTAAATTTAGGGAATAAAGAAACGATAAGATGGTGTGAAATTCTTTTACTAGAAGAAAGAAGAACATTAAAAGGATACCCTAAAATTTATAGCGAAGAGATACAAAAGTTTGAATATGCAGAATTAATTATCTTATTTGGCTCTATTTTAAATAATAAAGATTTTAATGATGTGGATGTTTTTTTTGTAACTAACAAGCCTAAGGAGGTTGTTAAGTTTTGTTTAAACCTATCAAAAATAAGAACTAAGCCAATTGTCCCTTTAATTTTAAAAAAAGAAGATTTTATTAAAGAAATTAAAAACAAGAAAGAAGTAGTTTTAAACATCATAAAATCAGGAGTTATATTGAAAGGAGAAGATGTATTTTTAGATATGCTAAAAAATGCCAAACAGTAAATCAAAATTGGATTGGTGCCTTGCAAGTGAAAAGAGAATGAAAAATATCCTTCCTAATGATAAACTTTCTAAAGAGCATATAGAAAAAGCGAAACATAATTTGAAAGCAGCCGATTATAATATTAAAGGGCATTTTGATGATTGGGCTGTTTCACAATCTTATTATGCAATGTATCATGCACTTTTAGCAATATTATTCAAAAAAGGATTTGAATCAAAGAATCACGAATGCACAATTAATACAGTAGAATTCTTAATTGAAGCTAAAGAAATTAATTTGAACATGGAAGATTTATCTTTTATCAGGACTACAGAAAAAATGACTGCTAAAGATGCAAAATCATTAAGAGAAGAATTTCAATATGGGACTCAAACAGATGTAAATAAAGTATTGCTTGCCGAACTTCTTGAAAAATCTAAAGCTATTGTTGAGAAAATTGAAGTTGTATTAAGTGAGGCGAAATAAAATAATCTAAACATAGTAAATTATATGTAAAAATCAGGAAAAGTATTGCAGTATTTCAAAATTTTCTAAAAAGCGCTTGCCACGAATTGAATTAATATCTTCTTAATTTCATTTATTGTTGCTTGCTGATCTTTTTTATCAGACCTTCTTACGAAAGTAATTAATAATTCAGTTAGTTTGGATTGATCCATTATCTTCAATTTATGCCCATCTGTGATAAAATAAAATCTAAAATTGTTATATTTGATTTCTTTAATAATGATTCCTCCAACACTGCCTAGAAGCTTTCCTTTATGCGGATTATTTTCTAAAGAATACATCTGCCTGAAGATTATTTTAGATTCTTCCTTGAATTTTTTTAAAATATCATTTTTTAAGCCTTCAGCGATGCTTACCTTGGCCATTTTTTATCTGCCACTTTAATAGCTTCTTCAATCGGAATAAATCCTTCATCAGACATCAAGAAATCTCTTAGCTGCTCCTTGACAGCTAACGCATAAATTCTTTTAAGAATTTCATCGTAACTTTCTCCTTTTAAGCCAAAAGTGGATATTTTCTCTTTTGTTTCCTTGCTTAATTGAATTGTTGTTTCCATATTAATCTATAATGCCTATAGCCACTATAGTTTTTAAAATATTATGGTTTCTAAACTTTCCTGCACTTACAGTTCGCAGTTTCTCCACGGGAAGTATTTTTGTAAGTCAAAGTGCAGTTCCATCCTAAATCAATAAAATTATTTAAGTGATTGTCTTCAGCATGCCCACATACAATATTTTTCCTGTCGTTGTTGCTTAAATATTTGAAATAATTTGCAAAGCTGGAATTTGTTGAATTTGCAATTATTATTTTCTGACTTTCCAGTTTTTTAATCCTAGATTCCTGGTTATTTGTTTTTGAAGTTAATCCATTTATTGTTATTGTAAAATTTGCAATTGTGTTTATTATTGAGGTTTTCCATATTTCAAAGCCAGAAATTTTATTTTCAACATTTTTTATTCTTATTTCTGTAATATTATTTTCCTCTTTAAGCCTTGCCTGAATTAATCCATAGCCATAAATTTCATCCCAGCCGCTAATTCCAAGATCAAGCGCATCTTCATGAAGCTTTGCTCTTACTTCATTTGGAGTTATGCTTTTGTTTTGTTCAAGCATCAGCGCAGCAACTCCTGCAGTATGCGGCGCTGAAAATGAAGTTCCTGATGCAATTGCATAGCTGTTATTTATATAAGTTGTAAGAATATCTGTTCCAGGAGATGCAAATTCTAAATCACTTCCCATATTGCCAAAGGGAACTTCATTATTTTCATCAATGTTTCCTGCTGCAATAACACTTGTATATTTTGCAGGATACAAAACATCTCCGCCGTCATTTCCTGCTGCAGCAATTAATACAATTCCAGAATTATATGCTTCAGCAAGCTTAATTTCCAATACTTCTGAATAAGCCTCTGTTCCAAAACTCATACTTATTATGCTTATATTGTTTTCAATGCCCCAGTCAATGCCGTTTATTATCGCAATCAAATCGCCTCCTGTTTCATCCATTACTTTAACAGAATATAATTCAATGTTTGGAGAAACTCCAACAATTCCAATCCCATTATCTCTTGCAGAAATAACTCCTGCAACAAGTGTTCCATGCCCGACAAAATCCTGATTATAATTCTCTCCAGGAATAAAGCTAATTCCCCCGCTTACATTTAAATCACTGTGTTTTGCATCAACTCCAGTGTCTAAAATTGCCACTTTTACTTTTTTCCCAGTTGTTTTATGCCATACATAAGGGGCTCTTACTCTTTCAACTCCCCACGGAATTAACTCGCTGGAAGCCAGCTCAGAATAAGTTTCATTGCTCACATTGTTTAATATATTATATTCTGTTTCTGAATCAGGATTTACCTGAATTTTCTTGCCTCTCAACACAGGCTTCAGTGTAGCTTTTGCTTTGCTTACAGAAACTCTTTCGCTAACATTTGGCAATGGGATTTTAAAATTTTTTTCACTCACCCACTTGTCATTTTGGGAATCATAAACATTTACTATCACACTTCCATCAGCGCTTTTGTTTATGATCACTTTGTTCGTATATTTTGCAGAGCTGAATGGCAGGGCAATAAAAACTATGAATCCTGCAAGTAATATAATTAACATTAACTTATACAACCGCCTCTTTTTCATATAATAGTCTAATTTTATGCAATTATAAAGTTTGTTATGGTCTTAATAAGATATTTAAGGTATGTTTTTAATAGAAATATTTAAATATGGTAAAATATACCATAGTATTATGGTAATAAATAATGACTTAAGCTTAAAGGAGAAAATCTTAAAATATCTAATAGAAAATAAAGAAAAGCCAAAAACAATAAGGCAGATTTCTAAGGATTTAGGAGTGGATTATAAAAATACTTTTCAAGCAATATCCTCTCTGTCAGAACTAATCTTAAAAGAAAAATTTGGAAATACAAATATGGTTAAAATAAAACTTATGCCAAGCAACGAGATTTTTTCAATTGAAGGCAAAAGAACAAAGCAATTCTTAAGAGATAACAAGAAATTAGAATTAGTAAAGAAGGATGCTGAAAGCATTAATTATCCGTTTTTAATAGTTTTAGTATTTGGCTCTTATGTAAAAAGAACTAATGCAAAAAGCTCAGATATTGATGCCTGTATTATTTGTGATAATAAGGAAAAAATAAAAGAATTTATATCAAAACTTGAATTATTGCCATTTAATCTGGAAATTCATACCTTTAGTGCTAAAGAATTTGAATCTATGTTACAGACAAAAAATGAAAATATAGGAAAGGAAATTGTTAAAAATAATATTCTTCTTTACGGCATTGAAGCTTATTATAATCTTATATCAAAATGGATGAAAAAAGAATAAAACTCGCTGAGAGTAATTTTAATAGATATTTAAGAGATGGTTTGCTTAAAAAAGAAAGTTTTGAGGAAGTGGTTTATCAGACATATTTAAAAAATGCAGAAGAAAGCTTGAATGTTGCAAATGAAGCATTAAAAAATAAGACTTCTTATTTATGGGTTGTTGTATGCAGTTATTATTCTATGTTTTATATTGCTTCAGCTTATTTATATAAAAAGGGTTATAAAGCAGGGCAGGAAATTGTTCATCAGGTTATTAATGAAGCTCTTATTGTTTTATCTAAAAATGATTTAGAGAAGCATTTTCTTGAAGAGTATGAAGAAGAAAAAGACAAAGCTCTTGCAGCTTCTGAAAATCTGCTGAAAGACTATGAGTTTGAAAGGATAAAAAGATCACGTTTTCAGTATGAAACAACTGAAGCAATTAAAGAAGAAAAAGCTAAAACTTCATTGGAAAGGGCTAAAAACTTTACTGCAGTTATAAGGAATATATTAGAAGAATAAATTTAGATATTATTTTTTACTTGCACCTTTCTATAAGTGTTGCAGTCATATCATTAACATTCATATTCTTGCCTGCAATATCTGCAATTTTATTTTTCTTGTCAAGATTTATCACCGCTAATTGTTTTACATTGGCATTCCTGTTTTCTCTGAAATCTCCGTTTACAAGAATCTGGGCATTATTTTTATCATTGAACAAAGCGCCGATTATTTCAAAGCTGTAAGTTATTCTTTTTTTATTGCCTTGAGCCTGCAAAGAACCGTCGCTTGGGGCAGCATTTGGCAGAGGAACGCTGAAGCTTAATTTATTTCTTGATCTTTCTTCACCGTTATCCAAAAATCCTCCGGTAGCTCTAACCGAGCAACCAGCAAGAATTGTTTTGTCTACAATAAATAATGGATCTCCTGTTTTCTCTCCATCTTGTTCATTATCAAGGAATGTAATAAAATTTGTAGAATAAATTCCAGTCTTATAACTTTTTGTGTTTGCAGTAATATTATATGAAAGAGTTCCGTTTGCAAAGCAGTCTTTGTATCCGTAGCCATAGCCATAGCCATATCCATTACAAGATACATTCTCAACTTCAGAAACCTTTTTTATTGTCATGCCTTTACATCCATTTATTATTGTTCCATTTGGAAAAAATTCGCAGGAGATTTTTTCAGGCCCGTCAAGAATAAAAGAAAATTTTGTAATTGGCATTTTTTCATTTGATTCTATTTTTGCCGAGACAAAAAAAGTTGTTTTTTGCCCGCTTCTTACATATTGATCAGAAGAAATTAATCCAAGCGTGAATGCCTGCGCAGGACCGGCCATAATTAATAGTAGAAGTATTGTTGCTGTTGTCAAAACTGAAAATATTTTTATTGATTTACTCTTCATTATTCCCCTAGTCCCGATCCATTTTCACATCTTTTTTAAATGTCTTTTTTATGATTTAATAGCCTTTAGAGTTATTAATCACACGAAAGTTAATGCGCACATATATTTAAATTGTATTAATTGATAAAGAGTAGTAAAAATTCTGAAAATTGACTATTTAAAAGTTTATTCTAAGAATTTTTAACAATATTAATTAAATTTAGCGTCCATAGTCCGGCTAAATTTGAAGATTAATCTGAAATGTAAAAATTGATTAAGCTGGTTAATTAAGTGTAATTAATAATTAAGAGATAGTTGCTAAGTATAATAAATCAGGAAAAGTTATGGTATGATTTCAAATAATAAACCATTATAGCAACCTTTCAAAATCTTCCCTGGAAATCATAATATCTTTTTTTAATATCTTGTTTAATAACCCTCTGTCTAATTTGTCTCCAGGATGATTTGGCACTACGGTAGTTCTTCCATCATCATGTCTCTTAGAAAAACATGACTGCCTTCTTGCCTAACAGATTTAAAACCAATTTTCTCTAGAATTTTAATTAATTCTTTAGCGCGGATTAATGGCAATTTAGCCATCTAAACCTCTATTTTTTGAGTTCCAATAAATGAAGTTTCTATATCCTCACTAGTATTTTCTTTTAGATAAAGGATTATTGCTTCTTTTGTTCTTCTTAATAATTCATCCATTGTTCTTGCTTGAGTGTGGCATCCAGGAAGCTCAACTACTTCTGAAATAAGATACCCATCTTCTCCTTTTTCAATAATTACATTAAAATTTGTCATAAATTAATCATATCAAAGAGATATTTAAGTCTTTCGCCATTTAAAAAACCATAATAAAACTCAGTAGCTTAAGATGTATAGATCAGGAAAAGTTATGGTATGATATATAAAAGGAAGCTTCATAAAAGAAACTTTGGCGTCTTTTATTACTTATTTCCTCTTTGTATAAACAATTCCAACAAGTGCAACCATAATTAGGTTTACAAGAACAAAAATTAAAATCATGAACCAGTAGTTGTTTGTTGAATTAGAATTTTCTGTCTCATCTTTTACAATAACCGGAACTTTGTTCAGTGAATTTGCTTTTTTAGCAGGTAATTTCTGTGAAGCGATATTTGAAGTTTGCGATTTATTATCTTTTATTATCTTTCCGTCATAAACTTCAGCATAAACACTTGCCTCATTTTTTCCTAAAAACCAGATGCTCATTTCCATATCTTCTTTTTGATCATTATTCAAATCTACTTTTTCTGTTTCATCCATTTTTATTTCAAGTTCCTGTTTTTCATCACTGCTAATGCCAACATGAACTGAGTCTTCATCTATATTTTCAATCTGCATTTCATGCCAGTCTTCAGAAGTCATAATAGTATATTCATCTCCGCTTTTTACTTTTAATGTTGATTTGCTTGAGCTTGGAGAATCACTTGATGTTTTCTTGCTGTTTCCTCTGCTATGTCCGTTTGGAGTTGATTCAGCATTTTCAGATCTTATGACAACCTTATTGCTCATTTCCTGAATAATAACATTGTTTCCGATAACAGCTTTTGCAATTATATCATAAGCTCCTAAAGAATATTCTTCTGTGTTAAGTGTTATTTTGTAAGTTACTTTTTTGTCTCTGAATCCATAACCATATCCTAAAATATACCCATATCCTCCATAGCCATATCCTGCTGTATCTGAAATAACTATTTTTGTAATATTAATCACTCCCACACACTGAGATAATTTATTTCCATTAATATCAAAAACACATTCTTTTCTTCCATCTGGCCCGTCAAGTGTCAGTGTTATAGTATTCAGCAAAGTTTCTTCATTTGAATTCATTTCAACAGAAATATCAAAAGTTACATTCTCGCCTTTATTAACAAAATCCTTGTTGGAATCAACAGCTAAAGTAAATGCCTGAGCAGGTCCTGAAATAACAAGAACTGCAATAATTATCAAGCTCATAAGAACTGCGCTTGCTTTTATCAGTTTATTGCCTAATTTCATGTTTTATTTTATGGTTGCAGGATTCATAAAAACCCGCTGGTGGTTTTTATTTTACCATCTAGTTAATTTTAATCATTTTTAAGTGATATCTAGTATTTATAAATGTTACTATTTAATAATTACTTTAAAATCATAAGGTTTAAAAAGTGTTGTTACTGGAGATAAATAAAATATTAAGAGAAGATTTATCTCTCTGAATGCAATATAATAATATACTCAAAAATGGAAAATAAAATACTTGATTTAATTAAAGATAAAAGAGCATCAGGCGATTTGTTTTATGCAGAAAATATCATAAAGAATAAAGATTCGCTGTTTTTTTCAGGAGTTATATTTTTAATCGGCGCAATATCTGTAGCGGTATTAAATTACCTGTATCACCTATTTATGGGAAGGATGCTCGGGCCTTCAGATTACGGCATATTGGGAAGCTTGTTTGCATTAATATATATTGCAACATACGCAACAACTGCTTTTAATTTATCTGTTTCGAAATTTTCAGCCGAATTTAATAAAGATAATTACATTTTTGCTAATTTAATTAAAAAAGCATTATTATATGTATCAGTTGCTGGGCTATTTCTTCTTTTATTATATTTTATATTCGTCCCATATATTGCCTTATTCCTGAACATTAATTCCTACTCTGGGTTGGTTATTGTGGGAATTATCGCCTATCTATCTTTGATATTCGCTGTTCTTACAGGAGCGCTTAATGGCATGCAGAGTTTTATCTGGCAGAACTCATCAGGATTTTTTTCAGCTTTAACAAAATTTGTCTTTGCAGTTGTTTTGGTATATATTGGGTTTAGTGTCGGGGGCGCATTAATCGCAGTCTTTATGGGAACTATTCTGGGAATAATTATCTCTTGTTACCCTTTGGCATCAATTTTTAAAAAAAGAAATGCCAAAACACGTAAAGCTGATAAAATATCAAAAAATAATTTTAATAGGTATAAAGCTATAAAGTATTTCTTTTTCGTTTTTATTGCATCTATCACCCCTATATTATTCATAACTCTTGACCAGGTTTTAGTAAAGCATTATTTCTCATCTTCTGATGCTGGATTTTATGTCGCAGCAGGAACAATTGCAAAAATAATATGGTTTGGTTCGGGTTTTCTTGTAGGTCCGCTTTTCCCGAAAGTTGTTTCTCTTAAATCTAAAGGAAAAGACAGCTCAAAACTGCTTTTTAAGGCATTGGTCTATACAGGAGCTTTAGTTGTTATTGGAAGCATTGCTTATTTTATTATTCCGACATTTATTGTTTCAATGCTTTATGGTCCGCAATATCTTGTTATTGTGCCTTTAATCGGCCTGTTTGCAATTGCTATGGGTTTGTTTTCTATAACCCAAATACTCATAATTTATAATCTTGCAGTTGAAAGAAAAAGCTTTTTATGGATTTTACTGGCAGGATTAATAGCTGAAGTTGCAGGAATTTACTTATTCCATAATACTTTAAGCGATGTAATAAAGATAGTTTTTGCTGTTAATTTTTTTGTTATTATTTCATTATTGCTGTATAATAAGAAGGAGGTTTTTGGAGCATGATAAATAAATTTATTCTAGGGTTAAAATTGGATCCAGAATTCATAAAAACCCGGAGGTGGTTTTTATAATGAACGGAGAGAAACTTTCAGTAATTGTTCCTGTGTATAAGGCAGAGGGTTTTATAGCGAAAAATCTGGAAAAAATGAAAAAAAGTGTATCTAAATATTTTAAGAACTACGAAATCATTGCAGTTATAGACGGTCATGCTGACAAAAGCTTTGAGGAAGCAAAGAAAGTTCCCGGAATAAAAGTTATTGGTTACAAAGAGAATAAAGGAAAAGGCCATGCGCTAAAATACGGGTTTGAGCATTCAACAGGCGAATACATAACATTTATTGACTGCGATATGGATATTGACCCAAAACAGCTGAAAAATTTTATTCCATACGCAGCTACAGCAGATATTGTAATAGGAAGCAAGAGGCATCCGTTTTCAAAAGTTGAATATCCTTTTATGAGAAAAATTTTAAGCAATGGCTTTAGAATGTATTCCTGGCTTGTTCTTGGAGTGAAGCTTAGAGACACTCAGTCAGGCTTAAAATTAATGAGAAGAGAAGTTTTGGAAGTGATAATGCCCCTGATTCTTGTAAAGCGCTACGCATTTGACTTAGAGCTTTGCTTTCTTGCGCAAGAGCACGGCTTTAGGGTTGTAGAAGCCCCTCTTTATGTTTCACAGCAGTTTAATGGCTCAACAATTAATTTGAGCGCTATTCGGGGAATGTTTCTTGATGTTTTAGCAATTCGTTATCGTTACAGCTTTCTGCATTATTATCAGAAGGAGTTTTGGAAATCCAGGTTTAATATAAATGTTATTAATGGAAAGAAGATTAATGGAAATATTGATGAAGATAAAGAAAAGGAAAAGGAGGATCAGAAATATCTGTATATGTATTGAGATGAACGATGAAAAAAGAAAAAAAAAGCTAAATATTTTAATGTTAGCTTGGAGGGATATAAAACATCCTCAAAAGGGAGGAGCAGAAATAGTTACAGACATTTATCTTTCACATCTAGCAAAAACTAATAATATAACTCTTTTTGCATCTAGTTTTAAAGATTCTAAAGATGAAGAGAATTATAATAATTATAATATAATAAGAAAAGGCAATAAGCTAAGTGTTTTCTGGCATGGTTTTCTATATGCAAATAAATACAAAAAAGATTTTGATATAATTATAGATCAGGTTAATACAATTCCATTTTTCACACCATTAATAATTCCAAAAAATAAAAGAGTTGCTTTCTTTAATCAACTCTGTAAAAATGTTTGGTTCTATGAAACTAAACTACCTATATCTCTCATTGGATATCTTTTGGAATCAATATACCTTAAATTTTATAAAAATACAAGAATATTAACCATATCAGAGTCAACAAAAAATGATTTAATCAGATATTGCTGGGCAAAGCCAGAGAATGTATTTATTTCAGAAATGCAAATTGATTTTAAGCCTCTAAGTATAATTAAAGATAAAAAAAATCAGTTTGTTTATGTTGGCAGATTAAAAAAAAGCAAACGAGTTCATGATATAATAAAGACAATGTCTTTAATTGAAGATAAAGAAGCTAAACTATATATTATTGGAGATGGCGATAAATATTATAAAGATTATTTAAATAAACTTGTCAACAAACTTAATTTGGATAATAACGTTATTTTTACAGGACGCATTTCAAACCAAAAAAGAAATAAGATAATGCAGAATTCTAAGGCAATTTTAGTTACATCTGTAAGGGAAGGTTGGGGGTTAATAATTACAGAAGCTAATGCCAATGGAACTTTAGCCATAACTTATAATGTTGAAGGATTAAGAGATGCAAATAAAACCGGAATAATCACAAAACAGAATACGCTAGAATGCCTTGCAGAAAATATAAACCATATTCTAAAAGATAATAATTTAATGTTAAAGTTAAGCAAATTATCTTTAGATTTTGCCAAAACTCATAATAATTGGGATAAACAATGTGTGGAGGTGGAGAAATGGATAAAAAAGTAGTATTTTTTGATTTTGCTAATCTTAATTATGGTGGAGGTTGTGAAAAGAATTTCATGAAATTTGGTAATTGGTTATTTAAAAAAGGGTATGATGTTTCATTTGTTACAGGTTCGCATAAATTAAACAAATGGCTATCTGAAGTTATTAATTCTGATGAGTATAAAAAGAATATTAGTGATCAAGATTTAAGAAAAGTTTTTGGAGTCAAAGACTATCTTAAGTTTAGTTTAGTAGACTTATTTTTTCCAACTAAGAATAGAAGACAAATAAAAAGAACATTAAAAGAAGCGGATGTTATTGTATCAAAAAATGAGGTTTTTGATATTATACCTCTTAAATTTTTATTCTTTACAAGCCCAAAAAAGATAGTTTTTGGGTTTCACACACCCCTTTATTACCCAGTTACAAGAGACTTCAAATCTAAATTTCATAATTGGCTATATAATTCATTTATCTATCATTGGATGATATTTAACTCTAGGAATCGGTTGTTAGTTTTAACATATGATGATAAAAAATTACTATCTAGAGCTAACCCTAAGAATATCACCGTAATTCCAAACCCATTAGACACTAAAAAATTTTATCAGAAAGAATATAAAATGAGGGATAAATTTAAAGTATATTTTATAGGTAGAATGACTGAACAAAAAGGTGTAGATATTTTATATGAATCAATAATTTTACTTTCTAAGGAAAAAGAGTTTGAGAATATGGAATTTTATTTTATTGGTAGCGGTAATCAAGAACATTATTTTATAGAATTATCAAATAGCTTTGAAAACTGCCATTTTTTAGGATTTAAAACAGATGTGGTTAAATATTATCATGATGCCGATATACTTATTGCCCCATCTAGATGGGAAACTTATTGTTATAGTGTAGCAGAAGCGGCATCTTGCGGAGTTCCAGTTATAGCTTCAAATATCCCTGGACCAAATCAACTTATTATAAATAATAAAACGGGGCTATTAATAAAACCGAATGAAGTAAATGAATTAAAACAGGCGATATTTAACCTGTATTCTTTGTGGAAAAATAATTATAAAGATTTTGTCTTGAATGGGATATCTGCAAGGAAGTATATAGTAGATAATTTTGAAGAAGACTTAATAAATAAACGTGTTGAGAAGTTTATAATACAAAATGAATAATAAAAAAAAATATTTAAGTTTAATAATACTATTGATTCTAGTAGGCATATACTTTTATTTTAACTTATTAAGTTTATTTAATGTTAATTGGCTACCAGACGAAGTTTATCATATAAGATTTATTAATGAATGGTTTCTGAAAAATTTTAATAGTTATTTTTTTCAATTAAAGCATGAGAATTATCCTCCTATGTCTCCAGTATTTGGAAACCCCCCGTTTGCAATGGCTATGATGACTTTGGGCATGTACGTAGGAGATTTATTTAATATTGCCCATATTTATAGTGCACGATTTGTTAATTTTATTTCAGGATTATTGTCATTTTGGTTATTGTATCTTATTTCTAAAAAGATATACAGGGGAGGAGCTAAATATTATAGTTTAATACTATACATATCATTACCATTAATGATTGTTTTGAATACTACAGCTTATCTAGATTCTATTTTAATTTTATTAACTTTAGCTTATTTTTATTTTAGCATATTATTTTTAGAGGCAAAAGATAAAAAATTTTTTATATTAAGCGCAATTTTTGCCGGATTAGCATTTATTACTAAATATCAATTTGCAATGATATTTTTTCCTTCATTAATATTTTTCTTTATTAAAATTAAAGAGAAAAAGATTATATTAAATAACTGGGATTATATATTTTATTTTTTATATATCTATTTAACTGGAGCTATTTTATGGGCAGGAATTAGAGATCTTAACCATGTTATAAATATTTTTAGTTCTTTATCTGGTTTTGCTTTTGGTCCAGTCAGCGAATCTATGGGCCTTTTTTCGGATTATACAGAAATTACTGGAGGAATACTTAAAGATCCATTATATTATTTATATATGTTTTTAGGTAAAAGCACTATCCCTTTACTCTTAGGTTTATTATTACTTATTATTGGAGTAATATTCTTTTCAAGAAAGTATGCGGATAAGGAAGAGTTATTTTTTTCTTTTTTATTCTTAACCATTTCTCTTATACCTTTGATAGTTTTTGGTTTAATTAAGGGAGTTCCAAATAGCGTACATAGAATTGGTATGATATTTCCTTTTGTAATACTGCTCTCTGGTTATGGTTATGAATTAATTTCAAGACCAATGAAAAATAGAGTAAAATATGCTGGAATAATAAGTATTGTCATTTTTGTATTATTGTTATTAGGAAATATTATTGTCTTAAGCGACATTTCTCCAAAATATTATAATCATTATACAAATAATATAAACAAAATATTCAATAAAGACTATAAATTATACATTAATGGAGATGGAGAAGGTATGAAAGAAGCTGCAGAATGGTTTGATACAATTAATTCTAATCCAACCATAAATTTGGGAATAGTTAGATTAAGATATGTCTTTAAAGAATATACAAATAACACAAATTTATTTGATTTTCCTATGACTGAGGGACTGGATTATGCTTTAAGCAAGGATTTAAATTATATAGTTATGCATAAAAGTTATACTACTGGGGGATTGAAACCAGTATTTTTAAATGATAAAGAACACTTTAAATTAGTGCATATTATTAAAACAGATAAAGGGGAAGATTTAGTTTATATTTATAAAGTAGTTAAACAATAGTAAGTTTTATTATGAAACCTAATAAAAAAGGCCATTTTTGAAATACCTTGTAGTAATATTGCCAGCAATAACCCTCTTGATAATCTCAGGAACAACACTAATTCTATGTTTTGCCTACTTGGTTTATGGCTGGCGAGTTAATTTGCTGGACAAAAAGAATAAGATAATGAGCGGGTTAGCGAGTTGAAAAAGAGAGAAAAATATAATGCCCTATAGCCATTTTAATTATAACTTAACTAACCATAAAAGTCTATTGATTATCTCTTCAATTTTTTTATGATTAAGCTTTATATA
>JAGVWP010000014.1 GCA_018304985.1 Candidatus Pacearchaeota archaeon
GCTGAAACAAGCTCACTTTTCATAATCAAATTAGAAATAAATACTTTAGTATAAATATAGAAACTACATTCTTAAGAATGTAGATTTCTCCTCAATTAATATTTGCAGTGCTTTCGTTAAAAAACCTTTATTATCCTCGCCGGACAGTCTCGTTCAGCTTTTTTGTTTTCTTCAAGCTCTAATTGGGAAATTTCCTTGACAAAAACTCCTTTTTTAGTTTCCTTTCCCTGAATAAGATCGGCTTTTCCGTCTTTTTCATTTATTTTCCAGTTTGAAGGAGAGGATTCTATGCATGCATTGCATCCTATGCATTCTTCTCTGTAGTGGATTATTTTGAGGGACATTTAAAGGTAAAAGAAGAAAAGATGGGGAGTATATTAAAGTTTTGAATAAATAATATAAATTATTCAAACTTCTGCTCTCCAAAAACCCTTAAAATATGTTTGATCTCATCAATAATTTTTTGCTGGTCTTTTTTATCAGACATCCTGACAAATTTAATTAAAATACCAATTAACTCTCCTTTTTCCAGAAGCTTTAATTTATATCCGTCTGTAATAAAATAAAACCTGTATGATTTATACCTTACCTCTTTTATTACTATTCCATTAACCTGTCCGACAATTTTTCCTTTATTGGGGTTATCTTCAAGCGACTCTATTAAGTCAATAATTTCATGTGATTCAGCTCTAAATTTCTTTTTTATTTCCTCTAATAAAGATCGAGTTATTTCGATCTTGACCATTTCTTTTCAACCTCTTTCCTTGCCTCTTCTATAGAAACAGTGTTTTCATCACTCATCAATAAATCATGCAGTTGCCTTTCTCTTGCACTTTTAATCAACCTCTTTAATATATCAGAGTAAGTTTCTCCCTTATTCCCAAATTCTATTATTCCTTCCTTTACTTCTCTTGATATTGCAATTGTTGTGTTTTCCATTTTTGTTATATTATAATGCTTATAATAATTATAATTGTTATAATTTATAAACTTTTTGGTTTGTTAATTAGAAGACTCTATTCGCTCGGATTCACCACATTTAACTTATAACTTTTATGTCCACCATAACTCGCAATTTTTATCTAGAGTAGACATAAAGATGTCTATATTTTTAGGTTAATTTAACTCTTCCTTTTCTTTGCTCTGATTTTCAATTATGGACTTAATAGATGAAACAAATATTTGTGCATTATTAATAGATTCCTGTGCATAAGGCTGGTTTGCTTCTGATTTTATGTTATAAGTAAAGGTTCCTCTCTTGCCTTTTTCTGTCTTGAATATTTCAAGCAAATTATCCGCTTTTTCCAATTCATTAATATATATTTTAAGCAATTCTTCTGAAAGAATTCATTTTCTTACTAATTTTTTTAATTTCAAATAGGTTTTCTTATGTTCGTTTGGAACCTTTGTTTTTATCCCCTTGCTTAATAAATAAGCTTTTGCTGAATGAAAAATTGAGTAATAAGAGTGGGAAATAACTGAATGAAAAAAAGTCTTCTCAATAGGAACTCCAAGTTTTTTCTTAGTTTCAGCATCTGTTGAAAGCTTCATATCTGTAGAAGCTAGCAAAAATTCATCTTCTGCCCTAATTAGATAAAGCTCAACCTCTGAAACCATTATTAATCGCCTCTTTTATTAATCCATAGTATCTTGATGTATTCCTAAAAATAAGCTTACTATTAAATATTTCTTTTCCGAAATTTGCTTTTTTATCCAAAAGCATGCCTATAAAGTCTTTCTGGGTTATAACTATTGCATGCATTCTAGGATGAAATAGAGCTGTGAGATTTTCCAGCAATTTCTGTTTTTTGAAAGCATCATCCTTTGTTATTATAACTAAGTCTATATCAGATTTTGAGGTTTGGGTGTTTTTTGAATAGCTTCCAGTAACTAGAATTATATCATCAATAAATTCTTTAAGATCAAGAACCTTATCAATATTAGGTATTTTTTTAGATAATGCTTCCTGCTCATCTAAAAAAGACAGCAGAGAAACTGCCTCAAAATTTAAATTCAGCTCGCAAACTTTTGATTTTCCCACTTTCTTAATTTTTATAATCTTATTTTTATAAAGCTCAATAATTGAATTATAGGTGTTTGGATAATCTTTTTTTAAAAGAAATGATATTTCCCTTATAGTCCTGCTTAGAAAAATGTCCTTTCTATATAAGTTCATTATTTCCACATGGCTTTTTTTCAGGTGCATTTTATGTTTTTATTATAAATTGGCTTAATAATCTATTATAGCTATTTTACTATAATATTATAGTATTTTTACTATATTTAAGCTTTTCTATAAGAATTAATTCACTCACTCGGATTCACCACATTTAATTTCTTCAAGGCATTGATAAATCTTCCGGAATCATAAATAACGATATGATCCTTTAGTATTTGTTGGTGCAACGGATCGCTGATTTTTCTCTTAAAATCTTTCAAAGTTTCAATTTTTATGCTTGTATCAATATTCAAGCTAACAAATATTTCCCGGATTTTATCCTTGTTTTTTATATTCCCAACAATAAGAATGTCAATATCGCTGTCTTTTTCAGCAGCAAGCCTTGAGTAGCTGCCGTAAACAAGCAAGAAATCTATGCCTTTAATTTCATTAATAAACTGGCCAAAAACCGGCTTAAGATTTTTATACTTGTTAAAGAACTCTTCTTTTTGCTCTTCCTTAACTAAACTAAACAAATTCATTGCAAGAGACGAATTAAAATTAAAATAGAACCTTCTCAAATAAACCCTCTTTTTCTCTAATTTCTCTTCCTTAAAAATTCCTCTTTCAACTAATTGATTGACAAAATCAGAAACATAATTCGGCGACAATCTTGTTTTTGCTATAATCTCCCTAAGATTAATTCCCGGATTCTTGAAAACTATTTCAATAATTTTAATCTGCGATTTATTGATTAAATTAGGCATTTTCAACAAAAGAAACAAATTTTTTAGCTATAGATATTACAATTGAAGCATCGCTTTCCTTTATATTTTCCCATTCATCAACATCATACTGACCAAGCTTTCTTAATTGAAAGGTCAAATCAAAACCAAGAGCATCAGATAATGATTCATGAAGCTTGGAGAGTTCATTAAATAATTCATCAGCGATCAAGTTGTGGTATTTAAGCGCAACAATCAGGCAGGAATGGTCTTTGCAGAAAAATCCTTTTTTTCTTAAAAGCAAGGCATTTCCGGAGTGATGAATTGCATAATAAGCTTTAATTACAGTCCAGTCCCAGCATTTATCTTCAAATTCCCTTATGGTACGATATAAATCGTGCTTTGCTTTTTTGAGATGTTTCTCTGAAAATTGCTTATTTCCGGAGATAAATTTTTTTCTTATCTCGCAATTTTGATAGAATTTCTCCAAGCTTTCTGCATTTTTTGGAAGCTTAATATTTATGTCTTTTATTTCCATTTTAATAAGTTATTAATTTAGATAACACGTGTTATTATTTAAGATAACAAGACTATTTAAAGGTTTTGCTTATGGTTAATGTAAGTTAAAAGACTCTATTCAGAAGGATTAATTACTTTCAAAGCATTGTTCTCCTGAAGTTTTTCTTTCTGGACAACAACATATAACTTGTCATTTTCTCTTACTCGTTCTGGAATTTTTATTGTTATTGTATCTCCTTGTTTTGCACTTGTTAATTGCTTGTCATTAACAAACATTGATTCAACTTTAGCTTGAACAACTCCTGTTGTATTACCTGTAATTATAATTTCATCTCCAACATTTATTTTCTCAGACTGAATTAAAAACTCCCCGATTTTTGTTTTAGGGAAATAGTGTTTTGCAATTCCTACAAACACTTTTTCTTTTGTTGCTTTGTTTCCGTAAGCTCCACTCCATTCTCCAAGTTTTTTTCCTAGGTAATAACCTCCCTGCCAAAATCCTCTGTTGTAAACACTTTCTAATTCTTTAGTCCATGCATCTATTTTTTCTTTAGTATAATCTCCATTTAGATAAGCTTCAGCAGCCTGTTTGTAACATTTAACAACTGTGTAAACATAATCAGCAGATCTTCCTCTTCCTTCTAATTTTAATACAGAGACTCCTGCATCCAACAGTTTATCAATAAATCCGATTGTGCATAAATCACTTGGAGACATTACCTGCTTGTTTTCAATTCTTAATTCATCTCCTGTTTCTTCATCAATTACCCTATAACTACGCCTGCAATTCTGCAAGCAGGCTCCGCGATTTGCAGAAGCATTATAAGTTGCAAGAGACATGTAGCATTTTCCAGAAACTGCAACACATAAAGCTCCGTGAGCAAAAATTTCAATTTTAATTAGCTCTCCTTTAGGCCCTTCTATGTTCTGTTTTTTTATTTCACTGCATATAGATTTTATCTGCTGTAATGTTAGCTCTCTGGCCAGAACAATTACCTCTGCAAACTTAGAATAAAATTTAATAGCTTCAATATTTGAAATATTTACTTGAGTTGACATATGTACCTCTAAACCTATTTCTGTTGCATAATTTATAGCAGCAATATCGCTTGCAATTACAGCTGTTAGTTTTGCTTTCTTGGCTGCATCGCAGATTTTCTTCATTAAATTCATGTCGTGATCGTACATAATTGTGTTCAGAGTCAGATATGTTTTAACATTGGCTTTCTGGCAGGTTTTCATAATTTTTGGCAAGTCATTAAGTGTAAAGTTAGCAGCTCTTGCTCTCATGTTCAGCTGTTCAACTCCAAAATAAACACTGTCAGCTCCAGCTTTTATTGCAGATGCCAGACTTTCAAAGTTTCCTGCAGGCGCCATGATTTCTACTGAACTATTGTTAAGTTTAGGCATGAAAATACGAGAGGAAATGGGTTTATAAAATTAGTGAATTAAGCAATAACCTTTAACATCAAAACCAAGTTAAAATTACTTAAACTAGGAATATTAACCTATCAAGCGAATAAGTCATGGAAAGTTATTGCAGTATTTTCAAAATTGTTCTGAAAGCATACTATATCTTTGCCTAATTTATATGAGAAAGTTTCTGATATTCTTTATAGGAGATATATAATATTTTTAATTCCTCTTTTTCAAAAAGTTTCATCTCAACTCCCTCACACATTTAACAAACTCAAGAACATCTGGAATTAACTCATTTGAAACTGAATTAAATACTTGCCCATCATCAATCTTTCCATATTCATGTGCAATTATATTTCTCATACCTTTAGCTTCTTTTAGTTCCTTTGCTAAATCCTCGGATATTATTTTTTTATCTGAAAGAACAAAAAATGAAGAGTTTTCGTCTTTCGGAACATTTAATTCCTTTTCCCGGATTACTATAAAAGCTAAATCAACAACTGCTTCAATAATTTTTTCAAAATATCTCTCGCAAGCAGCTCTTGATATATAATTACTCATATATTCTTCATAACTACCAGGAATTATCTCTTCTAATTCCTGAATATAACTCTCAATTTGTTCAATTTTGTCTTCCTTTATATTTTCTTCACTCATTTTCATATAACACTTTATGATTATTTAAAATAGATTTTTTAATTTTCTCAGGCAGAATATTAAATACCTGAACATCAACTTTATCATCTGAAAACTCCCCTGCAATTCTCACTCTAAAATTAAATGCTTCTTCATTAGTTATTTCATCAAATTCAACAGCTATGTCAATATCTGACCTGAAAATTCTCTCATTTTTAGCAGTAGAACCAAATAATAAAACTCTTTTTATTTTATCTTTTAATTTATCGTGTAAAATAACTTCAACCACTTTATTAATAAGATATTTGATTTCAGAACCTTTTTTTAATTTAAATTCGTTTTCAAATCCTGCGATTTTCTCAATAAACTCAAGTTTTTTTCTTATATCTCTGGATAGCCTATTTTTTTCAGACTGAGTTAAATTAATCCCTTTCAGCTGTTTTTTAATTATATCCAGCTCCCGCTCTCCAAATATCTTTCTTGCTTCCTGATTATGCTCAAGAAATCCTAATAGTCTTGGTCTTTCTCTCATTTTAATTATAACCTATATATGGGTTATAATAACTATAATTAGGGTTATATTTAAAGGTTTCTATAGGAAAAGAAATAGGGGTTTATTTTATCTTAATCTCACTAGCAGGAATTTTCTTTCTAACTCTTTTCTCTTATTTTCTTTATTTCCTTGGAAATATCCTTCTCAACTTGTGTGTAAGAAGGCAGATTAATGACTAAATTTTTTTCCTTACGATAAACATCAGTAATAAGATTATATCCATTTTTTTTGATAAATTCTTTGATTATGCCTGATTTTATAGCTTTGTCCAATCCTCCTTGTTTTTTTAAAGCCCTTTCACCAATATCATCAGAGGAAATGTATTTTAATTTAAGTTTTTTAGCTAATAGCTTTGAAACACTAGTTTTTCCAACAGATCTCGGACCAGTTATTGTTATGTTCATCTCAGCCTCATCCTCAACAAATAAGGCTTGAATCTAAACTTTTCATGCAATTTAATTGAAGGTTCATTTCCAGTAAGAATATTTGTTTCAATATGCTTGACTTTCTTTGAATTTATCCAACTTATAAGATTTTTAAGAATTTTTGATCCGTAGCCTTTTCCTCTAAATTCTTTTGCAATGTAGATGCTTTCTGTAACTCCCTTATTGCCTTTGATATAAGCGCTTCCAAAACCAATTATATTATTATTTTCTTCAAGAACAATCCAGTATTGTTTCCTGTCTTTTATGTTCTTATTTACGGTTTGGTTATGATATTTAATCTCCTCTTTCGCATATTCTTTTATTTTGCTTTTTGGCTTGTTAGGATATTGAAATTCAAGCTCTTGAATTATGCCTTCTGCATAAATCTCATTTATTTTTTCAATATCTTTTTTTGTTGCTTTTCGGATTGTCATTTTAGTCTCTCACTTATTTTCAAAAGTTTATTTATTATCCTTTTTATTGCTTCCTCATTGTTTATGAAAAAATCGCCGCTTTCTTTTCTCCCGTAATAAATAGTCCCATGCCTGAACTTTCTCATTTGGTCTAAAATAAATATTTCTTGTTTTGAAAATTCATTGTATTTTTTCAGGTATTGAATTAAGCCAATATGATTTAAAGTTTTAAGCCCTTCACTATACATAAGAGCTGTTATCAACTGAACCGCTGTTTCATAATACTCTTCCAGAAATTTATACATTGTTTCCTTGGGAGTAGCTGGAATAATTATTTTTAGCCTTTCTTTAGCCATTTCTATAAGGTCTTTTGCCCTTAGCTTGTCTGGAGTCTTTTTTATTTCATTAGTATCCACCATATATTATCACGCCTCTTTTTGCATTTTCTTTTACATTCACATCTAACTCATTGATATTATTTAAATAAGTTATATGTATTTTTCTATTGAGCGATTTCTCAAATTCTTGAATATTTATCTCTTTTTTTGTTTTTCTTAATACTATAAAGTCTATATCGCTGTCTTCTGTATCTTCTCCCATGCTGTATGAGCCAAATAATATTATGGCACTTGGAGCAATTGAATTGATAATAGCCTCTCTTAAATTAAACAAAGAAAAAAGATTAGATGCTCTTTTATAAAATATAAATTTACTGCTATCCAAATTAGCAACAAGCCCATTAAATGGAGAAGCCTCTTTTTTTATTATAATGCCTTCTTTTTTTAAAGTCTTAATATGGACTCTTACAGAAGTGGGAGCTAATTTTATTTTTCTGCTTATTTCTTTTATAAAATGGACTTTAGTTGGCTCTTTAAAGAATACTTCTGCTACATTCATAAGGCTACATTTTTGTATCATTTAGTATATTTATATACCAAAGGGTATATAAATGTTGCTATGTTTTATTAAAGTTTTTAAGAAGGTCATTTCTTCCACTCTCTTTTTAATAAACCATAATCAAGTTCGTCAACCCACTTCCCATTAATAAAATGCCTTTCCCGAATTCTTCCTTCTAATTTAAAGCCTAATTTTTTTAAAAGTTTTTGTGCGCCTTTATTATCTGGATTTGTATCTGCATAAATCTTTTTTAAATTCATTTTTTTAAAACAATAGTTAATTAAAGCTGTTGCAGATTCTGTTCCATAACCCTGTTTTTGATATTTTCTCTTTATGTGATGGGACATTTCTCCCGCATTATGATTAAACCATGATAAATGATCAAGTTCAACAATTCCTATAAGCTCTCCATTTTCTTTTAAAAATAAACCCCATTCAAAGCTTTGTTTATCCTTTAAGGATTTTTTAATATGTTTCCTTGCCTTTTCTTCAGTATTAATCTTGCCAGTTGAATAATATGATATCTCTGCTTTTGAATATGTTTTAGCATCGCTAGGCAATGGGTTTCTTAGTATTAATCTTCTTGTTTCTACTCTTGGTGTTTTCATATTCTCCTTTTACCAAGTTTTTCAAGTTTTTATTTCTAACTATTTTTTATAAATCTAATTAGGAGTAACTTCTTGAACATTAAATGATCCAGAATTCAGAGGAGCATAATGAACTACTTTTGCAGAATCTCTCTCTAATCTTGAACTTCCTTCAGTATACCTTGTAAATTCCAATCTTTTAACAGGAACATTTGTTAAATCCAATTTTCTATTTGAAGGAACATTTTTAATATCATAACTCACAACATCTAAAGTTTTTTATCTGATCCTCTATAAATGGAAGTCCAACCTTCAACTGAATAGAGACCAGGTTTATTAAAAATCAAAACACTGTTTGTGGATTTAATAAAATTTTTTTCTTTATTCTTCATTACATTAACATCTTCATACATTCTTAATTCTAAGTCTCCTCCATACAGAATAGATTCGTCTACATGCATTTCTACTCTATCAAGAGTCCTATTATCATGGACTCCTTTCGCAATTATTAAGAATGGTCCAATAGCACACAAACCCATTGAAACAATGAGAGTAGTCTCTAGACCAATCTCTTTTAGTTTTCTCCATATCTTTCTTGTTTTAGGGACATATTTTTCATCATCGCTCCACATTTTTATCTTCCTCCTAAAGTTCCATACCATATATCTCTTTTATGATTCATTTTTAACATTTTCGTAACTTGATCTATTTTTCCTAAACAATATTTTTTAGCGTCTTCAAGAGTTCTTTCAGAGCGTTCTTTTATATATTTTATTCCTTTACATCTTGAATTATATTCTTCCTCACTCATATGTAACTTGGCATATTGTGCATATTTTCTGGCTTCTTTTAATTCATGACTAACTCTTTCTCTATATTTCTTGCCTCCTAAAAATTCTATTGCAACCTCATCTAATTCTTGACTTTCACATCCGATGCCATAATACTTTCTAAATAAGTCGGCAGATTCATCAATTTTACCAAGGATAGTAGGTTTACCGCTACTCTTTGCAATATATCTAGGACTTCTACGATAGCCCCAAACTCCATTATACTTTTTAGCTTCAGCACCACAAATATAATCTTTACTAAGATCATAAAGCCTAAGACAATTGTCAACAGCTCTAGATAACCTTGCATAACCCCATTCGCTATTAGCATTTGAATCTAGCAATGGCTGTAATTCAACTTCCATTTCTAGTTTTCTCATTAGTTCATTTAATCTTTTTGTTTTCATTTTTACTCCTTAGAAGTAGATGTATAAGTTCTATATATTAAACTTATTATAGATAAAATTTACAAAAGATAACTTTATATACTAAATTAGTTATATTAGTTGTAATATGGATAAAATAAATGAAGTGGACAGAAAGATAATTTATGAAATATCTGAAGATGCCAGAGAGTCGCATAACAAATTAGCAAAAAAGCTATACATATCCAGAGAGGTCTTTGATTATAGATTAAAGAAACTGCAGGAAAAAGGCATTATAACAAATTATCAGGCAAGAATAAATATTTCCAATTTTATTTATGGAGGTTATATTATATTAATACAAACTATAAGCTTAACAAAAGAATCTGAGAAAAAAGTCTTAGAAAAAGTGAAGCAAAACACAAAAACTCAATACATAGGTAGGCTTGGAGGAGATTATGATTTTATTATTGGATTTAATGTAAAGAATATTAATGAATTATCAGAATACATTGAGGATATTAATAATATTTTTGGTAGTTACAAGCTAAAATCTTCTTTATTGACAATGGTAAAAGAGATAAAAGACTCTTTTAAATCGCTGTTTTCAAACAAATCTGAAGAGAATAATATAATCAGCATGCCTTCAATAGACAAAAAAATAGAGATAGATGAAATAGGCAGGAAAATACTAGTAATGCTGGGAAACGACTGCACAATTTCCAGCTGGCAGATAGCTGAAAAAGTAAAATTAACAGATGTAGCTATAAGAAAAAGGATTCAAAAATTAATTGATTCAGGCATAATATTGGGATTTAGAACGATGATTAATCTGCCTAATATTGGCTATCAGATTAATAATATATTTTTAAGAATAAACCCTAAAAATTCCAAATCAGAAAAAGAGCTTCAAAAATTCTTTCAATCTGATAAAAAAATTACCTATTCTACAAAAATAATAGGAGAATACGATTATATATTCACAGTATTAACAAATGACAATCTTGAACTAAAAGAATATCTTTCTTCATTAAGAGACAGATTTTCTGATACAATTATTGAAGTCAATTCCTTATCTTTATTTGAGATTATTTATCATACTCAATTGGCTGAGAATTTCTTGAGATAATTTACTTAACAAAGGCCAACTTTCTCTCTAACTCTTTTCTCTTAATTTTCTTATTTCCTTAGAAATATCCTTCTCAACTTGCTCATAAGAAGGCAGATTAATAACTAAATTTTTTAAGTTTCTTTCATATTCCTGCCTGGAAGGGAATTTTAAATTAGATATCTTGCTTTTTTCCTCTTTTAGTTTGGAAAAAAGAAGTTTTCTGTCTATTTTCACGCCTTTTTTCAAAAGCATCCAAACATCATATAAATCCCTCGGCTCTGCCCTGTTTATTAAAGCTCTTATTTTCTCAACAAGTATTTCATTTTCATCCAATGCGATAATAGTAAATAAAGGGATATCTGAAAATAACTTCTGAACAACTTTAACTGCCTTATTTTTAACTTTTCTTTTATTAAAGTCAATTTTTAATGTGTTTGTTGAAGCAGAATTTCCGTTAAAAAGCGGCCCTTTAAATCTCGCCTCAATTCTTAAGTTGCCTTTAAATTCTTTTTCAGAGTAAATTTCAAAAGGAATATTAAGCATATTAAAATCATTCAAGCATTTTTCAACAAGTTTTTTAATTTCTTTAGCCGGCAAATCTGCGCTAAAATCAAGATCTTCTGAAGCCCTCTCTAATCCAAAGCATATTCTTAAGCATGTTCCTCCCTTAAAAACAAAACTATCAGAATATTTTGAAATGGCATTAAGGAAAATATATTGCAAATATTCTTTTTCTTCATAGTAAAGATTTGTTTTTCTTTTCTCCTTAATCTCAGCAAGCTCTTGTAAAGATATCATTCTAGCTAAATATTTATGTCTAAAAGCCATTTATTGTTTAAATTATTTTTCTTTGGAAGATTAGGGTCAAGAAGCTCATAACCTTTTCCGATATTCTTCCCTAATTTTTTAAGTTCTTTTTCCTTATAATTAATCTCCTCTAAAATAAATCCGAGCCTTCTTAAAACCGCCTTGCTCTCTATTTTAACAGCATAATCTGATAGTTTTTTTATATTCAATTCATTAAAGCCGGAATTGATGGATTTAATTATTTCTCTGATTCCTCCAGCATATTTTGGCAACAATAATGAATCAATAACTGCTTTTTCCTTGTCTGCAATCACAATATCTCCTATTTGGGCATATCCAAAAAATCTTTTTTTTGACAATGTTATATACTTAAATTTCCCCATATTCTTTGTATATTTAGCAGTTGCAAGAAAAATTTCTTTTGGCATCTGATCGCTTAATCCGTAATAATTTAAAGCAGACCAAAAAGAAATATAAGACGGCCAGTGAATGCCTGAAGCAATAGAAAACTCGTTAGCATCTTTAAAGGCAAAATAGCTTCCCCCTATTTTGATTATAACTCCTTTATTTTTAAGGGCTTTTATAATATTATATGCTTTAACCTTGTCAATTTTTAAAAGCGCGCATAAATCCCTTGCTTTAAATAGAACCATTTTATTCTTTCTTAATTCCCCATAAACCCCATTCTCAAGTTTGCTTAGCTGCATTTTGTATCTCCTATATTTCTTTAGTATTTTTCTTAATTTTTAGTATTTTTATTACTAATTTATAAGAAATCTACTATTTAAACTTTTCTATGCTAAAATTTTAATTGGATGAATAATCTTCTTTCTATAACTTAAATACAACTCATTAAGTAATTTTGTTCTTTGTTTAACGGTTTCTGATGAAAGCTGTTTCAGCTTTGAGGCTGGGGTTTTTGGTCTTGATGAAAATGCTGAGATATTCAAAACTTCGGGCTTGATTTCAGCTATTAGTTTTAGAGTATCTTGGAAATAATTTTCTGTTTCGCTTGGAAAACCAACAATTACATCAGTAGCAATTGTTGAATCTGGGAATTTTTCTCTTGGAAAAGCTTTTCTGAATTCTTCTGCTACTTGCCTGAATTCTTCAACAGTATGAATTCGTTTCATATCTTTCAGCACTTTTTCAGAACCTGATTGCACAGGAATATGAATAAATTTCTGAATTCTTTCTGATTTATACGCATTAATAAGTTGTGGAAGAATTTTTCTTAAATGCCACGGATTCATCATGCCCACTCTTATCTTAAAATTACCTTCAATACTTGTTAATTGGTTTAATAGCTCTGGAAGGTTTGTTTTAATATCTCTTCCATAACAGCCATTATCCTGTGAAGTAAGATAGATAATTTTACATCCTTCACTAACTGCTTTTTCAACCTGTCTTTTTATATCTCCTATTCTATAACTTTTTAAGTTTCCTCTTGCTAATTTTGTTGCGCAGAAAGTGCAAGAGTTTAAGCAACCTTGAGAAATCTGAATAATAGCCAGTTCATTATTATGCCTTAAAATTGGTATATTTGAATCTAGCTTATTTGTGTTTATTGTATCAATTATTTTTATGTCTGGAAACTTAGAGTTTAAATCCCGGGTTTTAACAAGACAACCTCCCACTTCTATTTCCCTTTTTCTTTTACCTGGTTTATTTTCAATTTCAGAAATATAATGCAGTATCTTAGACTGGGTTTTGTTCTTCACAGAGCAGGTATTAACAATTATCTTATCTGCTTCAGACTCATTGTCAACTATTTCATTGCCTTCCCTCAACAATCGCCCTGCCAAAAGCTCTGAATCATTAATATTTGCCTGGCATCCGTAGGTTTTTATGAAGATTTTCATAAATAATGGTAAAAAAAGAAAGATTTAAATACTACCTTACCAATATTTATGTGTATGAAAATTAGTAAGGAAGACCTTATTAGAATAAATCATGGATTCGGAGGCAATATAAGAAGTGTCTCAAGTCTGGATTTTGCATTTGAAATGTTAGAAAATAATAAGATAGGAGATTATAAGAAACTAGCTTATTTATTTAGGGCAATCTTAGTCGATCACCCTTTTAGTGATGGCAATAAAAGAACTACAATGTTTTTGGCATTATCTTTTGCGAGTGAGTATAATAAGCAGGTTGATGAGGATTTATTATTACACCATATAACTTCAATAGCTAAAAATAATATAACTAATATAAGAAATATAGAATGGAGGCTAAAAAATGCAATCAAATAATATAAAAAAAGAACATAGAAGAATATTGAAAAAATACAAGCACTTATTCGAAGCTCTCGAAAATTATGATAAAACTCGAGAGCTTCCATCTCAAAGGAAAAGAATAGATGTAACTCTATCTGTCAGAACAATAAATAAACTTAAAGAAATAAAAGCAAAAACCGGAAAGCCAATTTCACATATAATTGAGGAAAAGGTATTAGAATATTAAAAAGAAAAAGAGCCAATAAAAAATAATCAAAAGTCTTAGCGCTAGAGCTATTTCAAAAGCACAGCTGTTCCTGTTATCATCATGGAAGTTGCCATGAATGTTAAGTCTATTGCCATTCCAGTTGGAATTCAAAGCCGAGCAACTGTGTAGCCTCTTAATCTATCCTAAAAAGGATCTCTTAGTGCCTTCAAAATTTTGTTCTTAAAGACAGAGCACCACTGCTTCATATTTCAGCTTAAAGTTTACTTAATGTTGCAGTTGAATTTCATGACTTAAAATAAATCTTAATGATGCGCTGATTAATAGGCGTGTAGCCCTAGCTCATAGGTTTTTAACCTCACTAAGACAGGATAATAAAAAAGAACTAATTAATAAATATAATTATTCTAGAATTTTTTTGCGAAGCGCCGAAGGCGCTTACTTTTGTACCCCAAAAGCACAGCTGCCCCTATAATCATCATGGAAGTTGCCATGAATGTTAAGTCTATCGCCACCCCAGTTGGAATTCAAAGCCGATATTCTTAAATCTTCTGTATCAATATTACTAAAAGAAGAAACATAAGGATTTAATCTATATTTTTCTTTATATATATTAGCTACTTCATCTAATTTAACCGATCCATCTTCTCCCGCTAATCCCACAACTAAAGAATGATTTGATAAATTATCAACTTTTCCTGTTGGATAACCAAAAGGAACAAATCTTACTCTTGGATCATTTGCATTAAGCTTAGTCATCAAACTAGATTTATACACTAACAATCTCTCTCTATCCTCTCTTAATATTCTCAAATTCCTTACATCAAAATTATCATCAATTAAAACTCCATCATGGACTTCATCTCCTTCTTTTTTAGGAAGATAAAACAACCCATTAGTTGCTAAAACAAAAGAGTTTTTTAATGTTTCAATTACTTCTGCAGAATATTTCTCATTTGGATTCTGCCATGCACCATAAACTAAAGAAACATTTTCATCCATTAAAGGAAAATCGAGTTTTTCTTTATGGACTGCTTGGGCAACTTCAACAGAAGAACTAGCTTTGTAAGGCGGATAAATAAAAGTTCTTTTCCCATCCCTATGCAAAGCATCTAATTCTGTTCTTCCAACTCTCACAACTAACCCTTCATTTTGTATTGCTGTTTCCATACTTTTTCTAGAAATTATGTATATTTAAATCTTTCTCTTATTTAAATTTAAAAGTAGTAACAAGAACTAAGCAACAATCCTTTCCATCTTTTTTAATTTTCTAGAACTAATATTTGTTTCTGCTTTTAAAATTGTTTTATATAATATAACTAAATTTCTTACTACTTCATTCTGGCTGTTTAGCCTGAATAATTTGGCCTTGCCTATAACTCTAGTTGGAATTATTATTTTATTTTCTACCAACTGGGGCCATACTCTATATAATGTTGTCCAAGAAACCCCCGAGTTTCTTGCAATATCGCTTAATGAATAGTCAAAATCTCTGCCTATAATCAAGAAATCTAATATTCTTGAAACTGGAGAATCTCCTACATATCTGATAAATTTTGTTTCTTCCATATTTATTTGTTGTCTAATTTTAATAATTTATATTGGAATAGGGCATTTATAAATCTTTTGTTATGAAATAACATCATACTTTTTTAGTAGTTTTCTAAATGTCTTAAATTTATATATTATAAAAGATTTTAATAGGTATGCCAAGAGATAATGAAGTAAAACTAATTGCAAAACTGCTTCTTGAAAGACTTGCCAATATGGACAAATGGGGAGGAGCTCATTCAGAACTTAAAAGAGTTGCAAAAAGTTTGCCATTGTACATAAGAGAAACTGCAAAGGGCAAAAAGCAGATAAATCAAGCGGTGAAGTTATTATTAAATCAAAGATTTTTATTAATGAAACCCTCTACCGGAGAATGGCATGTCTCCCTAAATCCAAGCATGAAAAAAGAAATTATGGATTTTATTGAGGAAAACGATAAAGAAGATTATAAAATCTAACTAAAAATTAAAAAAAGAAAAATAAAATAAGGATTTATATCTGCAATTCGTAGCCTGTTTGTCCATTCTTGTTATATCTTCTCCAAAGGGCATTTGGGTATTTTTGGATAAGGTCTTTGATAATTTCAAAGTTCCTCTCGAGTAGTCTGGAAGATCCCTTTTTGTTTTCAAAGAGAACTTTAACTCTCATTTACCACCTCCTAGAATAAAAAGCAAAAAATCATTTAAAAACAATATCACTCTAAAATATATATTTCAGTATATAGCTTTATTTATAAGCGCTAGGATTTCAAAATAGTGGCAAGTAATTTTAGGGGAGTAAAAGCTTGGGAAAAAATTATCTGTAATTTCCGTGATAAACATTATGCTCAAATATCAATTGTTCTATCATCCTAAGTATTATAGTAAATATTGCTCCAAAAAATAGATAAACAATCCCATCACTTACATCCTTATTTATTGCAATCAATCCTCCCATTATAACACTAGCTGTGGAAGTTGTCAATTGAGTTAATTTAAAAATTGTAGTATCTATCATTTTCTCCTCAACTTTATCTCTCCTTTCTTTGCTTCCGCTTCAAGCTCATCGCCATCACGAAAACCTGCCTTTTCTACAGCATCTTTTGGTAATATAACTTCATATTTAAAATAATCTTCACCCTTTTTTGATTTTCTACTGGGATGTTTCTGTAATTTCATAAGTATATATGTTACCACTACTTTATAAATATTTAGACGTCGAAAGATTTATATATAGTAGACGTCTATTAATATTATGGTTTATCAATGTCTTCATAAAGAAATGTTTGCATTAGGTTTATTAACAAGTATTATTGTTTATGTCTGGGTTGGAATTTTGTGGAGTTTTTGGGAAGAGTGGAAGGGGAGAAATAATATAGATAAAGTTATAAAATAGCTTGATATAATAAATTTAATTAAAAGAGAGGGAAAATGGAGACAGAACATAAAATAATTTTTGGTGATGCGTTAAAGGTTTTAAAGAGTATCCCAGATAATTCTATTGATTTAGTTTTTGCAGATCCTCCTTATAATATGTCTAAAAAAAATGGATTGGCATGGAAATACAGTAAACATGTAACCATGCAAGAGGATTGGGATATGTTTTCTAAGGACGATTTTTTTAAATTTAACAAAGAATGGATTAACGAGTGTTTTAGAATTTTAAAACATGGGGGGAGTTTTTGGGTTTCTGGAAGTTTTCATAATATTTACCAGACTGGATTTATTATTCAACAATTCCATCCAGAAATTAAAATTAATAATAGTATTGTTTGGTTTAAGCCAAATGCCCAACCAAATATTACATGTAGATTTTTTACAGAAAGCACAGAGCATTTAATATGGGCAACAAAAAATGGAGACGGAAAAAAATGGAAATTTAATTACCAATGGACTAAAGACTTTATAGAAGATCCTTTAAATCCTAAGGGGAAACAAACGAGAAATGTATGGTCAATCCCTTTAACACCAAAAAATGAAAAATGGGCCGGAGATCATCCAACACAAAAGCCATTTGAATTATTAAAAAGGGTTATTTTATCATCTACTAATGAAGGAGATATAGTTTTAGATCCCTTTGTTGGTTCTGGTACAACTTCTGTAGTAGCTAAATATTATGGCAGGAATTCTATAGGTATAGAAATTAATAAAAAATATCAAGAGGTAATTAAAAAAAGATTACAAAAAAGCCAAAAAACATTATCTGACGAATCATCAAAGGTTATATTTGAGGAATTTAAGGATTAACCAATCTGGGTTGCTTTACTTACGATAACAAATATTTCTTTTTCTTGAATCATTGCATCCATCAATTCTTTAAAAACTCTTGCTGGTTTTTCTGGAGAGGTATTTTTCTCCATTTTAATCATTAATTCAATGAGATGTCCGATAAATTCTACTTTATATTCCCCATAGGTATTTAATTCTTCAAACGGCTTTAATTTTTCAGGTGCTGTTTCTTTTAAGAAAAAATTAGCTCTATCTTCTTTACTTTTAAAACCTTCAACTCTTTCATACATTTCTCTAAGATATTTCATGAATTTTAAAGTAAGTTCGGGTTTGTATTGTTTTTTGATAAGTAAATCAATAACCCAATGAATATGTTTTGGCGTTCTAATTTGCTTTCCTTTTTCCTTATATTTTATTATAATATCATGATCTTTAATAAATCCCCTATCTCCTTCAAAAACTCCAATTATTGTTCCATCGCTTAATGGGATTTCTTTTATAGAGTATTTTCTTGATGGTTTTATTGTTTCTCCTTTCTTCTTTCTTGGTTGATATTCCATAAAAAATCTAAGAACTCTTAATTTAATAACCTTTTTATAAGGCATTTCATTCTTCTTAATATGATATTCGACCTTTTAAGATAAAAATGGCAGACACAACAACAATCATAATTTTAGTGATAGGATTGATAGCTGTATTTGTGGCTTTCTGGATAGGGCAGAAAATAGGTGCTCAAAGAAAGCATGCTGAATGGGAGAATGATTTGATGCCCCAGCAAAGGAAAGATGCTATTTTAAAATCCAGAGCAGTTTTAGGTGGGCAATTTTCAGAGCAATTAGCTCCATTCCTGCCTAATTTCAAGTATCTGCCGACTGAAGCAAGATTTATAGGAAAGCCGATAGATTTTCTTGTCTTTAAGGGAATGGATGAAAAGAATATCAATGAAGTTGTTTTTGTTGAAGTTAAAAGCGGGAATGCAAAGACTTCTCCTGTTGAGAAAAGCCTTAAAGAAACAATTGAGAAGAAAAGAGTCAGGTGGGAAGAATACAGGATACCTGAAGAATTGACTAAAAAGAAAGATAGTGATTTAAATAAATTATAAATAATTTGATGGAAAATATAAATTAATATGGAAGTAAAAGAATTTGTTAAAACAATTTTAAAAGATGTAACTGAAGCTATTCAAGAATCAACTCGTGAGAGTACTACACATGAATTTACAATGTTTTCTGGAGAAAATAAAAAGATTGAATTTGATTTAGCAGTTATCTTAGAAAAGAAGGAAGAAGGAAAAGTAGGAGCAGAGATATTTAAAATTGTTAGCGGAAAACTTCAAGGACATTTATCTGAACAAGTTGTTAATAGAATTAAGTTTTCTGTTCTTCCAAGATTAAAACAAAATTAAACTTTATATACAAAAGCCTCAATCAAAAGCCTTAAATACCCCCATCTCGCTATATTTTCAGCGAGCTGGATAGCTAACTTCGGAGTTCAGTTATTAAATTAACAGATACTGATAAAATATGGGTATCGAATTCTGAGGAAGGTCCGCACATCATTAAAAGCCATCTGCGAAAGCAGACATTCGTGAGGATGAGCTCTGGTATAGAAACGGGACACTCTCTTTGAGAAATCATTGGAGAAACAGCTGGAACGAGCATCTTGGCTGATGCAACCACTTTAAACGTGGGCTTAGTAGGATGTTAGCACAAACAGTTTGTCCTTAGTAAAACAAAAAGTCCTTTGGACTTTTGGATATCAAGATTATTGAATCTTGACATAAGGGAAACAATGTTTGACAGAATGTGGCCTATTTCTGGCTCGCTATTTTATTCTAAAATTTTATAAATATAGATTATATAATAATTTATGAAAACTATTGGGGTTCTTGGTGGAATGGGTCCTGAAGCGTCAGCTACATTTTACAATATGATAATTAACATATGCCATAAGAAATATAATGCTCAACAGGATACAGATTATCCTCCAATGATTATCTATTCTTTGCCTTTGGAAGGTTTTGATGAAACTGGAATTGTTGATCAAGAAAAAGTTCTCCGTCAGTTAATAAAAGGTATTAAAGTGCTTGAATCGTCTGGAAGCGATTTTATTGTTATAGCATGCAATACTGTTCATTGTTTTATTGATGAATTAAGAAAAAATGTAAAAATACCTATTTTAAGTATAATAGAAGAAACATCAAATAAACTCAAATTGGATAAGATAAATAGTGTGGGTTTACTTGCTTCAGAAACTACTTTTCAACTAGATATTTATGGAGAAATTTTAAATAAAAACCACATAAAAGTCATAAATCCAAGTAAAGAAGAACAAAAATCTATAACTAAAGTTATTCTAAATGTTATGGGTGGAAAAAATTCTATTTCAGATAGAAAAACTCTTCTTGGAATAATTAATAACATAGATAAAAAAGGTATAAAAGCTGTGATACTTGGTTGCACTGAACTTCCATTAATAATCTCACAAAAAGACCTGAAACTAAAAATTTATGATACATTAAACATTTTAGCTGAAAGTTCAATTGAAAAATCGAAAAGCTAGTTTTCTAAACTTTCTCAACAACCTTTAAAAAAGCATTATTCCTAAGTTTTTCATGGAGCTCTAGCTCATTGGGAGAGCACATGACTGAAGATCATGGTGTACCGGGTTCGATTCCCGGGAGCTCCAGTTATAATTTTTTGAGATTTCTTAGTTTTATCATTTCATTAAAACGGTCTATATTTCTTTTGTTATTCGAACCTATTTTTTGAAACCAATTTGTTACATTTTTATAACCGTTAATCTGCAATTGATACACATTAAATGAACTTTTGTATCTTCCTTTAGGATATTTAATTGTAGCAAAATAAGAACTAATCCCCCTATTTATTAAAAATGGTCTAATGTCTAAAAGAAGAAGATCACTTTTAGACCCAATAGTAATCCCAGGATATAACTTTCCTTCTTTTCTTTTAAACCAAATACAGCCATCTGTATCAAATAATCCTTTAATAAAATATAACATTAATTTATCCTCTTCTTTAATCCAATCTGGAATATTTATTCTACCTTTAACTCCCATCTTAAATCCCTTACTTATCAAATATTCTAAAATAAATTTGGACTGTATCTTTGCATACATTGTATTTTGTTCCTTACGAAAATAAATATTTGGTTTGAGATTAAATAAACTATACATTAATTTAGAAACATGATTTTCTAAATAATCTTTATCTTTAAGTTTATTGCCTGCTATTTCTATAACATGATTATTTCTATATTTCCCAATGTATCCGTCTCCCGTTAAAATACCAAAAAATTCAGCTAATTGATCACTATCTTTATTTGGAATCTTAACTTTTCTTTTTATATCAATATAATTTAAAGTAGTCATGGTTAATATAGTTCGTATAACTTAATAAATCTTTCTATTAAATTTATATATTTGATAGTCTTTTATTCTAACATGCTTAAAGAGAATAGTAAATCTCCAAACTTTGAACTTAAAGATAAAGATGGAAAAGTTTACAACTTAAAATCAGTAAAATCTAAATTTATTGTTTTGTATTTTTATCCTAAAGATAATACTCCTGGATGCACGATTGAGGCAAAAGAGTTTTCAAATTTACTTAATGAATTTAAAAAACTGAAAACAGAGGTAATTGGAATAAGCGGAGGAGATGAAAAATCAAAGAAAAAATTCCATGAAAGCTGTGAGCTAAATTCTGGTTTAATATTATTATCTGATCCTAATTTCAGCATTTGCAAGAAGTATGGAGTTTATGGAGAAAAGCAGTTTATGGGAAAGAAGTTTCTTGGCATCAGGCGAACAACTTTTATTATTAATTTAGAAAATGGAAAAATAATAAAAGTTTATGAAAATGTCAAGGCTTTAGGGCATGCAAAAGAAATTCTGGAATTTATCTCGCATGAGGCTTCTTAATAAGAAGAGATTCTAAACTTTTATATTTCAATTTTAAAGTTTCTCCATCTATATTGGTGGAATTAGGATTAATAAGCAGGTAACCATCTGGATCAGATCCGTTAACTTTTAAAATCCCTTCAAAGTATTCCCCCCTATTATTAGCATCAAGAATCAGAGCAGGCTTATTTTTATTATCACTAACATGTTTCTTCTTAACACTTAGTGGTAAATTTAAATTATGAAATACTAAATCATATTTAGTCAAATCAATTCTCTCTTTTTTATAAACCTCAAATGGCATAATATAAAAAGTCGCTGGAGTTTATAAAAATAATTATAATATAGTTATATAACTTATTTTTGAAAGAGCATTGCGTATATATTATTTAATTTTATTAAAATAAGATAATCTTGCTCTGTTATGCAAGATTATTCTTGCACTAATTTGAACAAATTTACTAT
>JAGVWP010000038.1 GCA_018304985.1 Candidatus Pacearchaeota archaeon
AAGGAAATGACAACAATCTGAGTGAAACTCAGATTGCACTGAAATAGGTTTCTATTTTTCATTAGACATTAAAAAACTAAGTTATTCAAAGTCGTCTATTATATTATCGATATATTTATATTCTATTTGTTTTTATAGACTTTATGAAAAATATTGTTATTGTTAACCCTGAAGAGCTTGAAAGAAAAATTAAGGAATTTAAGAAAGGCGGAGCTGATAAACTTCATGTCTTGAGTGATTTTGATAAGACTATAACAACATTTATTCTGCCGAACGGCGAGCAAATGCCATCTTTAATTTCTAGAATTAGAAATGGGCCTTATTTATCTAAAGAATATTCTAAGAAAGCAAATGAGCTTTATAATAAGTATCATCCAATTGAAATTAATCTAAGTCTTTCAATGAGTGAAAAGAAAAAGAAGATGTATGAGTGGTGGTACGAGCATTTTAAACTTCTTGGAGAAAGCGGCTTAAATAAAAAGGTTATTGAAGAAGTTGCTAAGGATTTAATAGATGGAGATAAAATTTCTTTAAGAAAAGGAGTTCGTGAATTCTTTGGTATTTTAAAATATAATCAAATACCTATTGTTATTATTTCTTCAAGTGTTGGAGATTTGATTGAATCTTTTTTAATCCAAGAAAAGATGTTAGATAAAAATGTACATATTATTGCAAATATTCTGAGTTATGACAAACAAGGAAATTTTAAAGAAGTTGAGCATATAGTTCATGTTTTTAATAAAGATGAAACTGTTTTAGAAGAATTTCCTCATGTTTTTAAAGAGATAAAAACAAGAAGAAATGTTTTTTTATTGGGGGATAGTTTGGGAGATTTAGGAATGATTGAAGGATTTAATTATGAGAATATAATCAAGGTAGGTTTTCTCAATGAAAATATTGATGAGCAGTTAGATGTTTATAAGAAGTCTTTTGATGTGATAATCTTAAATGACAGCAATTTTGATTATGTTAATGAGCTGATTGAAAGAATCATTAGTTAAACATTCGCAGCATACCTCAATATAGCTCCAATTCCTGAAAGATTAAGAAACTGATTTCCTTCATCTGTTTCGTCAGAAACAAATTGTATATCTGTTCCCATCTGGCCTGCTATTTTTGAAAGCTCGGCCATAATCGGCTTTTGCAGCTTCTTGGATAGGATTAACAAATCAACAGCTCCCATTTCCAGAACCTTTTTTACAGGAGAATATCCATAAGCTACTTTTTCAGGGTATTTTCCAAGAGTATTAAAAAATTTTTCTAATAGCTTTTTTTCCTTTGTTATTTCCTGTTGTGAAAGCTCTTCCTGCGCTGATTCAACTAAGAGCTTTAAACCGTGTTCATCTGCATAGCCAATGTCTTTTACAGCTATAATCTTATTTTTCAAGGCGGTTACTAGCTCCCCTTCTTCAATAAATTCTTCTTTTGTAGGAATAGGACCGCCAATTAAAATTCCTTTTAGTTTTGGAAGTTCAAAAAAATGAGATTTCATTGATTCTGCAACTCTTCTGAAAAATTCTTTTGCCATGCCTTCTGTAACACGATGAAAACGGGCAGCGCTTTGTCCACCGGCTTTTATTTTTCCAGGAACTCCGGAAGTCATTTTCTGAAGAAGTTTTATTTGAGTTCCTTCAAGTAATCCAATTGCTGCTTCTTTTCTGTCAATTACCAACAAGCCGTAAACTTCCTGTATTTCTGTCATTTCAGTTAGTGGCTGGGTAATAAAAGTCTGGTCACAGCGGTACATTCTTGTTTTTAATGGTTGAATTGGATGAATGGCAAAGAATTGAATATCTGTCTGGCCTTCAACTTCAGAAATATTGCCGCAATACAAAGCTATTCCGTTTTCGTATTTTTGAGGTCCTAGTTTTAACTCACGAATTACTTTTTCTAATGCTTCAATAACATTATTTCTTGTTGTTCTGCTTTTTATGTTTGATGCAGTTGATTTTTCAGCTTCCAGCTGCTTGACAACCATGTTAACATTGTAATCTGCCGGAATCAGCACTGAAACTAACTCTGTATGCCTTCCTCTGAAGGCAGTTATTTTTTCAACAAGTTCCTGAAATTCAAGTGTTTTTGCGTCGGTCATGATATTAGGTAATAAATTAGAATAAGAAATATAGCTTAATAAAAGTTTGTTAGTAGAAAATTTTAATAATTTTAAGTAAATTAAAACATTTCTTTCTGTTGACTGCCAATTCCTGAAGAAACTGATAATCCTAGTAGTTCGCTATAATAAAGAATTTTAGGCTTAGGTTTTTCATCTACAGGTAATGGAGCAGGTTTAAATAAATATGATCCATCCCCATGGGGTTTTATTGCACCCAAATCTCTAAAATGTCCATTACAGCTTTCATGCTCATCTTGAAGCAATACTATATGAAATTTATATTGTTTAACTATTGCTCTTTTTTCTTCAACTGTTTTTCCTTCAAGAGGTATATCTTCAAAATGTCTTGCTTGATACATTTAATATTAAATATTAAGTGTTTTAAAAACATTTAGCTATTAGATTATGTATTTTAGGATTTAGGTTTAATAATGTTAGCTAAAGATTATGGCAAGCTTTTAGGTCTTTTTCAAAATCTTTCAGTTCTTTTGGCAGGGTTATATTATCAACATGATCCCTCAGGGAAATGCCTTTTTCTTTTTTTGTTTTCCAAACATTGCTGTTGAATTCTGCTATTGAAGTTATTAGTGATATTTTTGATTTTCCTGTTTTTGCTTTTGGAAATTCGGCAGTTAGCAGATTGATATTTTTTTCTTTAGCAATTAGTGTTGTAATCTGAGGGATAATTGGATATGCTAAATGCAATAATCTTTCAAGCAAAAAGTGAAGCGTGTATTTTGCAGAGTTGCTTTCTTCAGCGCTGAACTTCTTGTCTTGATTATATGCGCGCGATTTAACTAATTCAATATAATGTGAAGCAAATGTTTCCCATATAAAGTCTCTAAGTTTTAATGATGGATGATAGAAATTATATTTGCTGTAATTTTCATCAGAGAATTTTGTTAAGCCTTCAATATAATCAATGAATAATTGATCTGTTTTTGTCAATTTGGCTTTTATTGGTTTTGGCTTGTCAAACTGCGTAACAAACTTTGTAACATTGATTAATTTTGTTAGAGTTTTAAGTTCTGCATTTATCTTTTCTTTAGAACAGATAATATCCTGTTTTGACAAATCTCCTTCTGTTGCAGCCCATAATCTTATTGCTTCAGCGCCATAATCTCTAAGCAAGTCCTGCGGATTTATAACATTTCCAACTGACTTAGCCATTTTTCTCCCTTTATCATCTAAAATATGCTGATGAATCCACACATCTTTGAAACAAGATTTTTTTGTTTCCAAGAAACCACGTAAAATTGTATAATATAGCCACGTACGAACAATTTCTTTTCCCTGAGGCCTTAATGTTGCTGGATATGCTTTTTCGAAAAAGTTGTCATTGGTTTTATATTTAAGAATAAATAGCTCTGAAATTGAAGAATCAAACCATGTGTCAAAAACTCTTTCTTCTCCAATCCATTTTTTATCTTTGAACTTTAGATCTTTTACCAGGCCTATTTTCTTTTTATCTTTGTAAACTTCTGCGTCTTTTGGAGGGGCTTCTTTCCAGGGCTGATGGTATTTTCCAGGTTTTGGAATGGCTATTAATTCTTTATCTTTAGAATACCATAAAGGTATAGGAGTTGCATAAAATCTTCTTCTTGAAATAGGCCAGTCAATTGCAATTGAATCAAGCCATGAATCTAATATCTTTTTTGATTCTTTTGGGTAAAATGAAATTTTATTTGCTAAGTTTTTTACATCTTTTCTAAATTTAAGCTGTTTTAGATAGAATTCCGGCATTTCAATAAATTCTATTTCAGCTCCGGATCTTTCAGAAATTGGAGTGTTATGGGTTATTTGTGTTTGTTTTACTAATAGGTTATGTTTTTTTAGCTCTTCAATTATCTTTAATCTTGCTTCTTTAATTTTTAATCCTTGAAGAATTCCTGCTTTCTCATTCATTTTTCCATCAGCATTTATTGCGATTTTTGGTATGAGATTCATTTCTCTGAAAAACTGAATATCTGATAAATCTCCTGCAGAACACATCATTACTAAACCCGTTCCCTTATCAATTTGAGCTAATGGATGTGATTGAATCGGAATTTCTTTTTTATAAATTGGAGAAATTGCGGTTTTTCCTTTAAGATGAGAGTATCTTTTATCCTGCGGGTTGAATATAACCATTCCGCAAGCGCAGAGCAATTCTGGACGGGTTGTACCAATTATTATTTCCTCTCCCGTTTCTTTAACTTTCCATTTTACATCATTAAATGTTGAAGGAATGTCTTTGTATTCTATTTCAGAATCAGCTACAGTTGTTTGCAGTTTTGTATCCCAGTTATTTATTCTATTATCTTCATAAATTAATTCTTTTTTATACAAATCAATAAATGTTGCTTGTGTTAAAGCTCTGTATTCCGGAGCATCTGTCAGGTATACAGAACCGATATGTTCGCCTTGCTTGTAAGATGTAAATGAAATCCCCAGTTTTGCAAAACTGTCTGTTGATTCAATTGAAATTTCACTTAGTAATTTTTCACAATATTCAATAAATTTTTTTCTGCTTAGATGAAAAGCAGAAATATTATATTTTTTTTCAGCGCCTATTTCAATTGGCAAGCCGTTTCTGTCTAATCCTAATGGAAATAATACTTCAAATCCTTTCATTCTTTTATATCTTGCAAAAAAATCCATATAGCAGTAAGTTATAGCATGGCCAATGTGTATTGGAGAATTAATATATGGCGGGGGAGTATCTATTGAATAAATCTTTTTTTTAGTATTTGGGTTGAATTTAAACAGCTCTGCATTTCTCCATTTCGAGGTTATTTCTTTTTCTATTTCAATATTCCAGTTTTTCAGTTCCTTGAGTTTTATGTTTATTTCTGGCATGAATTAATGAATAAAAGGCAGGTTAAAAAACTTACTAGGATGAGTTCAATAGTTATTTTAGATGATAATTAAATTTATAATATGGGTTTAAACTATAGTTTTATGGTTAAAACAAGTGAAAGATTATGTGCTGTCGATATGAATAATGGAGTTACTTTTATAGGATCTGCTGATTTTTCTAAAGATATTAAAGATGATTACCAACCCGATAAAAAAACTACATTAATTTTGAAAAGATTTATTGCTTATCATACCCAAAGTCTGGCTAGTCGTTTAGATGTTGATAGAGGTAGGACTGCTGATTTTAAGATGGACCATAAAGAATTGTTAAGGAAAATTTACAATGGTTCTTACAGAAGATCAGATGGGGTTTCTTTGAACTTAGAGAATTATGTTGCATTTTATCTTTTAATCAGGTAATTTTAAGAGATTTTTAATCAACATGTTAAGTAAACCTTAATACTTTACATAAATTTCAGCAGGATATGCTTTAACTCCTCTATGAAATCTCTTTTCATTGAACCATTTAATCCAGCTTAGT
>JAGVWP010000006.1 GCA_018304985.1 Candidatus Pacearchaeota archaeon
ACTAAGCTGGATTAAATGGTTCAATGAAAAGAGATTTCATAGAGGAGTTAAAGCATATCCTGCTGAAATTTATGTAAAGTATTAAGGTTTACTTAACATATACCTTTTTTCAGACTTCTCAATCCTCTCTGTAAAAGGTTTACTAAGAAGATGATATAACTTACATTCTCCATCTCTACAGGATAATTTATCATTTTGGCCTCTTGAATTAGGACATCTTATTTGTTTTCTAGTTGCTTGTTTTCCAGGAGTATATCCTCCATCAACTAATACATGAATTTCTCCTTTAGTGCAATAATACATACTTGTCATTAATTCTTGTAAAACTTGTAATTTATAAACTTCATCACGTATTTTCCATCCTCATAATGCTTAAAAACGCCTTGTAAATAGGTAATTAATGGCAAAAAGCCCAATTGTAATGCTTATCTTGACTGTTTTTCTAGTAACTACTTTAGTTAGTTTTGCCAGCGCAGACACAACAAAATTAATATGTTTAGATAATGGAGAAACAATCGAATTTTCAAAATGCAATTCAGCTATTCCCGACAGAACCTGTGAAAGCACATGGGGATGTCAGTTTTGTGTAACTGAAAAAAGCTCTGGAGTTTATTGTCCTCAAAGTATAAATGCATGCAATAGCCTAACTCTTACTTGTTCAGGAGAACAGTCAGATACAGAAAGCATAGAAACCATACCTGTAACACAAAATGATGAGGAAGATAATTCTGATACAGAAAGCAACACCGATACAGAAGAGACTCAAGATACAAATACCAACACAAATAATGATCAAAACACTCAAACAAATACTAATTCAAATACAAACTCAAACACTGAAACAAATACTCAAGATAACTCTCAGCAAACAAATAATGAAAATATTTTCTCTAAATTAATAAATAGATTAAAGAACAATGAAAATCAGGAGAATAATGTAAGTGTTAAAGGAACTATCTCTGCAAAAACAAACTTTGATAAAGATAATTCAATAACTGGAAATACAATAGATAATTCAAAACCAAGGACTACATTAAACATCAATCCAATATTCTTTCTTCTTGTAATAGGTCCTATAATTGAATTCATAATTCTATCATTCTTATTGGGATATGTAATAGGAAAAAAGAAATTATCTCTTAAAAATATTAAAGGAAATAAAAGCAGTCAAGTAAAAGATATCAAAAATAAGATCAAAGAAGCTGTTTATTAATTATTTTCTTCCAATACTTCTTTTTCCAGCCCTTTTCATTGCAGGAAGCGGTTTTTTAACTAGATTAGAAGCAATATATTCTATTCCCCCGCACTTACCACCCATTAATCTACATTCATTATTTGAATCCTCACTTGCATTTTCTTTACCAGGATAATGCCTACAACAAATTTTAATATCTTCTACAGAACCATAATCAGCCCTAAGAGTTTTTCTGTGATGCCTACAATAATAAACTGCTTCTACCATACATAATATAAAAAAATCTCACTTTTAAATTTTGTTGTTACAGAAAATATAAAATAAAAATGTTCTGAAAATATGCTATATCTTTACCTAATTTATATGAGTAACCAATTTAATTATCCATTTAATCTTGGTATGATTTCAAACTAGGTTTAAAACTTTAGTTGGACTATGGACACTAAAGTTTATTCTGATAAATAATATTAATTCCAATTCTCTTAAAACGTCATCTTTTTATAACCTCAATTCTCAGTATATTAATGCAAAAAAATAGATTTTACACAATTTGGATAGCACTTCTAATTGTCATTATATTTGTGATTCAAACAATTTTTCCGGGATTCACAGAAGTATTTAACCTAACAAGTTCAAGCTGGACGCAATCATGGAGATTCTTAACTTCCATATTCCTGCATGGAAGCCTTGCCCATTTACTTTCAAACTTATTTGCACTGATATTATTTGGATTAATCCTGGAAAAAACAATTGGAAGTAATAAATTCCTCCTTGTATTTATTATTTCTGGAATTTTAGCAAATTTAGTTGCAATAAATTTTTATCCTTCTTCACTAGGAGCAAGTGGAGCAATAATGGGAATTATAGGAACTTTAGCAGTTATCAGACCATTAATGGGTGTGTGGATTTACGGAATGATTGTTCCAATGTTCATTGCATCAATAATCTGGATTGTTGTTGATGCTATTGGCATTTTCATCCCAGATAACGTATTCAGGTCAAATTACGAAACAAGAAGAAAAAGGCACATGATTGAAGTCCCAGAACATCTTTTAAGAAAATGGGAAACTCTGTATATGGGAAGGGATTAATTTACTTTTTTCTAGCAAGATATTGAATAAAAAGACTTTTCTCTTTCTTTTCTTCCTTAAAGTCATGATAAATTTTCTCAATAACAAAATCTTTACTTAAAATTTCTATCATATCTTTTTGATAAATTGGATATAAATCTAATTTGCTCCATTTCTTATTTTTCTTATCATAATAATGAATAACAACAACTGTATCGCTAATGTATGCTGGAAAAGCAATTATATCTTTCTGAAATCCATGATAATAAACAGTATAATCAAATGAGAAATTTTCAAGAATTTTTTCTTTTGGTAAATTTGTTAATGATTTAATGTAATCATAATTTCTTGAATCAATAAATAAATATCCGCCTTTTTTTAAAAGGCTAGCAAATTTATCAACTACTATTTGTTGAGCTTTTTTAGTATATTCTCTTGTTCCGCCACCTATATAAGTTAGAGAATTGCCTGTTAGAAAACCAAAATCAAACAAATGTGTATATGGTGGCTCTGCCTTTGGCAAATCTAACCAATTAGCCTTATGAATGATCACTTCTTGTTTATTTTGTTTAAATAATTTGCTCGCTTGTTTAATAAATTCATCATCCCCCTCATTTACTTCTACACTTTCTAAAAGATAATTTCTTTCCTTTAACCCTTGCACAATTCCATTTAGTTCTGTTCCGCCACCAACACCAAAATCAATAACACTTTTTAGCTTATGGCTAGTTATCAAATTAAGAAAGAAATCTCTTTCTTCTTTTTTTATGTTTCCTTTAAATTTCGGATAAATTTCTTTCTCCCAACTAACAAATCTAAAATTAGAAAATTCTTCTATAGGATTACTAACGTATGGGAGAGTATTAACAAATGCCATTCTATTAAAATATAACCTCCTTTTAAAACATTTCTAAGAATTAACTTCCCCACCCGCTTGTTTTCTTCTGCTTTATCATCTGAATTTCACTTAATGCTTTCAACTCATCACTTGCTAACAAATCTCTATTACCCTTGAATTTTTTAAATTGATTTTCAGACAACTCACTATATAGAAACTTTTTATCAGCTAAATGCCTGTCAAAATAAATTCCAGAAATTGAAATAGCAACCTCCATTCCAGCTGTTGCTTCTTCAACCTTTTTATTATCTGCCTGTATTCCCTTTACTCTCCCAATAACCTCTCCATTATCGTCAATTAGTTCCATTCCAGAAACAATCTTGCCAGCAGTAATTCTTACTCCAAAAACAGCCGGATTAGAATTCCTAAAAACATGCTTATGCAGAATTTCAAGCTTGCTAATTCTAGCCAATCCCATTAACCTCTCTCTTTCAATCTCTTTTGCTTTTTCTTCTCTAAACTTCTGCAAATTCTCAATCAGCTTGTAAATAACCGCTTCTGTAATTATTTTAACTCCATAAGTATCTTTAACTTCCTCATCAACAGAAACATTAAATCCAGCTACAACTGCATCAATAGGATCAATCTCAAAATTAGCTTTTGCAGAAAGCAGATCTGCCTTGTTTATATTTCCAATACCTGCTTTCACAAACTTGACATTTGCCTGTTTTAATAAAACAATCAATGCCTCCAAGCTTCCAAGCGAATCAGCCTTTATTATAATTCCCCTTTTATCTATTTTAATTCCTTCTCCAATTTCTTTCTTAAACTCGCTAGTTGCCTCTTCTAAAGTATTGTATTGCATAAATGGCATTCCAGGAAGAACATCTGTTTTATCTGAGATCTGAATTCTTATTCCAGCAGCTGCAGTTGATTCATTAACTGAAGCAAATTTTATTGAAAGGGGCTGAATTTCCTGAATTGCCTTAACCTTTGTTAAAATTGGCTTATCAAAAGTTGCAATTGCAACCTCATCATTAACTTTTAAAATACCATCATATAAAACACATTCAACATAATTAAATGCCTTTTCTTTTTTAATCTCTAAAATAACCCCCTTGGCTTTATCTCCAAGTTTCAATCTGTCTTTTAAAAATCTCTGAGATAACCCGCATAACATCATTAATATTTCAGGAATTCCCTCTCTTGTCTTTGCAGAACACGGAACAAGTGTTAATTGCTTTGTAAAATCACTTATTTTGTAAAATAATTCTGCATCAAATCCATAACTGTTTAAAGCTCCGACAATTGTATAAAACTTCTCATCAAATTCTTGCTTAACATGCTGCGGCTGTTGCTGAAGGCTGTTTTTCAGTTCATCATTAGCTTTTTTCCACCCGCTTATTCTGTCAATTTTATTCAGCGCAACAATAAATGGAGTTTTATTTGATTTTAAAATTTGTATAACTTCAGCAGTTTGTGGTTTTATTCCCTCATTAATATCAATAACAAGAATAGCTAAATCAGCTAAACTTCCCCCTCTTTTTCTTAAATTATTAAATGCAGCATGTCCTGGAGTATCAATAAACAGAAATCCGGGAATTTCAAGTTTAATTCCCTGCTTGTCAATAAGCGGACAGCTTGCTTTAAGATGATCTGCTGTAAATACTGTAAAAGAAATTCTCTGGGTTATCCCTCCTGCTTCCCCTTCTGCAACAGAGCTCTCTCTAATTGAATCAAGAATGCTTGTCTTACCATGATCAACATGACCTGCAACTGTTACAATTGGCTGTCTAATTATTTGTGTTTTCATTTTCAGATAATTTTGGGGACCTTTGGTTTGCATAATTGCGAACCCTTTAGTTTTTTCTAAAGGTTCATTAGTCATGAAAATAAGATAATAAAGGTATTTTTAAACCTTGATAAAAGAAAAATTAACTAAAGTTTAACTTATATAAATCATCTAAATTAATCAAAGATCAAACAATTAAAAGTAATTATTAAGTAGCTACATATAGAAAGATTTAAAAAGTATTGATATAAATAAGATTAATGACAAAAGTTACCACAGAACAAACTCAAGAAAAAAGATTACAAGAATTAGTAGTTTATCACATAGTTTCAGAAGATTTTTTATATCCGGGAATAGTTTATAGATCAGTTGCTAATCGTCCAGACCCATTTAATATTGCAAATGAATATGGATGTAAAATTGAACTTCGTGAAGGGCAATTTAAGAATTTATCAGATTCTGATCCTATATGTTCTAGTTATAATTTAAGTCATTTTCCCATTGATAAAAATGGAAGATGTTTAAGTGCCGTTATTATTGGTAAAGATATAATTCGGCTCGTTAAGACAAGAGAAGCAATACATCGTCTATGTGGTGTCGAAAGATTAGACTTAGGTGGTTTTGTTGATGTTAGCGAAAAAAGGGCATATAATTAAATCAATTTCTCTAAATTATATACCAAATTTTAATTCAATACTTAATTTAAACGCCGTATTTTAAAGAAAAAGAGGTGTTTAAATCTAAGAGTTATCAACAGACAATCCCTAGACTATTCCACCTCTTTCACAATATTTCTAAGATGTCCAAATATATAAGGTTTTCTTAAATATGCAAAAACAAAGATTTAAATAATAGGCAGGTTATAATTTTTCATGGCAGAAAATACAATTGTTAGTGAAAGAATAATCGGAACAGGTAGACTAGAACTTATTGGTTCAAATGGAGCAATATTAAAAATAGATTTTACCCATACTTACAATCCCGAATCTGGAGAAACCGCAGGCAGAGTTAATTTGCCTCTTACGGATCTTATGCAAGAATTACGGGGAGAATACCCTGATTCAAGAATTCAATGCCATTATCAAGACAATCAATAAAATTTCTCATTAAAATTATTTTTACTTCTATAATTATATTTCACAAGACAAACTATAAATACTCGATAATCATCCCATTTTTAACATAAATTAACCTCTTATGTAAAGGGAAGCTTCATAAGAGAAACCGTAGGTGTCTTTTATTATGGTAAAACCAGAAGACGAAAAAACAAACAAGGAGAAATTAGAAGAAGACATAGCAGAGCTTAGAACAAGAATCAAAAATACAGAGTATGATCTTACCCATTCATTTAAGGGAAATTCTTTATTAGAGCAAAAACTGGCAATATCTAAAAAATCTTTGGAAGACAAAGAGAAGTTACTTGTAGAACTAACTGATAATCAAACAACCAAGACAAAGCAAATAAGAAAAATGGAAGGGGAAGTAACTGAAGTGAAAAATGAATCAATTTCAGAAGCACAGGAAGAAATTGTTGAAGAAGAAATTGAAAAGGAATTCTTATAAACCAGTTAAACTAATAATAGTTATGCAATTCAAACTCTCTCCCCACACTATAAGCTTAATGCAGGAATGTCCGAGATGTTTCTGGCTTACACAACATAAAATATGGCAAAGGCCAGAAGGAATAACAGCAAGTTTAATGAATGGTATGGATAGAATTCTAAAAACTCATTTTGATAAATTTAGAGACAAAGGAGAATTGCCTCCAGAATTGCAAAACAATGGAGATTGCAATAATCTAATGCTTTTTGATGATCCTGAATTATTAGAAGTATGGAGAAATTACAGAAAAGGCATAGTATGGGAGGATGAAAATGGGAATATATTAATGGGTGCTGTTGATAATGTGCTTGTAAATACAAAAAATAATAAGTTAATTATCCTTGATTACAAAACCCGTGGTTTTCCTTTAAAGGAAAACACTCATGAATATTATCAAAACCAGCTGGACATTTACAACTTCCTTTTAAGAAAAAATAACTATGAAACAGAAGATTATGCTTTCCTGTTGTTCTACATTCCAAAAGAGGTCCTCCCTACTGGCGTGGTTTTATTTGACACAACTTTAAAAAAAGTAAAGATAAATATTCTTAATGCTGAATATCTTTTTAATAAAGCTATTAAGCTTCTAAACTCACAATGCCCAGAGGAAAGATGTAAGTGGTGTGAGAATGTTGAATATTGAATAAATAGAAACATCACTTAAATAACTACCAAATCTGGCATAAATTTTAATATAGAAAATTTATTTATTATATGTTTTCAAAAAAATTCTTGAAATAATGCAATATTTTTCCCTGCTTTATTCACTAGAATTACTTATTTCACTTCTAATTTATCTTGTAAATATATCCACAAGCTTTTTCTCTACTTCCTTGATCTTTTCGGGTTTTATTTTCCCTGCTTTATAATTTACAGTAGAAGATTCAACAGTAAATAAAATTGAAGGCATAATAAGACTATCCATTTTTAAAACACCCGAAATAAAATCTGTTTTTTTAAGAGTTAATGCATCTTCGTCATCCCTATGTTTTGTAGTTATTTGAGCAAGAATAATATTCTCACCTTTCAATGTTGCAACAATTAAAGCAGGTCTTTTCTTAATTGTTGACAAATCTGTATATGGAAAAGGCAAAATAACCACTTCTCCTTTTACAAATCTTTCCATGCTTCTTCATCCTCTTTTGAAAGCCAATTTTTTGCTAAAACAGGTTCACTTGCCAGCATTGCCATCATAGCATCACTCATACTTTTTTTCATAGGCCTAATTTCAACCTTATCGCTATATACAATAAGATTAACTTTAGACCCTTCTTCAAAACCCGCTAAATCCCTCGCTTCTCTAGGTATGCAAATCTGGCCTTTCTCGGTAATTTTAATTGTTTTTATTTCCTTAATTTCCTGTTCCATTTTAGTATATTTTTGTATATCTCCTTGATTTATTTCTTACTAGTAAGATATGTAAGAACTTTATATATTTTACTATATTTAAATATAACTCTTAAGTAGTTACAAATAGAAAGGTTTAAAAATATAATTAATATCATAAGAGGCATGGTTAAACAAATTTATAGTTGTGGAGTATGTGGTAAACTAGGCTCTAGTCCTGATTCTCTAGCAAAGCATGAAGCACTTCCAGTTAGAGATTGGACTTTTAAAGGAGGAGAGTTATTTTCTTATGGGCCTTGTATGGGTTCTGGAGTAAGTGTTGCACTTATTTTAGAACCATTAATATTGAATGAGGCACATGTTCAAAGATATTCTGTTTTAGGTCTCGATGTGTTATCTAAAGAATTAAGTAGTGAAAATCTTTTAGTTAGCCATGCAGGATTTCCCCCAATAAATTATAATCCTTTTATTCCACAGCATAAAATGTCTCGTGCACCCCATATAAGACATTTAAAAAATCAGTTCGCAAAAGTAAAAGAATTAGAATATAGATGGTATGAAGAAACTATTAAATTGCTTAATGAAAGAAAAGAATTAACAAAACGTGTTTGGAAGGGATATATTGAAAAAGCATTTGGAAAACCAGAAATGAATTATGACGAACTACAAAAAATTACTCACTCTCATTTTGAAGCAATCCAACATTTTTACCCACATATTCAACAGTTATCAAGAGGATGTTTAAAAGAAGGTGATGAATTCTTCTATGCTAGATACTGAAAATATCTCAAAAAAACTTTCTCACATTAAAAAATTAAGTCTACTTAACGGACTAAAGAAGTTTCTAGAAAACATTATTTATCTTTAAAGGCAAATAAGGTTTAATTGCCTTTCTTAATTGTGGGTAAGTCCACATTCTATTAAAAGTAGGATGATCTAAGTTATTCAAATGAGAATATTTACCCCCAATTATCTTTCTAGAATCTGTTACATCTAAAACAATTATTCTCTTTCCTTTTACTTTGTAATGCTTTTTTAAGAGTGGTTTGTGCTTTTTTCTTACAACAATTATAACCTCTGCCCAGTCAATATCTTCTTGTTTAAACGGATTATGTGCTTTCTCATGAATTATTCCAAAACCAATTCCCCCATACCTTGTTCTATAACCTTTATTTTTAAGATAATTCGCAAGATATTTGCTTCTGTTAATTCCCATAGAACATATACATAAAACTTTAGGTTTTTTCATATAAAACTTAATTAAATCCTACTTAAAAATCTTTTCCCGCAACCTTTATAAATTCCCATTATAGTAAGTTATCTATCGCTTATTAATGTAGAAATTTGGAATATTGGAAAAAATTCTATAACACTTTTTTTAAGCTCCATTTTGCCGCTAAACTCTGTTGAAAGAACAATTCCTTTTTTGGGGCTATATTCTTCAATAAAACTTCTAAAAGATCTTGTAATATTTTTATTCTTTAAAGTGGTTTTTATTTCAAGAGGAAGAATAATGCCATCTTTTTCTAAAATAAAATCTACTTCTGCACCTGCTTTGGTTTTCCAATACCTCAATTCAATATCACTTTTAACAAGCTCTGAAGCCACAAAATTTTCATTAATAGCTCCTTTATCTGTTCTCTCCTCTAGTCTTTGAAAATTATTTAATATGATGTTCCTAAACCCATTATCCAAAAAGAAATATTTTGGAGATTTAACAATTTCTTTTCTTTTATTTGTGAAAAATGGCCTATTTTCAATACAAATAAATGTTTTTTTAAGAATATTAAGATTTTTCATCAAATCATGATAGCTAAAATCAGTAGAAGATGAAAGTTCATGGTAATTCGCAATACTGCCAGTTTGAATAGCTAAGAGTTTAATTAGCCTGCTTAGTTTAAAGTCTTCTTGAAGCTGCAATATTTCTTTTATTTCTTTTAAAAAATAAGTATTATATATATTTTTCAGAACTTCAATCTTTTCTTCTTTATCATTAGAGATAATAACCCTTGGATAGCCGCCATAAGTAACAAACTCCTCATAATATTGGTTTACTTTGCCAATTAATTGGCTTGATAAATCTTTTTTCTTATATAAATAATATAGTTTCCCATCTTTATAACTTAAAAATTCCCCAAAAGAAAAGGGGTATAATGTAAAAACAAATATTCTGCCAACAAGATATTTAATGCTATGAATTGATAAGTCGGATGAAGACGATCCAGAAATAATAATTTTTACATCAAAATTATCATAGATATATTTAAGTTGCTTGCCTCCTTGTTTTGCATACTGAAATTCATCTATAAATAAATATTTGTTATTTTTTACATATAATTCTATAAATGATTTTAAGTCCTTAGAAAAAAACTCTAGTATTTCTCTATCTTCAAATGTTATAAATTTGGCATTTTTCAGCCCAAGAAGGATATGTTTCATTAAAGTTGTTTTTCCGCACTGCCTTGCTCCAACTATTGCAATGACTTCTTTCTTATCAAGATACTTGCTTATTTTACTCTCTAAAAATCTGGGAATATAATTTTTATCTGTCTTTTCTGCCATAAAATTCTTTATTTTAACCTCACTAAAATTTATTATATTTTAATAATAGTGAGGTTATTTATAAACCTTTCTATTACCCTTTTTAACATCCTTTTCCCCTTTAATTATAACTCTTAAGTAGTTACAAATAGAAAGGTTTAAAAGGGAATTAACCATTATTAATTTATGATGAAACTAAAAGAAATTACACAGGTGTTTGATGTAAGTAATGTTAGCGAAGCTTATCATGGATCTATTGATATTACAGATTTAAAAGATGAATTAGGGACAAAAGGACATGTTCTTGTAGTAAGAGGAGATAAAGCTTATGTAGATGTTTTAGGAGATAATGCACATTTAGCAAATCCTAAATTTTGGTTATACGAAAATTTAATTAATTCTCCAAGAGTTCAAGAACAATTAAAAGGCAACCCAAATCATAAATTATTTGATGGGGTTGGATTTTCTTCATTAGAAGCATTGGGTTATCATGCAAAACGATTAGGCAGAAAAGCGGTTGTTGTAATGGCTCACGAGCATGTACCAGATGATAAAGTTTTTGAAAGATATGATATGGAAGTTATTCACGGAGATAAACCAGCTGAAGAAGGTTACGTTGAAAAACAAAGAGAAGTTCTTTCTCAGAGAGATGATTTAATACCCCTTCATCAAGCATTATACGGAGCACAGGCGTTAGCCCCGATCGGAAACGCTGTAGCAAATAGGCTTGAAGAATTATGTATTATACCTGATGAAACTTTTTGGTCTATGGCAAGTGGCTCAAATTTATATGGAATTGGAAACAAAATAAAAAGTAGGTTTCATAGTAAAACTGTACTAGTAGAACCCAAAAAGGGAAGAACTGTTGATCCTTCTCTAGATCTATCAAATCCAGAAGAAGTTAAATCATTTGCAAAAAGGAAACTTAGAGATTATTCCCTAGACGATTGGAATAGAATAAATCCTGGTATTTTTCCACTTCATGTTAAACATCCTAATAGATACTTATTAATTAATTGGTTATATAAAGGATATACTGGGATTGATTCAACAGTAGGGATAAGTTCCAGTGAAGTAAATAAAATACAAAAAAGATTAAGGAGATTATCGCCGGAATACGATTGGACAAAAACAACCGCTCTAACAATGGTTCCAGCAATTGAAGCTGCAAATAGAGGCAAGAATGTTTTAGTTATGAGTTACGGAAAAAATAGGGAAAATAAAAGTAGAGATATAACATTTATAGATCAAATTCCTTGGATTTTAAGAAATGAAACTCCCTTTCAGAAAGTTGCTGCTTCAATAATGCTTGCTGGATATTTAGCTGCTGCATCGTATGCTTCTTGGGATATTATATTTCAAAATATTCCTGCTTTTAATGGGTCTGCGGTTGTTGATAAAGACGAAAAAACATGGGTTTCTAGATTAGCAGATATGGACAATTTACATTAAGGAAATAGGATTTTGAAGCTTTGAGAAATTATTTAGTGGAGGAGGGTTAGCAGATAAAGATAAAAATGGTATTATTAATTATGAAGAACAATTTGATGTTTGGAATAGGATGAGATTACTTGACAGAGATAAAACTTATTTTGAGTCTGAGGGTACAAATCAATTCCCTAAACCAAAAAAAGAGGACTTAGAAAGAGCAATTGAAAGTTATGAAACTGAATAAAAAATTTCTTCCCCCGCAACCTTTATAAATTCTCATTATAGTAAGTTATCTATCGCCATCACTTAGTTATTAAATTAAATTCTTTATTCTAAAAAATGACCAAGATAGTGCAAGCTGTAAAACGTGAAAGCAGGCAGGTAGAGAAAGCTCTGCATCCGCTTGTTAAAGAATGGTTTTTTACAAAATTCAAGGAGTTCTCCTTAACACAGCTATATGGGGTTGGAGCAATCTGGGAAAGAAGGAATATTTTAATTTCAGCTCCAACAGGCGGAACAAAAACATTAACAGCCTTTCTTTCAATTTTAAATTACTTAGTTATTTTAGCTGAAAAACAGGAATTAGAAAACAGAATTTATTGTGTTTATACTTCGCCCCTTAAAGCGCTATCTAATGATATTCATAAAAATCTTGTAGAACCTCTAGAACAAATCTATCAATTAGCAGAATCTAAAGGAATAAAGTTACAAGAAATAAGAGTTGGCTTAAGAACAGGAGATACAACTCTGGCTGAAAGAGCTAAAATGGCAAGAAAAATCCCGCATATTTTAGTAACAACTCCCGAATCTCTGGCAATTATCCTCACAAGCAAGAACTTTGTTAACGCTCTAAATGGTGTGGAATTCTGTATTGTTGATGAAATTCATGCCCTAGATAATAAGCGTGGAGCTTACCTAAGTATCAGCTTAGAAAGACTAAATGAAGTAAGCAAAATATGGCCTGTAAAAATTGGTTTAAGCGCAACAATCTCTCCTTTAGAAGAAGTTGCTAAATTCCTTGTAGGAATAGATGATGAAAGAGAAGTTGAAATAGCTCAAGTAGAGTTACAAAAAAAAATTGATATTGAAGTTCTCACTCCTGTTAAAAATATAATTGATGATGAAAACATTCAAAACGATATGTATAGTTTAATTGACGCTTTAATTCAAAAGCATAAAACAACTCTTATCTTCACAAACACACGAGCTGGAACAGAAAGAGTTGTTGCCCATCTAAAAGATAAATTCCCGACAATTTACGGAGATGATAATATAGCGGCTCATCACGGCTCTTTAAGCAAAACTCTAAGATTTAATATTGAAGAGCGTTTAAGAAATGGAGAACTAAAAACAGTTGTCTGTTCAACAAGCCTGGAATTAGGAATTGATATTGGCTATATTGATTTAGTTATAATGCTAGGCTCTCCAAAATCTTCAGCAAGAGCATTACAGAGAATGGGAAGAGCGGGCCATAAACTGCACGACACAGCTAAAGGAAAGTTTATTGTAACAGATAGAGATGATTTAATAGAATGTGCTGTTATACAAAAAGAAATGATTGAAAGAAAAATAAACACGGCAAAATTCCCAAAAAATGCCCTAGATGTCTTAGCTCAGCAGATTTACGGCATGGCAATATACAAAATCTGGGATATTGAAGAACTTTTCTCTTTAATAAGAAAAGCTTATTGCTATCACGATTTAAGCAAAAACGATTTCTATGATATTATAAGTTATCTAGCAGGATAATTTACTTGACAAATATTGGAACAATTCCAGAAGAATCATACATTACAGTCAAGTTAGCCGGAAGTGAGGAAAGAATAGGAGCAATAGATGAAGGTTTCTTAGAAAGAATGAAACGAGGAGATGTTTTTGTTTTAGGCGGAAGTAAATACGAATACGGATATGTAAGAGGAATGAACTTATATGTCCGATCCGCAACACACAAAAACCCGACAATTCCTTCATGGTTCTCAGAAATGCTGCCATTAAGCTTTGACTCTGCTAATGAAATAAACAGATTCCGTTTATTAATTAAAGAAAAACTGGATAAAGGAAAAGATGGAAAAACAAAAAAGCAGGAAATAATTAAGTTTATTCAAGAATATTTGTATCTGCCTGAACAAACCGCAGAAGCTATTTACAATTACATGAATGAACAGTATAAATTTTCAGAAATATCAACATCAAGAAAAATAATCATTGAAAGATACAAAGGAGAGAAAAATTACTTGTTAGTTAACAGTATGTATGGCAGAAGAGTCAATGATGCCCTTTCCAGATCGCTGGGTTTTTTAATGGGAACAGTTGGAGGGAGGGATATTGAAATAGGTGTTACAGACTCTGGATTTTATATTGCAGGAGAGAGTCTGAAAATTGAAAAAGCACTGGAATTCTTAAATTCTAAAAATCTTCACGAAGTTTTAGTAGAAGCAATTGAAAAAACAGATTTATTAGCAAGAAGATTCAGGCATTGCGCATCAAGATCTTTAATGATTTTAAGAACATATAAAGGCCTTAGAAAAAGTGTGGGCAAACAACAAATGAAAAGCCATTTCTTATTAAGCGCTGTAAGAAAAGTCTCAAATAAATTTCCTATTTTAAATGAAGCCCGCAGAGAAGTTTTGGAAGATGTCATGGATATTGCCAGCACAAAACTAGTCTTAGAGCAAATTGAATCAGGCTTGTTGAAAGTAGAAATAAAAGACGTCAAGCTTCCCTCACCCTTTACTTTAAACTTAATAATTCAAGGCCACAGCGATCTCATAAAGATCGAAGACAAACAGGCTTTCCTAAAGCGTATGCATGAGTTGCATATGAAAGCGATAGGCGAGGAATGATTGTTTACACAAAGTATATCAAAAATGGTTCTTTTTCTATTTTTCTTCAAGAAGCCATTTCCAAAGGGGAATAAACTTGATTTTTCTTCGTATGCCAAACCATTCTGTGCTCTCCTCTCCTGAATAGTTTTGATTAATTATTAATAAATTATTGCATTTTAGCTCTTTGCTTGCTTTTAACAAAGCCCTTATTTCTCTCTTTTTTGTATCGGGGTCTGTAAGGTCATAGCAAACCTGTATTAATTGGCTAATTTTTGTGTCTTTTTTTATCACAAAATCAACTTCTTCTTTTTCCGTATTTTTCCAATAATAACTTTCTTCTTTCTTTCTTTTCAGTTCAATGGCAACAATATTCTCATAAAGCCGCCCGTAATTATTCATAAACTTGGTTGAAATTGAATTAATAAAAGAGTTGTCTATAAAATATATCTTTTTAGGATATTGTATTTGATCTTTAATTTTATAAGAAAAAATAGGCAAGCTAAATGCAAAATAAGAATTTTCAATGTAAGAAATATACTTTTGTACAGTTGATTTGCCAACTTCATTTCCCAAGCTTTTAAGGTTATTGTAAGCTTTGCTTATAGAATAATCTCTTGAATCTAAAAGTAACTTTATCAAAGTTTTCAAAGATTCCTCATTTTTTATGCCATATCTTTCAACAATATCCCTTTTTATTGCTGTAGCATAATAAGACTGTGCCAACTCAAACTTTTTATTTTTATCTTCAAGAACTATTTCAGGCAAGCCGCCATAAAGAAGGTATTCAGTAAGTGCCTTAAGAATAATAGGCCTCTCTTTTTCAGAATATTCTAATATTTTAAAGTCAAAATTAAGGTTCTTAAATTTTAAAAATTCTTTAAAAGATAAGGGAAATACTTTAACTTCCAGGAATCTGCCCCTTAACTCTGTAGGGATCTCTTCTTCAGACATTCTTGAAGAAGAGCCGGAGACAAAAATTCTCATGTTTTGATTGGCATCATATACCCTTCTAAGCCACTTGCTCCAGTTAGGAATATTGTGAAGTTCATCTAAAAACAAATATTTAATTTTTTTATTAAATATTTCCTCGGATGTTGGAAGCAAATCGCTTAAAAATTCCGTCTTTAGGGGAATTCTTTCATCTTCAAAATTAATAAAGACCACTTCTTCACGAGAATTAAGCTTAAGCAGCTCATTGGCTAAACCATAAAGAATATAGGTCTTTCCAACTCTCCTAAAACCATTTAATACAACTATCTTATTAATCTTCATATTAAGATAGCTTTGAAGGTCTAATTTTCTTGGAATTATTAAGGGAATGTCTTTTCCCTTCCATTCTGCCAGTATTGTTTTTATTATATTATTCATAGTACAATTTTAGTATATTATTGTACTATTTAAACTTTACTATCCATAGTTAGAGATATTTCTTTAAGATGTTATATTATAAAATTCTTTGAACTTTCTAAAGTGTTACATTTTTTGTTACACTTATTGTAAAAACCGATCTATATTTTGTTACATTTTCCTAAAGCGTATGCATGAGCTGCATATGAAAGCTATTGGTGAGGAATGATTATTTACACAAAGCATACCAAAAAAGATATACCTCCCTTAAATCTTTTGCAAATCTAAAATTGCTTTTTTATGTTTCTCAAAAACTTTATCATCTATAATTCCATAAACTCCCTGTAAAGTGTCTTTAAATTGTTTTGAAGTTATCTTTTCCTTAATCTTTAAATATAATCTATTAAAATCATACTTTTTTGAAATCTCTTCTTTTACCCATTTTTTATTTTTTATGTTTGGGGCCAGCATAAAAATATCTCTTATATCTGTTAAACGACAGCTCACAAATTTCAAGACAAATAAAGCATCTAAGTTTATGATTCTTAATTTTAGTTCTTCTGTAATTGTCTTTCCCCTTAGAGTTCTTATCTCTGAATTATTAAATACCCAATCAGCAGAAAAAGTAGCATTGGTTTGCCTGTCCAAAACTTCTTTGATTAAAATATCAATACTTACTTTAATATTATCTCCTAAATCTTTCTCTAATCTTAAAAAATCTCCATAATAAGAAGCATTATCTTTGTTATTCTCTTCTCTTGCATAACCAAAATCTACTAGAACTTCTTCAATTTCCATTAATTCCTCTTTATCTTTAACTACAATATCGCAATCAACTGAAAATCTTGGAAGAGTGTAAGCATTCACAGCATATCCGCCAATAATTACAAACTTGAATTTTCCCATTCGCTTTAAGGTTTCAAAAATCTCTTTTTCTCTAAGCTGTAGCATTTTTATATTTATTTTTCATGTAATTGTAAGCATACAAATACATTTCATTTAATTTTGCTAATTTAATTGTTTCTTTTAAATTATCAATTTTATAATTTTCTTTTTCTACAAAACTTAATTTTTCAACAGGAATTAATATTATATATTCTCCTATGGTCGTTCCTTCATTAACATAATTTGGGATATTATGTTTGTTAAAGAAATTTTTCCAATATTTTAAATCTTTCTTTAAAACTTTAATAAAATAAGGTGATTTTTCTATTCCTCTTTGAACATAGGAATAATCGCTCCAAATTTCTATAGCAGACAAATTAGTGAAAGCATAATCTTTTTCTGCTTCTTTTACTATTTGGGGGACTTTAAATTCTAATAAACTCCTGATTATTGTCTCTGGATTTAAGCATACATAAGTATTATTTGATTGCTTTTTGATCCAACCAGCCCTTAATAATAATGCAAATATCTTTTTTTTCATGCTTTGCCCAACTATCCAATCTAACTCTGACTGTTTGAATCCTTCTTTATCTTTATGCTTTGAAAAAAACAAAGCATATGCCTTTAAGCCATATTGGGGTATTTCTGTTGCCATTTTTCTATTTGTTTAAGTTTTATATAGTTACCTAATAGGTAACCAATATTTAAAGGTTTCTGTTTCATAACCCTTGTTTAAAGCTTTCCTAAAGCGTATGCATGAGCTGCATATGAAAGCTATAGGTGAGGAATGATTGTTTACACAAAGTATATCAAAAATGGTTCTTTTTCTATTTTTCTTCAAGAAGCCATTTCCAAACAGGCATTACCTTTATTTTTTTGCTTTCTATTTTAATTTCTTCTTCTTGGCTATTTGTTAAAAGCAATCCTTCATTTAATTTAAATTTATCCATTGCTTCAGAGAGTCCAGAAATCTCTCTTTCTCTGTTATCTTCATTTAAATCATAACAAACCTGAATTGCATTAATAACAGTTTTATTTTTAACTAATAAAAAATCGCATTCATTTTTATTAGAATAATAAAAAACATCATTATTTTTATTTAAAGAGTTAAATACTAAATTTTCCAGTAGCCATCCTTTATCTTTTGTAAGCTTCTTAGATAAAACTCCAATAAATCCATTATCTATTACATAAAATTTCTTATCATTTATTAGCTGCTTTTTTAATGAATAATCAAACTTGTTTATTGTTCTTGCAAAATAAGTTTCTTCAAGATAATGTATAAATTTTTTAATTGTATTAACACTATTAATATCAGTAATCTTCTTTAAGGAATTAAAGCTGAATTTATTGGCAAAATTAGATATTAAAATAGAATATAAATTTCTTAAAACAATTATATTATTTACCTTATGCCTAACCGCTATATCTTTTAAAATAGTATCTTCATAAACTTTTGTTAAAAGTTCAAAATCATTATAAATCAAATATTCAGGCATTCCTCCACCTATTAAATATTCTTCAAAATATTTTTTTATTTCAACTTTTGATTCAGTTTTATACACTGAGTCTTTCTCAATATTAAACTCTCTTAATTCTAAAAATTCTGAAAAAGAGAAAGGCCTAACAACAATATCAACATGCCTTCCCGTAAGTTTTGTCCCTAATTCCTTGCTTAATAATGTTGCAGAAGAACCGGTAATAAAAAACTTAAATCCTTCTTCATAAAATCTTCTTATAAAAGTTTCAAAGTTAGTTACATTTTGAATTTCATCTAGAAAGAAAACTTTTTTCTTTCCATATAAGCTTATTAACCCTTCATAAAGTTTGTTAAATTCATTAGCAGGAAAATTAAATAATCTTTCATCTTCAAAGTTAATATAATAAAAGTCTTCATCATTGTATATTTTTTTTATTAGTTGTCTTAAAAGAGTAGATTTTCCGCTTCTTCTTAAACCAGTTAAAACAACAACATGAGGAAGCTTAATTTTAGATTCAATTTTTCGGAGTATAGTTCTCTCTATGCCATATTTTTTATTAAATATGGTTTCTCTCTGTTTCACTAATATTTCTTTTATTTGTTCTTCTGATAACATGATAATATAACCAATACAGAGTTTTTAAATGTTTTCATTATGGTTGCACAAAATAGCCAATTTTTGTGCAATGATAGTAATATTATCCATACTGCAATTTTAGTGTATTATTGTACTATTTAAATGTTCCATTTTTATCCTTGTTTAAAGCTTTCCTAAAGAGAATGCATGAGCTGCACATGAAAGCTATAGGGGGAATAAAATATTTATCACCAAGATGATAGAGGTTTGATTCTATATGGGCAATATTTTTCGAAAAGCTTAAATATTTAATAAATTAAGTGATTATAATGAAAAGTAAGGTGTATCAATGTCCTTTTTGTGCTAGTTATATTTCTAAGGAAAAGTATGAACAAGTAATTCGAGAAAATGAAATATTAAAGAAAAAAATAGAAAGTTTAGAAAAAGAACGTGAACAATTTAAGGAGAAAGAAAGGAAATTTGAAGAAGAGAAGAAAAATTTGAAGAAACAAATGCAAGAATCTCTAAAATCTCAAATAACTAAAGAGAGACAAAAATTAAATATTGAACTTCTAAAATATCAAGAACAAATTAAGAAGTTCAAAGAAAAAGAAATTCAACATAAAGAAGAAATTAAAAAAGTAAGAATCAATGAAATGAAGAAAGCGGGTAGCCAATTAAGTAAATATGAGTCAACTATAAAAAAACAGGCAATAGAGATTGAAAATTTAAAAAAAGGAAAAACTGCTCAAGAATTAGGTTTTGATTTTGAGAATGAAATGTATGAAATATTAAAAAAAGAGTTTCAAAATGATGATGTTCAACATACTGGAAAAAAGGGAGACGCAATAATTTATATCAAAGCAAGAAATAATGAGATTATTGGTACAATATTAGTTGAATGTAAAAGGACGGAGAAACATGCATCTGCTCACGTAGAAGAAGTTAAAAGACACAAAATAGATGCAAAAGCAGATGTAGGAATTCTTGTTACTAATGGAGATTTTGGGAAAACTAAGATGGATGGTTTCAAAAATGTTGATGATATTCTTATTATTAGACCCTTTAGTGCAGTTGATTTTATCAAACATATTAGAAAGGGATTAATAGATATTGATTCCCTTAAATTAACTAAAGATGAAAAGAATAAAGAAATGACTAAATTATGGAATTTTATACATAGTCCAGAATTTGAATCTCAAATGAACTCCATTTTTCGATTAATTAATCTACTTATGGAATTAGACAGTAAAGAAATAGATTTAATCGATAGAAGAAAGATAATTGAGAATAATTTATTAAAGGCACATAAATTGATTTCAGAAGGAATACAAAATTCTAAAAAATTGAGTTGAAAATAACCTTATCCCCCCTATTCCAAAAACCCTCTCGCCCCTAAATTAATAAGAATCTTTTTACTTTCTCTCCTCAACAATCCTCTTAAGAGAAGCTTTCAAATCTGGTAGCTTATTCTTAACAACATCCCAGACAATTTCCAAATCAACTCCAGAATAAGCATGAATTAATATATCTCTCAACCCAGAAATCTTCTTCCATTCAATCTCGCTATGTTTTTCTTTTAATTCTTCAGAAATATTTTTTGCAGCTTCTCCAATTATTTCAAGATTCCTTAAAACTGCATCGCAAACTAATCCATTACCCTTAAACTTATCATAAGAAAATCCTTTTACATATTGCTCAATTTTCTTTATTGATTTTAGTATATCATTTAGATAAACATCTTGTTCTTTAGGCATAAATTACCTCTTTTTTTATATAATTCAATTCAGGCTTTAATCCTTTCTCTATAATCAAATCAACACTTCTCCCAAATAAACCTTCCAAAAAAAGTTTCAACCCCATATAATTATCAAAACTGGCATTGGAAAATTCCACCAATATATCTACATCACTTTTTTCATTCTGCTTGCCTTTAGCAAAAGATCCGAATAAGCCTATTTTCTTAACTCCATAATTATTTATTTCGCTTTTATGCATATTAAGAATTTTAATTATTTCTTTAGCAGTTAAATTTCCTGTTTTGCTTTTTTCATCCGCTTTAATTCCAACACCAGTCAGCATATCTTCTTGAACTTTTTTTACTATCAAAATATCTCCCTCTAAAACAAACAATACTTTTTCTCCATCTCCTATTCCAAGCTTCCTCCTGACGCCCGCAGGTATAGCTATCTGTCCTCTTGAGCTGACAGTGCCTATTTCAATTATTTTTTCCATTTTAACATATCTTATTTACAAGATATATCTTGTATTTAAACTTTTCGGTTCATTTTTAAAACCCTTATAGTTATAAAAGATAATGAAATTATCAAAAACAAATAAACAAGGCTTCGAATTCCTCGGCAAAGCAGTATACTTCCCAGAACAGGAAATACTTGCAATTGGAGACTTGCATCTTGGCTATGAGTATATGTTAAGAGAGGCTGGAATAAACCTTCCTCTTCAACAAATTAAAAATACAATTAATGATATTATAAAAATAATCAACAGCATAAGAATTTCAGGCAGAAAAGTAAGCAAAATTATCTTTTTAGGAGATATAAAACACTATTTTGCATTTCATAAAGGCGAGAGGAACTTATTCCTGGATTTAATGCAGGAAATTGAAAAGCACATTAAAAGAGAAAACATAATTGTTATTAAAGGAAACCATGAGAAAATGGAAAACCTCGCTGACAAGCATTTTCTGGATTTCTATATAGAAAAAGACTTGGCTTTTATCCATGGTGACGAGCCAATAAAACAAGCCTTCAGCAAAGAAATAAAAACAATCATCATGGGTCACTTACATCCTGCCATAACAATTAGTGATTCACAGCAGATAAAATCAGAGAAATATAAATGTTTTCTTGTTGGAGATTATAAAAGCAAACAAGTAATTATTCTTCCAAGTTTCCTTCCACTAGTAGAAGGAACAAGCGTTAATGAATATCTAAGTGATAGCTCTTGCATGATTCCAAAAGACAAACTCATAAATTTCAATGTTTATGCAATCGGGGAAAGTAGTATATATGATTTTGGAAAGCTGAAGAAACTGATAAGAAAAAGAGATTGAGAATATTTCACTGAATCTTTAATTCAGGCCAAAAGACTCGGTAAAATCAGCTATTAAAGAATATTTATTCAGGTAATTAAGGCCTTTTTCAGTTACAGAATATGTCTTTCCTTCTTTAGATTTATGTTCCACTATAAACTTTTTTTCTATAAGCTCCTGAAGATATTCTTCCATCATCTGATATGAAAGGTTTGACTTATATAGGATATGGGTGGGTTTTATCCTCCCGTTCCGGCTATTTATGACTTGAAGAATATCTCTTATTACTTCTAGGCGATTTCTTTTTTTGCTCATTTTTTATGATTAGGATAAGTCCAAATAAGATTAGTATGTAACCTGCTAATGATATTGAATGGCCTATAACATAATATATATAACTTCTTGCCGCAAATATAAAATAAATATGGCTTACAAATAACAAAGCAAAAGCAACTAATATGATTAACGATTTTGAATTTCTATTTTTAATATAACTTGTTAAATGAGTCGCTGCAATATAGCCAAAAAATAGTGTTGCTAATACATAATAAGCGCTTCCTTTGCTTTCAGTCATAAATAAAGCAAGAACTGATAAAATAAAAAGAAGAGAGAAAACCTTTGCATTATTCACTTTTAGATTAGTATAAGTTACAGTCAGTAATCCTATAATAAATAAAAATATATGAGTATACACTCCAATCATTCCAAGTGAAATTATATTGCTCAACTCTACTGCAGCAATTCCATCGCTTAATCTGTCAATTAAAGATAGGTTAACAACCGCCCATAGAACATATGAAGCAGATATAAAAGCAAAACCCATGCTCAACAGCTTGGATTCATTCTGCTTGCATAATAAATAAACTCTAAAAGCATAAAATGCAACAAATCCGGTTATAAGAGCAAAGATAATTTCAAAGATAACACTGTAAATGAAGAACCAATTTGGAAGAAGATATAACGTCGCCATAATTATTATATTCTGTTTTAGCTTTTAAAGCTTATGGAAGAGCTTTCTGTATTGATTTTCTTTAGGTTTCTTTAACAACCCCTTAATAAAGGGTTTTCTTGATTTCTATAAAGTTATTGATTAACACTAAATAAAAATTGAGGATAAAATGCAACACCCACACCAACACGAACACAAACCAACAAAACCTAACACGAACAACACACCGTATGAACTAAAAATTTATATGTTCAAACCTCCGCCAGATTTTTGCAGTTAAACCTTATCATATCACACATTATTCATACTCGTTCTTTAAAATAGGATAAGTCATCACTCGGACGCATGATTTCACACCCTCTTTAACTTCATGCGTCCTTTATATTATAAAAAGGACCAAGGTCCTTCTTATGACATCTCCTTTTAATGTTAATATATTTTCAAATTAAAGTTTATAACTTTAGTTGGACTATAGACACTAAAGCTTCTTTCAATAATATAACTTTATAAGCTAAAAAATCCTAATTATATATATGAAGAGAGGTAAAAAAACAAGAGGGAAAGAAAAAGAAGGGATAACTCTTGTTTTAAGCGGTGGAAGCGCAAGGGGCTTAGCGCATATCGGAGTTATAGAAGTTCTTCAGGAGAACCAAATACCAATAAAAAGAATAATCGGAACAAGCGCAGGAGCTTTAATAGGGGGGTTGTACAGCGCGGGAAAATTAAAAGAAATTAAAAAACTATTTTTAGGGATGCATAAAAAAGAAGTAAGAAAATTTTTACATTTACATCCATCAAAACAATCAATTTTCAACGTAGAAAAATTGGATGAATTATTAAAAAAATATACAGACGGGATATATATAGAAAATCTTGCTCCTCCATTTATCGCTGTCTCATTCGATGTGGCCAAGGGAGAGAAATACTTATTTAAAAAAGGAGGGTTATTTGATGCGATAAGAGCGAGCATTTCAATTCCAGGATTTTTTAAGCCATTCAAAAGAGGGGAATCATTATTTGTTGATGGTGGAGTGACAGACATTGTTCCAGTAGATGTGGCAAAAAAATACAAAGATAAAATAGTCGTAGTAAATGTTGAGCATCCTCCAAAATTAAATATTAAAAAAGAAATAGAAAGTATAAACATAATTAAGATGATTGATTATACAACAGCTTTTGGCCTGTCAGAGCTTGCAAAACTTGAGGAGAAGGGAGCTGATGTTATCATACATCCATACACAAAAGTAAAGCGCTTTGATTTTTACAAAGCTCATCAAATTATTAAAGAGGGTCGCAAGTCTGCATTAAAAGCATTGCCAAAGATAAAGAGATTGTTGAGGAAAAAGTGAACATCCTTATGGCAAGACCATAGGGCATCTAAGAATTATCCAAACTTAATATTTAATTTTATTACTTATTTGAAAACATACCATAAGAAATTTTTCACTTGGAAAAATTTAACCTTATTCAATATTCATCAACTTTTAATCTATAGCTAAATTACTCTTTATTATTATACATTTTTACATGTTGTGTTTTTATCCCTATGACAAGACCTCAGGGTATTCGGAAGAATAAAAAAGAATTGCAGTATTTTCAAAAACTAACTAAAATGTTTTTCTAAACTTCTTTCAGACACCCCGAAAGCCCTGTCATCGCCGCCCAAGCCCCAGTCCCTGCAACCAAGGCCAGAACCAACATCAGGCCAGTCGAACCACAGATAATTAACAGCACATTTATCTCTAGGCAATTTTTTCATCAAACCTTGATCTAAAAGATAAACTTTAATTGAAGGATGATTAAATTTTTTAAAATAATCTGCTGTTTGGTTTCCCAATATAAACTTAGCATCATCCATTTCAGGAGTTAAATTATAATCTTCCATATTCTGAAGAATAACAGCTGTTCTATCTTCTGGCTCTAAACTTAATTGTCCTTCAGCAGTTTCTCTTGCAATTTCATAAAATTCTCTATTTTGAGTAGGATATTCATTTCTAGCATGAGCATTTACTGCCATAACTGCCATTGTTTCATTCATAAAAGGAGATTCTTTTATTAAAACTGGTTTCTCACCATAAACTCCAACAGGCGCAAAAGAAGTTCTTGTATAATCATTAGATAATCCTGCTATTCTAATTCTAGCTGTTTCTTCAGGAGTAACTAATCTTGCTCCTTTTTCTTTTAAAGCATGAATTTGTTTGTGCAATGGGGCGCCAACTTGGTAAATCTTGCCTAATCCCTCTATATCACCAATTTCTTTTGCTTCATATTTAATTTCTGTTGCTGTTGCCATAATTTTTCATTTATTCAATCCTTTTAAAGATTTATATACTATTTTCAAATTTTATCTCTTCCCATTGCTTCCTTCAGCGCTCTGCTCCATCCATAAAGCATGATAAAGTCCTTTCTTTTTTAATAACTGGTTATGAGTTCCAGACTCAACAATCTTTCCTTTTTCTAAAACATAAATCCTGTCAGCGCGCGCAACTGTTGATAATCTGTGAGCAATTAAAACACTTATTAAACCCGGTTTAAATTTAGTGATATTCTCAATTGTCTTTGTTATTTCTTTTTCAGTAATTGAATCCAGGCTGCTTGTTGCCTCATCAAAAATAATTAAGTCAGGATTTCTTAATAACGCTCTTGCAATTGCCAGTCTCTGCCTTTCTCCTCCAGAAAGCTTTATTCCGCCCTCTCCAATTTTAGTATCCAAGCCTTTTCCACCTCTTTCAAGAATGCCTGTAACAGCTGCCATTTTCAGCACCTCCATGCACTGCTTGTCATTTGCATTTGGATTTACAAAAAGCAGATTCTCTCTTACAGTTCCTGCAAATAACTGCGTTTCCTGCGAAACAAGGCCAATTCTTTTTCTTAAATTTTCATAATCTATTTTCTTTGATTCAAGATTATTAAAAGAAATAGTTCCTTTTGTATTATCATACAAACCAACAAGCAATTTTACAAGAGTTGTCTTCCCGCTTCCAGAAGGGCCGACAAAAGCAACAGTCTCCCCTGCTTTAATTTTTAAATTCACATTTTTAATAGAAGCGCTGTCTGCAGAACTATACTTAAAATCAACATCTTTAAATTCAATCTCCTTAAGTTTTTCAACTTTAACCGCATTTTCAGGCTTTGCCTTTGGCTTTAAGTTTAAAATTTCTCTTAAATTCTCATTACTTGCCCTTGCTTCCTGGTATTGCGAAGCAAAATTGCCAAATTCAGCCAAAGGAGAAAATATAAAGAAAGAATAAACAAACAAGCTGAAAAACTCTCCAAGAGTTATATTTTGATTAAATATAAGCCAAAGCATAAGCAAAACAAGAATTGCTCTAGTTGCATTAATTAAAGTTCCCTGAACAAAGCTAAGCTTTCTTATCATTCTTATTTTTTTCAGTTCAAGTTCAAGTATTGCATTATTAACTTTGTTTAATCTGGAAATCTCCTGCCCCTCCAAACCAAGACTTTTTACTAGCTCAACATTCCTGATTGTCTCTGTTGTCGAACCAGCTAATTCAGCAGACTCTGTAACAATATCTTTTTGAGCAGCTCTTATTCTCCTGCTTAAAATAAAAGTTGTTGTGCCAAGTATTGGAATAAGCAAGAAATAAGTTAATCCAATGCTCCAATGAACTGTAAAAGCATAAGTAATAACAAATATCATGCCAATAAGCGAAAGAAACACAACATTAACAAAAGTTACAAGCATTGTCTGAGAATCAATTCTAGCTTTTTGCAATTTCTGCAGCAACTCTCCCGATCTTCTATCCTCAAAAATATCATAAGGAAGTGAAAAAGTGTGTTCAACACTATGCGCATACATTCTTGCCCCAATTCTCTGGCTTATAGCGCTTACAAAATAATCCTGGAAATTCTTGGCAACTCTTGAAACAAAAGCCACTCCAACGAAAGCAAGCAATAAAAGAAATACTCCTTTTAGAAAAACATCCTTAGGCATCTCAGCAGATTTACTTGCATAATTATCAATAAGCAATCTAAATACCTGCGGATCAAGAAGAGAGAAAACCTGATTAATCGTAGCAAGAAGCAATGCTAAAAATAAAAGTTTTTTATAATCTTTCAAATATCCCCATAATAGCATTCTTTTTTCCATGAATATAAAATGAATTGTTAATATTTAAATTGGCATAAATAAACTAAAATTAACAATAGTGAAGTTTATTCTAAAATAAAGATGAGTTTATAAATATTCTGAATGAACATGAAACCAAATTAAAACTCTTTAAATTATAAACAATAGTATGCCTCTACATTTTTACGTAATTTCTTATTTTAATAAATATTGTAGTGGTACGCCCGCACCAGGAATCGAACCTGGATGCCTATTTCTAGGCAAGGATTTCCAATCCTTTGCAATACCATTATGCGATGCGGGCATTTTTGCTACGACAAAAATACAAAAACCAGTTATAAACCTTATTGCCAAGAACAATAATGATTAAAAAGCCACAAAGTATCTAATTTTATGACAGAAATAATAAGGTACAGATGTGAAGACTGCAAAGACACAGGAATTGTAAAAGAAAGGGACGGAAATATTCATACATGCTGGAAATGCCTGCAGGAAGGCAGGTTAAGTCAGCATTCTGACAAACTGCCTTCACACAATATTAAGATTTAATTAGAATTTAACTAAATATCTGCTTCTAAATTCTCCTCGTATTCTATCTTGAACCTTTTCAATTCCATCAACATAAGGAATAAGAACACATCTCTTTGGATTGTTTCTTGCAATCTCTCTAAACCCTTCTGCAACTTTCTGGTGATACATAATGTCCCTCTCATCAATCCTTGATGTTCCGCGTCCCTTGCTTTTTTTAGCATTTTTAATTCCAATTTCTGGGCTGACGTCTATAATAAAAGTCATATCTAGAATTCTTCCTGAAGTAGCCTCATAATTAAGTTGATTTATGAGTTCCCTATTTATATTCCCCGCATAACCCTGATAAGCAAGTGTTGAATCAATGGATCTATCACATAAAACACTTAACTTGTTTCTTAAACTGGGATTTATAACTGAAGAATAAAGTTGTGATCTTGCAGCTTCAAATAAAAACAATTCAGACATACTAGATATAGAATTTCCTTTACTCAATAAAATATCTCTAATTTTTTCTGCAACAGGCTCTCCTCCTGGCTCTTTTAAAAGAATAGCTTCTCCATAGTTTTTCACAAACCAAGAATAAAATCCTTCTACTTGATTTGTTCCTTTTAATTGAGTAGTTTTCCCACTCCCTTCACCACCTTCAAAAGTAATTAGTAAAGGTCTTCTTTTAACATTCATAAAGTTTAATAAAAATGTTAGTTTAAAAATAAATCTATTGTAAGAAGTATATGTTAAATCAAGAATTATTAATACTATATTAATATAAAATAGTTTAAAACACTATAAATCATGCCAAATTTTTCTTAAATGAAAAATTTAGTATTGTATTGATTCAAGAATAATTTATGAAATAACTAATATCATTTCCTCATTTATTCGCTAGAGCTTCTAAGTTTTTAATTTACTTTTCTAGAATTTTTATGTTCTTATTATATCAGAATCTAACTCTTCATTTCAATTTTTATATTAACACTTCTAGGAATAGGAAGTCTCATAATGCTATGCAATACCCTGTCATTTGAAGGAAGATCAATAACTCTTTTATGAATTCTCATCTCAAATCGGTCAAAAGTTGCTGTTCCGCTGCCGCCGGGAGCTTTTCTTGTAGTGACTTTAAGTTTTTTTGTAGGCATTGGAATCGGACCTCTGGCTGAAACTCCTGCTTTAGATGCTATATCTTTTATAGTATCAGAGATAATATTCAGCTGGTTAACATCTATGCTGCTTAGTTTTATTCTTACAATTGCCATTTTGTATAATATTATTATGGTTGAAGTTGGTTTAAAAACCTTTTCAATTAAAAAGTAGGGCAGCACACGCCGCGTGTGGCTGCCCAGTCTCTACAGCCATGTGTAAAGACAAAAATATAAAAAAGTTCTGGCTTAAAAACCTTGTTAAAAACCTTTAAATATAATATAAACTAATTATCAATATGCTTGATATAAACTTAATAAGAAAAAACCCTGAGATTGTAAAGCAAAGCCAGAAAAAAAGAGGCATTTCTGAGCAGGAAGTTGATAAAGTCTTAAAGCTTGATAAAGAATGGAGAGAATTAAAAGAAGAAGTTGATAATTTAAGGAACAAAAGAAACAAGGTTTCAGAGCAGATTAATCAGGCTAAAAAACAGAAAAAGCCTATTAATAATCTGATTGAAGAAGCGAGAAAAATTCCCCAATTGCTTGCTGAAAAAGAAAAGCAGGAAAGCGAGAAAAAACAGGCAAGAGATAATATTCTTAAAGATATTCCAAATATTATTGACAAGTCAGTTCCTGTGGGTGATGCTTCAAAAAATAAAGTAATAAAAACTTACGGAAAACCAAAAAAAACAAAATCAAAAACAGGTTTCAAGCCAAAAGACCACGCAGATATTCTGGAAACGTTGGATTTGCTTGATACAAAAAAAGCGTCCGAAGTCGCCGGCTCAAGATTCTATTATTTGAAAGGTGATTTAGTCAAGCTGAATTTTGCAATAATTAATTTTGCTCTGGATTTTTTAAGAAACAAAAAATTTATATTAGTTCAGCCGCCTTACATGCTAAGAAGAGAAGTATTGGGTGGAGCTATTCCATTATCTGATTTTGAGGATGTAATTTATAAAATACAGGATGAAGACTTATATTTAATCGGAACCGCAGAACATGCTTTAAACGCTTATTATTCAAATGAGATCATAGACATTAAAAATCTTCCAATAAGACTCGCAGGAGTATCTCCATGCTTTAGAAAAGAAGCAGGGGCTCACGGAAAAGACACTAAAGGAATATTCAGAGTTCACCAGTTTGAAAAAGTAGAGCAGTTTGTTTTCTGCAATCCAAAAGATTCATGGAAAGAATTTGATTTAATCCTTAACAACACTATAAGCATGTTCAAATTATTAGGAATACCATTTAGAACAATTGTTCTTGCGTCAGGAGATACAGGAAGAGTTCCTGCAAAAACAATTGATGTAGAGGGCTGGTTTCCAAGCCAAAATGCTTACAGAGAGCTAGCTTCTTGCTCAAACTGTTTAGACTATCAGGCAAGAAGATCAAATACAAGATATCAAGATAAAAATGAAATAAAATTCCTCTATACTCTAAATAATACTGCTATTGCAACAGAAAGAATGATAGCTTGTATTGTAGATAATTTCCAGCAGAAAGACGGAAGCATTAAAATACCAAAAGCTTTATGGAAATATACTGGCTTTAAAGAGATAAAAGCTAATAAAGCCAAGAAAAAATAAGATCTGAAAATTTCTGAAAACATACTACATCTTTACATAATTATTAGAGAAAGTGTCTAATTTTAATAACTTAAACTTACATAATTCATTGAATAAATCAGGTAAAGTTATTGCAGTATTTTCAAAATATTTTAAAAAAATATCTTTAGAATAATATTTAATTAACTAACAATTTCTTCCTCATCTTCCTTGCCTTGCCTTTAAACCTCTCAATTTCATCACTGCCAAAAATAGTATTTTTTTCAAAAAAATTACCTATCTCACTAAATAGCTTATCCTTAACTTTATGAAATAAAATATCATGCCTGTTAACATCAAATACAAGTAATTTTTTTACATCAGAGTTAACCTTCTCAGAAATAATCCTAATACTGTCATGTTTTGCAAAAATATCCTTTTTTGTATGCACCATCAATATGGGAGAATTAACTTTATTTAACAAGGTATCTATATGCCTCCTTGCCTTTCTGAGAATTCTTACTGCATTAACATGAAGTTCGTCATAATAAAAATAAGGGTCTTTAGGGCTTAATCTTATTTTATTTCTCTTGCTCCAATGTTTGCCAAAAACCCATGCAAGATTAGCAATTTTCAGATTAAACGGAAATTTAAGTTCATAAGGAATAACAACATGAAAAATCCCGCTAACCGGATATTTTGAAGCAAGATACAATGTAGGATAGCTTCCAAAGCTGAATCCCCCAACAACAATTTTCCTGCCTTTCCTTAGCTCTTTGACAAACTCTTCCTCAACCTGATTTAAAAAATCCTCATAACCTAGATTATCAAGGGAACTTATAGTTTTCCCATGGCCCAAAAGCCTGATAATCTTAACATTTGCATTAAACCTCTCATGAAGATAATTGCCCAATCCATTAAAATCAGTAGGACTTCCAGTATAACCATGAATTAAAAAGAACTCTCTATCAGAGTCTGCTTCAAGCTCAATTGTTTCAGCCCTTGGATCAACTAAAGTTGTTATTTTGTCTGTCATTTTAATAAAAGTCACTAAAATCTTTATATTTTAATGCATAACTTATATTTATTCTTTGTGGAAGATCAATTGTATTTAGAAAACTGCTTATATTTAAAACTTGCGGAAAAATCAGTTTTGTGGAAAACTATATAAACCAGATTAGGTTAAAATATCTATGAAAATAGGGCAAGAGAACAAAACAAAAAGAGCATATTCATTTAGCATGTTGTCTATTATATCATCAATTTCAGTCTTAATTCTCGTTTTATCCACCAGCTTAATTCTCGCTTAAAAAACATTAAGTTTGGTGGGGCATTGTTTTATCTTTATTAGTTATGATTAATTTCTATTAAATTAACTTCAACAAAATTTATGCTATGAAAAGAATATATGAACCAAAAACAGACGAATGCAATGAAAGTCGTGAATCAACACAAGAAAGATTTAGTCAGGACTTTCAACCAGTTTCAGCTTATGCTGCTGGAAAGGAAACAGAAGTAGACTATGCAAGTAAGTGGTATACAGCAGGATCTGATTAAACAAACTGAATAAAACTAAAAGAAGAATGAGCTAGTTGGGCTTATGGGCAATTGCATAATCCTAAGATATATTTATGAATATCTACAATACTAAATTCCTTCTTTTAAGAAAAATTCATAAAGAAAACCTTGGCTATTAAAAGGAGATGTCATAAGAAGAACCTTGGCATTTAAAAGGAGAGTTCATAAAGAGAACCATTGGTTCTTTTTATTAAGTAACTTACATTGATAAATTATGTAAGAATATGGTATGATTTAAAATTACTCTCCCTTCTCTCCACCTTCAAAAATTTTCTCCCTTCAGAAATAAAAAACTATAATCTAAAAACAATTGCTTGATAATTTTCATTTTATAAAGCGTGTCTTTTTGCAATTCCCTTATTAACTTTTCTTCCTATGTCTAAAGCATCCTCTTCTTTAAGTTTGCTTTTTGATAATATTTTATCCATCATTTCAAGCTTGCTTTCTTCTAAGAGCCATTTCCAGACAGGTTTTACAATAACTTGCTTATTTCTTTTTAATGCTATTTCTTCTTCTTGGTCATAAGTTAAAATTAAGCCTTTTTTTAATTTGAATTTATCCATAGCTTCAGTTAATCCTGTAATTTCTCTCTCCCTATTATCTCTTGTCAGTTCATAACAACATTGAATAACCTGAGTAATTTTAGCCCCATCTTTAATTACAAAATCACATTCTTTTTTATCTGAATAATAGTATGTCTCTTTTGCCCTTCTTTTTAATTCTATAAAGGTAATATTCTCAAGAAGTTTGCCATTATCTGGAGTAAATCTAAAACCGAGATATTTCGCTAAGCCATTGTCAATACAATAAACTTTCTTGTTATAATACATCTGCTTTCTTAGAGAATAATCAAACTTTGGGACTAAGAAAAGAAGAAAACTATTTTCTAAATAGTCAAAATAATCTTTTATAGTTGTTGAGCTTCCAAGACCAAGAATTTTCTTTATCGAATTGAAACTTATTTCCTTAGAGATATTATTGATAGCAAGATTAACTAACTCTTTGAGACTCTTTTCATTCGGTATTTTGTATCTTACTAAAATATCTCTATAGACTATATTTTCGTAAAGAGTCTTTAAATAATCTACATTTAGCTCTCTAAGATATTCGGGAAATCCACCATTAATGAAATAGTCTGAAAAATTCTTTTTTATTTTTGCTCGTGATGTAGTAAGATATGCTGACTTTTCATCAAGTTCAAATTTCTTTAGAGATAAAAACTCTTTAAATGAAAAAGGAAACATTTGTAGCATGAGATACCTTCCCGTAAGATGAGTCCCAAGCTCTCTGCTTAACATAGAAGCATTTGATCCAGTTATAAATACTTTTTTTCTCTCATCATACAATCTTCTGACAAATCGTTCCCACATAGGAATATTTTGTATTTCATCAAAATAGAATATTTTCTTTTCTCCATATAATTCTATGAACAATTCTTCTAATATTTTGAAGTCTTCAATTTTAAAATTAATTAATCGTTCATCATCAAAGTTAAGGTAATATCCATGATATTTTTTTCTTATCTGAGACAATAATGTAGATTTCCCGCATCTCCTTATTCCTGAAATAATTATCACAAAATCATTTTGTATATATGATTCGACTTTGGAAAATATCTCTCTATCTACTAAGTTCTCCTGCTCTTGCCTGTTGTTTTGGTCAAGTATTACTTCCTTTAATTCTGTTCTATTCATGTTTTTATTATGTTTAAGGCCTTTATAAACATTTCCATTGATAATGGAAATATAAGCTATATTATTTCCACTACTAATAGAATATAAACAATAGTTTTAAGAGCATAATATTATGGTTTGGCTAACATAAGGAGCCTTTTGGTAAATAGAATTACCTTTTCTTCAACCAGAAAAATGTGTTAATAAAATTTTTATTCTCCCTTCTCTCCGCCCTCAAAAATTTCATCACTTTAGAAATAAAAGATTATAATCCAAAAACAACTGCTTGATAATTTTCAGGAGATAAAGTAGCACCAGTTAATTTAATCTTCAGTCCTTTTTTAGTCATTAAATCAAAAGATTTTTGAGTAATTGGAACTAATCCTAAAACATCAGGTTCTTTTGATTTTTCTTCAATAAAAGCTTCCAAATTATTATTTGGGATTTCACGCCCCTGAGAAAAATGTATTGCTATTGTACCTTCCCCAACTGGAAAGGTATTATATCTTGTATCTGAAACAATATAAACCTTACCCTTAGCTTTACGTTCGCTTGGCATCACTAATGATTGAACAGCAAAATTCGTTCCATACACCATTGTTTCTTCTTCAGTCATTTCTCTAGTAACTTGATTTTCTATTGTCATGAAAATCCCATAAATTAGTACTTTTTATACTTTTCTATATTGATAGCATTGCGTATATATTATTTAATTTTATTAAAATAAGATAATCTTGCTCTGTTATGCAAGATTATTCTTGCACTAATTTGAACAAATTTACTATGGCA
>JAGVWP010000043.1 GCA_018304985.1 Candidatus Pacearchaeota archaeon
TTCTGAGGGCTTGGCTCCAATTAAATCAGCAACTTGTTTTCTTGCATTTTCAATAGCACTTTTTCCTTTTTTACCTAGCCAGTGTCCACTTGAAGGATTGCCATAATATTCCTCGATATATGGTTTCATCTCTTTGATTACATTAGAATCAATAGGTGTACTTGCATTATTATCTAAATAAACTTTCATGCTTTTACCTCCACTAATATTTTTCTATTTTTTTCCAATCTCTCAGTTAGAACTTCTTTAATAATATCAAATGCTTTGATAATCTTTGGATTTGATAATTTGTAGTAAATATTTTTTCCATTTCTTTCAGATATAACTATTCCTTTTGATTTCATTATTGACAAGTGTTGAGAGATATTGGCTTGGCTTAATTTTGATTTGTCTATAATCTCTGTTACTGACATCTCTCTATCTCTAAGTAAATTAAGAATCTCTAATCTAATCGGATTAGAGAAAACCTTACACATCTCTGCATGTAATTTGTATAGTTCTTTCATTAACATATTAGAATATTCTAATATATAAACTTTATGAATTATTAATCCTGTTTTATCGTTTTAAGAAAAGAACAACCTTTTTAGAATGATTATGTTTCACCGAATTGTCTTAGGTTATATGGTCCAGAGAGGAATCGAACCTCCGTCATCTCGGTGTAAACGAGAGGGTCTGCCATTAGCCTACTGGACCTTAATCAAAACAGCTATTTTTCTCTTATAAACATTTCTAATTTTAGAATTTAAAATGCGCCACCCGGGAATTGAACCCGGTTCACCTCGTCTTTGCATTTCTTCTTTCTCAAGGAAAGTTTCATAAAGAAAACCATAGGTTGTCTTTATTTGGCAACGAGATATTCTACCGGTAAACTAGCGGCGCATTATATTTTATCCATAATTTATATAAGATAAAGCTTTAAAAAAGTTGTTAATTACTTCCGTTTTAAATTACATGGAATATTTCTATTTTATAAATGTGCAAAACCACACATTTATAAACCACATGTTTTATAAATCATCGAGATTTAGTATAATAATTAACAACAAATGGCAAACGAAAAACCAAGTTCTAAAGAACCAAAAGATCTGAATGAACAGATGAATGAGAGAAAATATACTCCAAAAGATGCAATGCCTGAATTATCAGAAGAAGTTAAGAAAGAAATGGAGAAAAGAAAAGATGAACTGGAAAAAGTCAAGAATTTCCTTATTAAAAAATATCCATTTACAATTGCTGTCGGCATTCTGCCTCCACAATTTGTCCCAAAAATAGAAGAGGAAGAAGATATTCCGGAAAATGAAAGAAAAGAAAAAAGAACCCATATTCTTGTGCTTATACCAGAAGAACAATTTAAAAACATCCCAAAAATAAAAAAAGAAATTGTTGATTATTCTAAAAATATAAAGCCAAAATTATGGTTCCATATTATAACTCCGGTAGACATATGGAATTTCTATATGGATGCCAGATATGATCTCAGTACAGCAATTGCAATGGCATTTCCATTATATGACAAAGGATTACTAGGAGCATTGAGGGTTGCAGAAGTCCATAAAACCCTGGTCATCAGAAAATTTGAGAAATATGTAAGCAGTTATGTAATTGCGGGCTCCCTAGTAAGAGGAACAGCAACTAAAAATTCAGATGTCGATGTTTTTATAATTATTGACGACACTGATGTAAAAAGAATGCCAAGATTAGAGTTAAGAGAAAGATTAAGAGGAATTATTTACAGCTATCTTTCAGATGCAGCAGCAATCTCAGGTGCAAAAAATAAGTTAGAGCCGCAAATTTACTTGTTAACTGATTTTTGGGAAGCTGTAAAAGATGCTCATCCTGTTATGTTTACCTTTATCAGAGATGGAATTCCATTATATGACCGAGGAACATTTATTCCATGGAAGCTTCTTTTGAAAATGGGAAAAATAAAACCATCTCCAGAAGCAATAGATATGTTTATGTCAATGGGAGACAAAGTTGAAAAAACAGCTAAAAGGCGATTGCTGGATATTGTTGTTGGAGACATTTATTGGGGAGCACTCACTCCAGCACAAGCATTGCTGATGCTATACGGATTGCCTCCTCCTGTTCCAAAAGACACTGCTCAAATTTTCAGGGAAACATTTGTAGAGAAAGAAAAAATTATTGAAAAGAAATATGCAGACATACTTGAAAAGATAATTAAAATCTATAAAGACTACGAACACGGAAAAGTAAGTGAGATAACTGGTTCTGAAGTTGATGGATTAATAAAAGATACTGATGATTTTATAAAAAGAATGAAAAAATTAAGGGAAGAAATCGAGAAAGTATCTCAAAAAAATACAATTGAGCAGATCGAATCAGATGTTTTCAAGCTTCTTGAAAATCTTTTTGGCAAAAAATCAAAAAATGAATTAGTAGGAATATTTGAAAAAGAACTTATTAAAAAAGGAAAAATGCCAATTAAAATGCTGCAGATACTTAAAGACATTGAAAAAGTAATGAAAGAATTCAAGGGTGGAAAAATAAAGAAAAATGATGTTGAAAATGCAAGAAAAGACGCTGCAATTTTAATAAACCATTTAATAGATTATGGCCAGAGATGTGATTTAATTGCAGTAGATAAATCAAGAATGCAGCTGGTTTACAAAAACGGAACTGAAAAAGCAGAGTTAATAATTACAAATGCAGGAGCATTTTTAGTAAGAGGATCAACAATAAATAAAATACAGTCTAATTCAAATAAACTTGAAAGTACAACAATAGAAGAATTTGAAGCAGCTGTTTCAGCACAAAAAGGCAAGCTTCAAACAAAGACAGATGTAAAAATATTCCAAATCCTAACCAAGGAGCTTGGAGACTTTGAAATAATTATTTAAATTATTAATTCTAAAAAATTAAAATGATGGAAAAACAATATAACTATGTCAACCCTCATGCAAGGTATGTTTTATGGAGTAGAATAATCAAGTATGATCCTAGAAAAGAACTATTTGTTAGAGAATTTATAATTCAAGATAAAGAAAATGGCCAAAAACTTTCAAAAGAAGGATTCAGCATTGATGTTTTAGTATCTCATATATTAGAAGAAAATTTTCTTAAAATTGATCCTACTAAAGAAAATATAACAACTATAATTAATAAAAAGCCTAATTCAGCAATTTTGCCTATAAATGATATAGAATTAGCCTCCTTTTTTGTATTACACAAATCTAATAAAAACTATATCCCATCAAATCAACAAGCATTATTAGTTTAATAAGAAAAAACACTATCAAAGGATTTTTAAACCATCATTATCACATATAAAGAATAGAATAAATTAATAAAATGGCAAAAGGGACAATTATTCAATTTAGGCGTGGAAGACATGTTATTCATGAAAGGCACTTTTTAATAGACCTTGGCCTAAAAGGCAGAGAGGAGGCAAATAAGTTTGTTGGCAAAGAAGTTGCATGGACTTCTCCAGGAAAGATAAAAAAAGTAATTAAAGGCAAGATTTCCAGTCCTCACGGAAACAAAGGATTAGTAAGAGCAGTTTTTAAAAAAGGCCTTCCAGGACAGGCCATTACAACAGAGGTTGAGGTAAAATGATAGTAGATAACAGAACATATCATGAAAGAAAAAATAGCGATGAATGTATTTTAAAATATTATGAAAGAAGATTTAATATGCATCTTGATAATTTATCTGAAGCTAATTCAAGAAGTTATGAAACATTCGGCAAAGCATGTAAAGAATTAATTGAATGGATGAATGGTTTTCAAGCATATTTAGTTAAAATTGGTGAGAAAGATTTATTATCTCAAAGAAAATTTAAATTTAAAAATGGAAAATTCGTTTTAGCAACTAGATTCATTCCAGAAGGAATTAGCTAAAAATGAAAATTAAATTATTGGAGGAAAGTTCATAAAGAGAACCTAGGTTCTTTTTATTTTTTATATGGCAACATTAAGAAAAGCAGGAGCTTATTCAAAGAGATACGCGAGGCCTTATACAAGAGTATCTAAGCAGCGAACAAAGAATTTTATAAAAGCAGCTCCGACCCAGAAAATAAGCAAATATAATATGGGCAACAGGCAATTCTACGACCAGAATAAATTTGATACAATAATCAGGCTTGTCAGTCAAATAAAAGTTCAGATAAGAGATAATGCTTTGGAAGCTGCAAGACAGACAATATCAAGAGAACTTGACATTGCTATACAAAACCAGTACTATTTTGAGGTAAAAGTTCATCCCCATCATATAATCCGAGAAAACAAAATGCTTACAGGAGCTGGAGCAGACAGAATGCAGACAGGAATGACAAAATCATTCGGCAAAACAATTGGAAGAGCTGCAATGGTTGACCCAAACCAGACAATATATTTAATAGCCACAACTGGAGAGAAACAGATAAAAGCTATAAGAGTTGTTCTTGAAAAGATAAAAGCAAAGCTTCCGTGCAAGACAAAGATTGTTGTTGAAAAGAAAAAAATTTAGAATATACTTGGTATAAATAATCTAACCTACTATTAAATAGTGGATAAATCATGCCAAATTTTCCGTTTAGGAAAATTTGATATTGCATAGCTTCAAAAACATTCTTGAATCACACCATAATTTTGCCTACTTTATATATCTTAAGTTACTATAGTTTAATCTGTTTTTTATAATAATACGCCTAAATTAGGCTTAGAGCAAAAATCTTTATATACTAAAAATACGTAAGATAAATAGGTAAAATGGAAGCATCAAGAATATTTTACAGAGTCTTAAGCAGTCTTTCAATAATTCTAGGAATTCTCCTGATTTTAAGCATTCAAATAAGCGCTTTAGGGGCAGTTATTGGCCTGGGAAATAATTCAACATCACTTAACCTTAGTTTTGGCTTTTTTTTCTTAGTATGCGGAATTGTGCTGTTAATTATGGAGTTAAAACAAAATTCTCTAATAAAGGGTAAATGAATATTTAGCTAAATACCTCATACTAAATTTTCATATAAAAAATTTATGCCTAATTTTAAGTTAAACCTACTAAGTTAGATTAGTTAATTACACTAAACCATAATACTTCCCTCCTTTTCAAAATAGTTTGAAATTCTATCCATCGCTTCTCTTACTGTTTTAAAATTGCTATTTTGCAAAACATCTC
>JAGVWP010000007.1 GCA_018304985.1 Candidatus Pacearchaeota archaeon
CTCTCTTAATAATTGTTCATTCAACACAAATGAACAAAGCTTTGCCCTTAAAAAAGACAAGGCTTTTTAATATTAGAAATTCTATAGATTATATACTAATATTTATATAATAATTTGATATTAATTTACTATGACACTAAATGAAATTAGCCTTGAAACACTTGATGATGAAATAGAAGAGAATATTGAAGTTAGAGCACATGATTTAATTTCAGATTTTAAATATAAATATGCGATACATCTTCTGAAAAGAGCAGAAGAATTTGCAAAATCTAATGGTAGAGATACAGTTGAAGTTTCTGATGTAAATAAAGCTGCTCGAGAGCCATATACTCCTTTTTATTAGGTTTATTTTTCTAATGCACTGTGCTTTTGCCATAGGGATAAAACCATAACGTGTAAAAATATAAAATAATAGAGAGTAGTTTAGCTATAAATTAAAAGTTGATGAATCTTAAATAAGGCTAAATTTTTCTAAATGAAAAATTTCTTACGGTATGTTTTTCAAATAAGCAATAAAATTAAATATTAAGTTTAGATAAATTTTCGGTGTCCTATGGCCTTGCTATAGGGAGGTTCACTTCTGAGTAAAAACAGAAAGGTTTAAATATAACTTATAGTTATATTTTATATAACTAAATGTATAACTTAAGAAAATGGAAAGTCTAACAAAAACAAGAAAAGTCGGCGGGAGTATGATGGTAACTATACCTAGGGAAATAGTTGAAAGTGAGTCTATTGTAGAGGGTGAGATAGTAAAAATAAGCTTAGAAAAAGTTAGAAAGAGTGGATTTGGAATGTTAAGGGGTATCGGAAAATTTTCAAAAGAAGATGAGCTTAATTCAGAGTTATAAAATGAAATACGTGATTGACTCTCATGCCTGGATAAATTATTTTGAAGGCAATCCTGCAGGAGAGAAAATAAAAGAAATAATAGAAAATCAGTCTAATGAGATAATCACAAATATTTTATGTTTATCTGAATTATCTAGTTTTATGACTAAAAAGGGATTTGATGCAGAAAAACCTTATAATGCTATTATAGCTCTATCAAAAATCTATACTTTTGATGCCGAATTTTCAAAAGAAGTTGGTATATTGCATGCTAATATAAGGAAAAAAATTAAAGATTTTGGCTTAGTTGATGCATTTGTTTTATTGACTTCTAGAAAGATAAATGCTAAAATATTAACCGGAGATCCACATTTTAAGGGTTTTAGCAATGTTTTGCTGATTAAGTGAGCTTTATAACAAACTTTATTAATCTTTTTGTATTACAAATAAAATGAATTTTAGAGAATGTTATGAATTTTTTAAATATCTAAATGATAGGCTTTTTGGCATTATATTTATAGATAGAGGATTTGTAGATGATCTTGCTAGACAAGAAATTGAAGGATTGAAGATTAATCTTGATATTTTAAAGAGATCTTATTCTTTTTCTGCTTTAGAAAGTGGTCTTTTTGGCATAGGTGTAGCTCTTTTTCCCGATTTTGAAAGGAAAATACTTAAACAAGGAAATTATGCTGAAAGTTTTTCCTATTATACATACGCTTCATGGGAACTGAACAAAGAATTCAGAAGATTGCACGATCAGGTTAGCGCTTATTTAGATTAGGCCTTTTCCTTTTAATAACATTTATTAATAATAAAGACAACCCCTGGTTTTCTTTATGAAACTTTCCTCTTACATGCCCAAGATTTTCTTTATGAAACTTTCCTCTTACATGCCCAAGATTTTCTTTATGAAACTTTCCTTTAGTAACTTTTATTAACATACCTTATTTATTCTATTTATGGTTAAATCAATTGATGAAAAATATATTAATGAAATATATGCTTATGCACTTGAGAATGCATTGATTCATGGCAAGGCAATTGAAGGGGTTGTTCTTCCAAAGCTATTTCAGCATGGGCTAAAAAAAGAAGAAATTGGCAAGGTTATGCTTAAGATAAAAGAAATTGTTTCTAAGGTTAATTCTATGGATTTAAAAGACAAGGAAAAATTATTTGAAAGCTATAAAAAATTCTTGAAAGAGAAAGTTGAAAAAGAAAAAGGCCTGAAAGAACTGCCAAATGTTTCTAAGAAAATGGTTTTTAGATTAGCTCCTTTTCCATCAGGAGGTTTGCATATTGGGAATACTAAAACATATTTGCTGAATGCACTTTATGCTGAAAAATATAAGGGCAAGATAATTTTAATGATTGATGATACAATAGGAAGTGAGGATAAGCAAATTGCAATTGAGGCTTATTCACTTATTCCAGAAGCTTTTAAATGGCTGGGGGTCAATTATAAAAAACCAATTCTTTACAAATCTGACAGGCTAGAAATTTATTACAAATATGCTGAAGAAATTATTAAAAAAGGCAGGGCGTATGTCTGCTCTTGTTCACAGGAAATTTTAAGAGATAACAGGGCTAAGGGAATTGAGTGTGGATGCAGGCAGATGCCTAAAAATATTCAGTTAAAAAGATGGAAAGAAATGTTTAAAGCAAAACAGGGAGATTATATTCTTAGATTGAAAACAAGCATGCGGGATCCAAATCCTGCTTTTAGAGATAGAGTTTTATTTAGGATTTCTGATAGAACGCATCCAAGAACTGGAAAAAAATACAGAGTCTGGCCTTTGCTGGAATTCTCGTGGGCTGTTGATGATCATCTACTTGGAATAACACATATTATTAGAGGGAAGGAATTAATGATAGAAGGGGAAATGCAGAAGTTTATTTGGGATGTTTTTGGCTGGGAGCATGTTGAGATGATTTATACAGGCTTGATAAAATTAGGGGGGATTGAAGGCAAATTAAGTAAAAGTAAGGCTCAAAAAGAAGTCAGAAGCGGAGAATACAGTGGTTGGGATGATCCGAGAACATGGAGCGTGCAGAGTTTGAAGCGAAGGGGAATTTTAGCAGAAAGTATTAGAGAATTTGTTGAAGAAATTGGCTTAAATCAGAACGATATTTCTGTTCCTATAGATTCTCTTTATGCAATTAACAGAAAAAAACTTGATTCGAAAGCAGACAGATATTTTTTTGTTGAAGAACCTATTAAAATTGAGATACTAAACTTAACAGAAAATATTGAGAAAAAAGAGGCTAATATTAAGGTTCATCCTGAGAAAAACAAAATGAAAAAAGTAAAAATAGGAAAAGAAATTTTTGTTTCAATGAAAGATTTTGTTAAATTTAAAGGCAAGGAAGTAAGGCTTATGCATCTTTATAATGTTCTTTTGAACAGAAAAACCAAGTTTACTTCTGAAGAAAACAAGCAAGAAATACAGAAGATACACTGGGTTTCCAACGGATTAAAAACCAAGGTAATGATGCCTGATGGAATTTATGTTAAAGGTATTGCTGAAGATAATATTAAGTCATTAAAGCTTGGACAAGTGATACAATTTGAGAGATTTGGATTTGTAAGATTTGATAAGCTTAACAAGAACACAAAGGAATACGAATTCTGGTTTGCGCATAATTAATATAATCTTAGCTATATATGAGGATACCTATCTAGAGAATCTAATCCGAAAGCTATTGCTGCTAATAAAGGTAGCCTATAATGATGAGTTAATCTTCCTTTATCTCTTCTTTCTGATGAATCGTATTCAATAATTGGCAATTCTCCCGTTGGTTTAGGGGGTTCACATTTACCTATAAATATCTCTAATACTGGTGTTTCTTCGTCTTCTATTAGTTCTAATGCTGAACTTCCTTCGGTTATTGGTCTTTGTATTTGTTTCATACAAGTGCCTATTTTGAATCCTTTTAAACCTTTCTATTTGTTACCTTTGTATAGTGATAATATCTTCTGGGTAAAGAATAAGTATATTTATAAATAGTTTTAACTTCTCTTCTTTTATGAAATTAAATAACAAAAAAGGGGTGTCAGACGTTATAACTACAGTGCTGATGATTCTGCTTGTCATAGCAGCTATCGGTATTTTGTGGTTGGTTGTTTCCAGGTTTGTAAGAACTGGAACAGAAGGTGTCGGAAGCGCATCAGATTGCCTATCAACTGATTTGGAGATTGTATCTGCAAATAATGTTAGCGGTAATTCTTTGAGTGCAAGTGTTAAGAGAAATAGCGGTGATGGCAGTATCTCTGAAATAAAGTTTTTTGTTGGTGGAAGCGTTGTTACAGTTACTCCAACAACTTGGCCTAGTGTAGGCGAGACAAAAACTTATGAAAATGCAACTGCTATAAATTCAGGAATTGGATCTATAAATGGAAAGTCTCTTGAAGTTGCAGCTGTGATTGGAACAAAAACATGCCAATCGTCTGATCCGGTAACAATCGCATCAAGTTAATTTATTTTTTTAATTTGAAACTTTTTTTTCTTTTTCTTTTAATTGGAAATGTGGGAAGTTTAGATAATATAACAATATCTTTACCTAATTTTAATGAGAAAGTGATTGGTAACTTAAATTATTATAACTTAAAACTATTTATTTTATTTAATTATCTTATTCTCTTAAAGAATTAAAATAGGCAGTCATATCTGTTCTGTATTGTCTTAAGTTTTTAATAACTTCAAGTGTTCTTTGAGCTACATCATCACATCGAGCTTCAAGTGCGATCTCTCCACCTTGAGCATGAAGAAGGTTATTTATAGCTTGAGTGGTTAATGTATAATTATTAACAAGTTCTTGAAATGTTGAGGAATGAAAATCTCGCTTAACTCTTTTATCAGCACCAAGGTAAATATCCATAATTACCCGACTATCTGATTCCGATTGCACAAATTGATCTTCGTGGAACATAATTTTGAGATTTTAATCTGGTATATAAATTTATCTATAGTATTAAATCTCTTTAACCATATAATCTTTATCTAAAGAATAACCAAGCTTTCTGTAATATTCTCTGACTCCAACTCCAGAGATAACGGCCAGCTTTTTTATGTTTTTATTTGTTTTAGCTAAAGAGCTTGTTATTTTTTCAGCTTCTGCCATAAGTTTCTTGCCAAGGCCTTTATGCTGTCCTAAATTTGGGTTTTCTTCTCCAAGATTTATTGATTGGCCGTAAACATGCAATTCACGGATTATTGCGCTGTTTTTTAGCTCTTGGATTATTGGAGAATTTAAAGATTCATTTGAAGGAATTCTTAACCTTAACAACCCAAATAAAATATTATCCTTGTTAACTGCTTGAATAAAATACTCCTCACCCTTTGCAGCATTGTATTTCAATGTTTTAATTTTTATATTTTTGTCAATTTTCTCGCCTTTTTTTAGGTATTGCCTTGCAAAACCTATTTCCCTGAATCTTATTTCTTTTATTTTTACTTTTTTTTCTCGCAGTATTTCATCAATATCTTTTCTTAAGCTGATTCGTGTTGTGCCTGCAACAATATGTGCAGGAGCGAATTGGCGCATAACTCTCATTGTTCTGCAATATTCTGGAATAACTTTAAACATTTTAATAAGAAGTTTTTCAGTTTGTTCCAGCGTATATGGTTTAAACTTGCCTCTAAGAAAATCCTTTTCAAGACCTGTATTTTGAATAACTTGTGTTGGATAAATTTTTAGCTGATCTGGCTTGTAATTTTCACTTTGAAAAATTAGTTTGAATAACCTTAAGTCTTTTTCAGGATTGGATTTTGGCAAGCCTGGCATGATATGATAACCAATTTTAAATCCAGCATCGCGTAAATTGCGGGTAGCATCTATTACATCCTGAATAGTGTGCGCTCTGTTAATGTGCTTGTAAATTTCATCATCTAATACTTGAACTCCAATTTCCATTCTTGTACAGCCAAAATCCAAAGCTCTTTCAATATCTTCTTTATTTGCAAAGTCTGGGCGAGTTTCAATGCATAAAGCCACACATCTGTGCTTTGCATTTTCATTTGTTTTTTTAGCTTCTTCAAGATTTTTTGCTTTAAATCCGTTTAAGGCATCAAAAATTCCTTTTACAAATTCATACTGATAATTTACAGGATATGAAAGAAAAGTTCCTCCAAGAATAATTATTTCAATTTTATCAGTTGGGTGATTCATTAGATCAAATGCTTTTAGCCTTGACTGAATTTGCTCGTAGGGATCATACTTTAGCCTTTCAGCTCGCAAAACAGGAGGCGATAATGGGGTGTATGATTGAGGAACATTAAATACAGGGCAGTATCTGCATACTCCGTGGCTACAAGCCCTTGGCTTAACCATTACAGCTATTGGAGTTACTCCTGCCATTGTCTTGCTTGGCTTTCTTACTTCGTGGATCTGTGGCAGTTGCATAATTATAACGAATATATAGAAGCTTTTAAAATCTTCTTCTTTATTATATTTTCATGCCAGATAAAACACAAGAACAAGTATGGGATGAAATTGCGCATTTATGGAATAAAAATAAAGTCCATCCATTAGGAATGAAAGACAGCATTATTAAGGATTTTTTGAATGATAAAGATGAAAAAGTTCTTGATTTGGGATGTGGAAGTGGGAGAAATTTTGTTTCTTTAAAAGATGCAAGGTTTAAGGGAGTTATTTACGGAGTTGATTTTTCAGCAAGTATGTTAGAGTATGCTGAGGAAAATGCTGAAAAATTAGGAATTAAAGTTATTTTAAAAAAAGTAAATGTCTGGGAAACTGGTTTTGAAGATAATTTTTTTGATAAAGCTATTTTTATTGCAACCTTGCATTGTGTTGTTGGAGAAAAACAGAGGAAGCAGGCAATAAAGGAAATTTATAGAATTTTAAAGCCAAAAGGCAGGGCAATAATAACTGTTTGGAATAAAAATGCTAAAAGATGGAAAAATAAGCCAAAGGAAAAAATAGTTTCCTGGAAATTAGATGAAAATACTAAAGTAAACAGATATTATTATCTTTATGATCAAGGCGAGTTAATTAAAGAGCTGGAAAATGCTGGATTTAAGATAATTAAGAAAAACAGGGAAGAGGCCAGGAATATTGTGCTGGAAGTTGAGAAATAGGCTTATGGCTTAGGAATACTACCGCTTGGCATATATCCTATTTGTTCTAAATAATTAGTTGTTTTATCTAAAAGATAACCAGTTAAAGTTCCTATTGGAATAAGAGCTAAATAAGTTGAAACTGCTTCTATATCCTCTTTAACCTATTCTTTATTTATGCCTATTGCTAAAGCAGTTGCTCCTAATTCAAAGATTAATGGAAATGCTATATTTTCTAATTTGATTTTTACCATAAAAAATTATAGGTGAACCAGCATTTAAATATTTTATTCTTGTAATTACTTTATAATTATAATCCATTAGAAAGGAATAGAAAGATTTAAATACACTAAGTTACTAAGTAACTAGGTGGAAAATGGTATCAAAAACAATTAAGATAAGTGAAGAAAATTACAGATGGCTTTTGAAAATGGCTGCTGACCTTCAAAGCCAGTCAGAAAGACCAATTAGTTTTAACTATACTTTGAATGCTATAAAAAATAAATCTTACAATAAGATGAAAAAGAAAAAGTTAAGCGATCTTGCCGGAAGTTGGAAAATGAGTGATGCTGAAGCTGAAGAACTGAAAAATAATCTAAGAAAAAGCTGGAAATGGAAAATTCAATCTGTATAGATAGCGATATTTTAATAGATTTTTTAAGGGGAAAACCGGAAACTGTTAAATGGATTAATGAAAATGAAGAATATTATGCCTTTGCCATTACAACTATTAATGCATTTGAACTTTATTCTGGAGCATATAAATCTAACAATCCCAGCCAAAAATTAAAAATAATAAATGATTTAATAGATAGACTAAAGATTCTTAACTTTTCCCTTGAAATAGCTGAAAAAGCCGGGAAACAATTTTCTCAATTAGAAGATCAAGGAGAGATTATTGAAATAAGAGACTTATTTATTGGAATGATTGCTTTATGTGAAGGTTTTTCTATTAAAACAAATAATTCTAAGCATTTTTCAAGAATTGCTGGATTGAATATTATAAATTAAAAAAAGAGGTTTTATGGAATTCAGGATATCAACATTAAGTGAGAGAAAAGAATTTTATGATAGGGAATTTTCAGTTGCTAAAGTTAAAGCATGGTTTAGGAAAAATAATCTGCAATTACCCCAGCTTTGTGCAGTAGATGCTGGAAGCGAGAGCGGAATAATCTTAGACAAGAAAAATAAGAATACTATGCTTTATTTTAAGTTTTCAGAATTGCAGAAAAAAATAAGGAAATATCTTCCCGAAGATATTTATTATGACAGAAACAGATATAAAAATCCTGATAAAATCTTGAAAACTCTTGAGTTTAATAATTTAAACAATAGAGTCAGCGAAGAACTTGTTTTTGATATTGACATTGATAATTTAGGCTTAAAAGGCAAAAATAAACTTAACGATCCTAATTTAAAAAAATTATATGAAATCGCCTTGAAAATGAGAAAAGAGCTGTTAAATATGGGTTTTAAAAAGATAGGAATTGTTTATTCTGGAAGAGGATTTCATGTTCATGTTTTTGACAAGAAAGCAAGTTTGTTAAGTGTTAAACAAAGAGATGAATTAAACAAAAAATTAATAAATTATCCAATTGACCCATGGGTTTCTAGAGGATATATTAGATTAATTAGAATGCCTTACAGCCTTCACGGACTGGTTTCTAGAGCTGTGACTCCTCTAAATGTTAATAAAGGATTTGAAATAAAAAAGATGATACCGAGATTTTTAAAAGAAAAATAATTTGTTACTACTTTTAAATTATTTTTATAGAAAGATTTATAAATAATCATTCTATTCAGGAATATGGCATTCAAAACAAAGTTTAAAGGAGAGCCTTTATTTTCAGTTCCAGATTTTGCTCAATTGTGCTGGGATGAATTTGGGAGAGAGATAATTGCAAAAGTTAATGAAAGATTTAAAGGAACATCTGCGGCAATTAATCCAGATTATAAGGGTGAAGATAGACAAGTAACTAATTCCAATACTTTTAGATTATTTGCGATAAATTCTGTTGCAAGAGAAAATGGCGTGAGAGTTATGCATCCTGAAGAGTCAGAGATATTACTTGCTCAAGAAAGATTGCCGGAAGCAGGCAGTGCTTATTATGATTTAGGGGCTGTTATAGATTTTTCTGGAAAAAATCATAATTTAGCATGCGATTTATATAATAAATTGCCTAAAGAATGGAAAGATTTAGATAAATTTCCTTGTGTCGCTTTAGAGTTATTGCCAGTAAGTTCAAGTATTGGAGACTATGGACTATCATTAGAACCTACAGCTTATTCCCAATTAAGAACTGCAAAAATTTTATCTCAACAAACTGGAATGTTTAATGGTGATGATTTGGAATTATTTAGATATGGTTTACCTTCTGAATTAGGGCAAGGGACAAGAACTTTTCATACTTTAGCTCAAAAAAAGCCTGCTGTAGATAATTTGGGCGTTTCCGGGCTCTGCTTGGACTGGGGCTTGAACCTGGGTTCGGGGAGCGAGGGCTTGGCTGATTCCGACGAGGACGGTCGGGTAGTTTTCGTTAGTGCCGAAGGCACTTCACAAAAATTTATGGAATACTCGAATAATTTAATAAGAAAAAGAAGAGATTTAGAAGAAGAGCTGTTAAGAGTTAATAGAGCAGAAGAAATTTTGAAAGGAAAGTAATTTAAATTATTATTTCTTTGTAATATTCCTAGCCATATTAGTAATTTAGCCATATCTAAATTATTAGTGTTGCTGGGCTACACGCCTGTTAATCAGCACATCATTTAGATTTATTTTAAGTCATGAAATTCAACTGTGACATTAAGTAGTAATTACTTAATAAGTTAAATTATGAAATATGAAACAGTGGTGCTTCGCCTTAATATTAATAAGGCACTAGGAGAATCCTTTTTAGAATAGGTTAAAAGGCTACAAAGTTCGGGGCGTTTCCAGGCTCTACTTAGACAGGAACTTGAACCTGAATTCGAGGAACGAGGACTTGGCTTATTCCAGCGAGGACGGTCGAATAGCCCAGATTATATGGCTAGGTTTTTTAATATTAAACTTGATATGGAGCATATTTTGAAAATAAGCAATAATTTTACCTAATTTAACATTATTTAATTAATGAGCTATATTGCTAATTATTTTATTTTTAATTCGAGAATATTCTAAAAAATAACAAGGGTTAATATAGTACGATTACTTATATTATTCATGCCAAAAAATGGATGCAGGAAATGCCGTAAGATGTATAAAGGAGTTTGCCGTAAATGCAGAGTTAATAACGGCACAACTGCTGGGACTCCTTAACCTCTTTAATCAATCTATTTTAAAGTAACTTATTCTCTTTTAATTCAAGAATATTCTAAAAATAAATAACTTTAACCTTTTTTTGCTTTTTTGCTATAGTATTTCTTTTTCTTGCTAGATTTCTTTTTGGCCATATAAAAGACACCAAAGGTTTCTTTTATGAAACTTCCTCTGATTTCCTCCTTTTTATTATAACTATTATGTGAGTGATTTTTATAAATGTTGCTTAATTTTATTCTCATAGAAAGATTTAAATATAGTATTATAATATATTATAATATGGAAATTATAGTTAAAGAAACAAGAGAAGTCGGAACTTCAGCAGGAGTTTTATTACCTAGAAAATGGCTTAATAAGCAAGTAGTTGTAACCCTCTTTTCTCCATCAAAAGCAGAAATTATTAAAGATATACTTGATATTTTGATTGATAGCAATGTAAATGAGGATGTAAAAGGGATTTATCTTTTTGGAAGTTATGCGAGAGGTGATTATGATTCTGGCAGTGATATTGATGTTTTAGTTATAACCGATAAAACAAATAAATTTATTAATTATAAAAATTATGAGGCTCTTTTAGTTTCGGAGAATAATTTTTCAAGAGACTTAAAAAATAGTTTAGCTTATATGAGCATTTTGAAAGAAATAGACCCAATTATAAATAAACCATTAATTGAAAAATATACTGGAATTAGATATAAACTAAAAATAAGGCAATTTTTAAGAGAAATAGCAAAAATTATTGAGATAAATAAAGAAACTGTTACTCTTTGCAGAGATAACAATAGAAATATTCCTGATGGCATAGTTTATTCCATTGTTTTAAGGTTAAGAGAGTTGTATTTAATAAAATGCTTGTTTTCAAATAAAAATTACTCTAAAAGAAATTTTTTAGAAGTATGCGGAGAGGAGGCATATTCCGCTTATATAAGAATAAAGAGAGATGAAAGAGAATTGAATAATGTTTCTTATGATAAAGCAATAAAGCTTATAGAATTGTCTGAAAAATGGCTAAGAGAATTAAAAAGCTAGAAAAAGGAAAAGAAAGTCTGAAAAAGGAAATTGAAGAGCATTTCTTAAAAGTGGAAAAAGACATACAAGAGAGCAAGATTGAAAGAGGAAGATATCATATAAAAGAGATAGACAAAAGCTTATTAAAAGCTCTTGAAATTAAATTAGAGATTTTAGGAATTAAAGATGATTCTGTTAGCCTGTATCGTGAAAGGCTTGATAAATTGAGAAAGAAGCTTGAAGATGATTAATGTTTTTTGAAAATAAATAATAACTTTGCTTAATTTAATGTTTAATTAATGAGATAGACTATTAATTATTTTAGTTTTAATTCAAGAATACTAAAGATTGAAGATTAAATTTTAACCCTTTTTTACTGGATTTTTTCTTAGCCATATAAAAGACACCAAAGGTTTCTTTTATGAAACTTCCTTTGATATTCCCCCTTTTTTATGAAGTTAATAGGAAAGGGATTTTTATAAATGTTGTGGAAATGGGCAATTATTATTTTCTTATTATAGGCCTTACAACATTTTCTAATCTTCCAGACCTGATTTATCAAACTCAGTTTTAATGATTATAAAAGTTTTTTGAATTTATATAAGTGCTGAATGTAAATCCCGCAGACACAATTTTTCCCGCAGACATGTAACCCATAGAATTATCTTGATTTATAGTTGCATAGCATGCCTTTCCAAATCCAGCCAGAATATTTATGAATGTTGCTACAAAGACTATTCCATCTCTTTTTCTAATTCTTTCTTGAGGAGTTATATTTTCTTGGATTTTAGTTACAAAGGCTATATGTTTACTCATTTTATATTAGGCTTATTTCTGTATATAAATATTTATATCATTCTTTCCCCATTTCCCTCACAAGAAATCTATTAACAATGCTCAGGCATTGTTTTTGGTCTTTCCATAATAGAAGTTTTATTGCCTCATGAAAATCAGCCCATTTATACATATTATGTTCATGTTTGTCAATTTTAATTTTCTTGCTTTTATTTGATACTTGCGCTGAATATAAGGAATATGTCTGGCCAAAATAAGGCCGGGTAGGGATTATTTTTCTATAATTATACTTTCCTTTCTTTTTGTGGTTGATTATTCTTACAGGAGTTAACCCTGATTCTTCTTTTACCTCGCGAATAACAGTAAGCATTTCTGCCTCTCCCTTTTCAATGCCTCCCTTTGTAAATTCCCAGCCTTTCCAATGCAATTTTCTTTTTAGAATAAGATATTTTATTTTATTAGCCTGTTTTTTATAGATAACTACAAAAACAGCTTTTCTGTAGCCTCTTTTTTGTTGAGCCATTATCATGTATCTCTAGTAAATTTATCCTAAGATTGATTTTAAAACTTCCGACAATTTTTTTATATTATCTCCCTCGCTAAAATGCCCCATATTCTGTTCTATTATTACTTCAGCATTTAATTTTTCTTTGAAAGTTTTAGAATTATATTTTACAAACCCGTAAGGTTCATTGCTTGATAAAAAAACTACAATTTTACTTACTTTTTGTTTAATTTTATCAAAATTAATTGGAGTTTCCATCCAGGGTTTTGCAATTATTTCTTCTTCTTTACTTTCTAAATTGGCTAATTTAAACCATCCAGCAACAAAAATTACCTTCTTTATCTTACCATTATAATCTTCTTTTTCTAAATATCTCATAATTGTTTGACATCCAATACTATGGCCAATAAAATAAGTTTCATTGTCTAGTTTGCCAACTGCTTTCCTTAGATAAGAAACCCAAGCATTTATTTTAGGTTCAGAAGTATTGGGCATTTTGGGAACTTCAACTTTAAATCCTTTATTTTCTAATTCTCTTTTTAACCATGGATACCAATCGCTATTTGGATTTCCATCCCATCTGTGGACAATAAATACGCGTTTCATTGTAAACTGTTTATCTTAAACTAAGGTAAGATTTTTAAGAGCCTCTTTTATTTTTTTAATATTTTTTGTAGAAGTATTCCATACTCTGTCTAAACTAGCTTCAAAATAAGAATGAACAATAAAATCCCTAAATTGCGACATTTCAAACCAAGGGATATCTTTATTTTTTCTTTTTAATGGTAATGGAATATTCCTGCTTGCTTCACCGATTATTTCTAATCTTCTTATTATTGCATCTTGTAGTTTTTTATCTTTTTTAAACTCTCCTTCAGAAATATTTCCTAAATACTCTTCTATTAGACTTATACTTTCTTTAATATCGTTAAGATAGAGTTTATAATCTCTTTTCATTTTAGGATAACTATCTCATCTCTAAGTATGTTATCTTTTATTTCAGACCTTATAATTTCATATTCAACAAGATCTATCTTCTTTTTTGTTGCTTTTTGAAGGCTCATCTTTAGCCTTATAATTTCAATTAGGCCAGCTTTATCATTTAGTTTTACTAAAATATCAATATCACTATTTTTATTTTGTTCGCCTCTCGCATAACTTCCAAAAATACCTGCTTTGATTACATTATGCCTTTTTAATACGGGTTTTATTGCTCTTTTTATATCTTCTATCACGCTATCTTTTTTCATATTATAAACATACTCTTTAAGTTTTTAAGGTTTTCTCACCTTCTAAGGTTAGTATAGCAATGTTTATAAAAATTGCTTATTGAACTTTTTTATGGAAATAAGGCAAATTGCAGCTATGGCTAAGAATATTGATTTAGGAAATATTTTGAGGGAGGAATATCCCCAAATTGCAGATATCCGTCGTGAAGGCGCTACTTATTTAGAAATTGCACGAATTCTTGAACTACCTAGCCGTTACCATATTAAGGAATCAACTGCTGAGAAAGCGGTAGGAAGCGCTTTAAGGGGTTATCATGGGGATAGTCGTAGAAAAGAATATTCTGGGCTTATGTCTAAAAAGGAGTTAAAAGATTTATCTTTTAAATGTAGAAAAAGGGGGGGAGAAATGGTTAGGGATAATAAATTGGGAGTTCATTCTTTGACTAAAGATGAAATAAGGAAAGCAACTTACAAAGGCATGAAATCTTTAGGGCACATTCCGTGGAGCAGAGAAGAAGAAACATTTATTATTTACTTAAGTTTAATTTCAGAATATCAACATTTAAATGGTGTTCATAAAGGAACTCCAAACTATCATAAAATTGCTGATAGATTAAATAATGCTTATCATTATATGGTAAATATAAGAACCCCTTTAGCTGTTTTAAGAAAAGCTAAAAGATTGTCGAAATTGCTTACAGCTTTTTCACAATATCAAATAGATTAATTTTCTCAAATTTAAGGATAGAATGTGTAGCATCATCAACATGGACTTTTACAACTCCCATATCTGTTGTTATGCAGTTTAAATTCCATATTAGCTTTCCATCGAGTGTTTGAAGAATTGCTATAATTTTCTGAAGCTTTGTTGTAACCATGTTATTTTTCATTTCATCCTGGACAATTCCTTTTAAAATATCTAAATCAAGGTTTATTTTGCCATCAATTTTTCCGGGTTTTAGCTTGTTTTCTTTGGGCATTTCAGCTAACTTTGCTTCGACTTTTTTTCCATCAAGCATAAATGTTATCATTTTTTTTGACTTTGGATCATAATAATCAATTTGATGGATATTTTTGTTTGTTTCAAAATCCAAAACAAAAAAGCCGGCTGAAAAATAAGCATTTGGAGATTTTCCGATATATGATTTAAACTCTTTTGAGCTTTCAAGTTTTTCTATATATGGCTCTATTTTCATTATAAAGACAACCTAGCAGTTTTCTTTATGAGTTTTCCCTTAGGATAACCGTCTCGTTTCTCCCTTTTAATTGTTTTATATTTCATTATCACTCTTTTTTAAATTTTATTTATTTTTTATTATTATCCCTTTCTAAATCTTCCTTCAATATTAAAATCTCTTCTGTAATGATTAGTCATATAATCAGCTAGAGTTTTTCCATCCGCTTTTTCATAATCTGTTGCTCGAGTTATTTCTCTACTCCATATGCCTGCGGGTTTTTCTCCAGTTCTTTCAATAAGAAAGGTGTTATTTGTAATATTTACTATATGGCCTGTCATCTTATTTTATATTTTTTAATATATTTAATTTTATTTATTCTCTATAATTTCCACTGCCTGCAGGCATGGGTTCGTATTCTCCTGTTTTCGTATTTAGATAACTTAAATTACCCTTGTCATTTTTATTTACAGCTACTGGTTCCCCTCTTTCTAATTTGCTTCCGAGGAATTTATTTTCTAAAATTACTCCCAAACCACAAAACTTTCTCATTTTCTCTCTTGTATTTCCTGTTGAATTTGTTTAATAAACTTTTCTATAGTCGCCTGAGATATTTTATTGCTCCCCCTTTGCCTTACTGCAATCTTTTTTGATTTTTCTTCTTTGTCTCCTATAACGATTATATAATTAATTTTTTGCATCTCTGCATCTCTTATTTTCCCTGATAATGGCACAGAAGCAAGGTCTGTGTCTATTCTTATGTTTGGAATTAATTCTTTCAGTTCTTTTACTAATTTTTCACATGCTTTTGTGTTTCTGTCTGTGAAGTTTATGACACGAATTTGAATTGGGGAGAGCCATAAGGGAAGATTTCCATTAAGGTGTTCAAGTAGTATTCCAATAAACCTTTCAATACTTCCATAAATTACTCTGTGAATTACAATTGGCTGTTTTTCTTTATTATCTTTATCAATATATTTTAATTCAAATCTTTCAGGCATTGAGAAATCAAGCTGGATAGTTGCGCATTGCCAGGTTCTATCTAAAGAATCTTTAATGTGAAAATCAATTTTAGGTCCATAAAATGCCCCATCTCCATTATTTACCTTGTATTTTATTTTATTTTTCTTTAAAACATCTTCAAGAGCTTTTTCAGATTTATTCCATGTTGCTTCAGAACCAATTCTTTTTTCAGGGCGTGTGGATAGTTCAACATGATAAGTGAAGTTAAATTTTTTGTAAACTTCATCAATCATGGATATTATGTCTTTTATTTCACTTTCTATCTGATCTTCATTACAAAATATATGGGCATCATCTTGGGTAAATTTAATAGCTCTAAACAAACCAGCCAGCACTCCTGAAAGTTCTTGCCTATGAACAATTCCTAATTCTGCAAATCTTAATGGAAGCTCTTTGTAGCTTCTCTGCTCGCTTTTATAAACAAGCATTGCTCCGGGGCAGTTCATCGGCTTTACAGCAAAGCTTCTATCTTCATAGTTTGTTATAAAAATATTTTCCTTGTATTTTTCCCAGTGCCCTGAAATTTTCCATAATTTATTATCCATCACTTGTGGGGTTGATATTTCTTGATAATCTGCTTTTTTGTGAAGCTCTCTCCAATAATTTATTAGTTCGTTATAGATAACTAATCCATTATTATGCCAGAAAACCATTCCAGGAGCAACTTCGTTGAATGAAAATAGTTTTAATTTCTGCCCGAGAATTCTATGATCATTGTCTTTCAGCTTGGTTGTGTCTAATTTTGATCTTGAGATTTCCCTTAGTAATTGTTTATAATCGTATTTTTCAGTTTCTTGTATTTTAGATTTAGTTTCTTTTCCTTCAATTTCCCTTTCTCCAATTGTTCTTGACAATTCACTTAATGGATGACCTTTGCATTTTAACTCAAATTCTTTGTAATAGCCAAAAGGAGCTTTTGTTACTTCGTATTTTGCTTTTTTTAGTTCTTGCTCTGCTTTTTCTAAAACAGCTTGAGCAATGTCTGGAGATGAAAGATTAGATGATAAGTGAGCATAAGGATAGAGAACTATTTTTTTAGCATTAACCTGTTTTGCTATTTCTTCGATATTTTTAACTAATTCAGTGACTAGGTTTATGGTATCAGGTTTTTCAACAGCAGTTAATACAACCAAACACTCTTTTATTTCAATCTCTTCCTTTTTTTCTTCTGAAAGTTCTTCTGGCTGTTTTAGGGCTTTCTTTAGCGGCTTGAATTTTATATAGTCGCAATGCAATGTTATTATCCTCATAAATTAATTAGAATTATCTTGTTTATAAAACTAACCAAGAAATAAAGAATTCTAATCACAGCAATTTTTATAAAGAATTATAAGATATATAGATATGAATAGAGTTCGATGGAATTTAACAGGAAGAATTGCACTGGGTTTGATTTCAGTATTTAGTTTAGTTGGGGCTGGAGGAGTTAAAAAGGAAGAACAGTTGCCTGAAAAATATGAATTCATAAGTGGTAATGTAATTGACGGTGATTTTATAAGAGCTGATAAAATATTAGAAAGGCAAAAGAAAAGGTTGGAGGGAAGATTGCAATCCGAAAAAGCAATAAAAAGTGATTCTGAATTTATTAATTTAACAGCAAGTGAAATATATCAATTAAGGTTAAAAGACTTTGATCACTTTCTTAATATTTATTCAAGAAACACTCCTAGAGAGCTAAATAGAATTGAATATAAGTCGCTTCTTATTGCAATTGCACAAAGAGAATCAAGTCTCGGCCATCCAAATGGCGGGGGAAAAAATGATACTTTTCTTATGGGTTATGGAGATTTAAATGATACTAGTAATTATGGAGCTAAAAACCAACTGATTAAAGCTGCAAATACTTTAAAGCGTGCAATTGAAGAGCAAAACAGGCTTTATGCCGAAGTAAATAGCAAGAAAGGAGATGAGAAAATAAAAGGCATTTTAAGCATTTACAATCGGGGAACAATAAATGAAGACGGCAAGAAGTATGCTGATGAAGTTTACCAGGGTTATATAAGATGGAAAGAGCATTTTCTTTTTGAAAACAAAAAAAATGCTCTGCTAGGGAAAATTAACTAAATAACAACTAATTTAAATAAAACTTGAATAAATAAACCAATTTCAATAATTATTATAATTGATTTTCACATTTTCAAAATTAATTATATCTGTAAATATGCAATAACTTTCCCTGATTTATATGCTATAGCTGCTGATTTTGTTGATTATATGTTGTTGGGCAATATATATCTTACATTATATATTTTATATTATATATATCAAAATAGATAATCTCTTATAAACCCTTATTCTATGGTAATTAATTTCTAAACGAAAGGTTTAAAAGGTATTAACTTTGTAGTAGTTACATTATAAAAGATGAAAACATATAGATTTGTTATACCGAAGATAAAAGGAAATAAAGAAGAAAGTTCTAGACGGGAGTTTCTTGCTACTTTGGGAGGATATGGTTCTGCACTTTTATTTGGACATGCTGCTGGAGCTCAAATAAGAAGTGAATATGGGGAAGAGTTAAATCAAAGTTTCGTAGGAAGAGAATTGGATGAAAGAGTAAAAGAGTTAAATCTTTTGCTTTATGGAAAACAGGAAAAGGAAGAAGCAAGGAAGCAAGCAGAAAGAATGGCTGCTGAATTAAGATATTTAGAGCTTAACGAGCCTGGAAGCATTGAGTTGAGGAAAGGTTCTGATCAGCTTGAACTTGCCAGAATGATGTATGGTGAGGGAAGGGATGTAAATAATAAAAAATATGGGGGGCTTGTTGGAAGCACTGCTTTAGTAAGGCAGGAAAGATCTGGCAGAGATTTAAAAGAAATATTATATGCTCAAAATCAGTATACCTGTTTTACTGAAAATGATCCTAATTATGAGTTTGTTAAAGACCCTTTACATCAGGTTTCAAAACACCCCGCTGATAGGGAAGCTTGGGAAACAATGTATCAAATGGCAGGAGTTTTATTAAAAAATGGTCCAACAGCAGATGTTACTCATTATTGGGTTTATCCAATTGTTAAAGAACCTAAATGGGTTAAAGGCATAGAACCAGAAATTGTTTTTGAACATACAAACGATCCTAGAGGAAGAATAACAAGATTTTATGATTTGGCTTGATTAAAAAACAACGGCCACTGCTTTTTTTCCTTTTATCTTACTAATCTATATTTTATTTAATCTTTTTTGCTTCATAGACTCGCGCTGCTATATCTCCTCTTAGCATGATAAGACGTTTTATTTGCTTAGCTGTCCAATCTGAATAAGAACTTATATCATACATGTGTGATTTAACAGTGAACCTTTTGTCTACCATTAATTGAAAAGTTAAAAAAGCAGTAAAATAATCTGGAGAGTAAGAATTATCTTTTTCACTAAGAAATTTCCCCCCAATTTTTAATATTCTATGAATCTCATTTAGAAGTATCATTCTATTTCTTTGCATTTCTTCCTTGGTATGGTGTTTTGGATTTTCTCCCCCTGCCCCAAATAATAGAATTTCGTCTATACTTGCTGTTTGAAAAGGTAGATGTTGACCATAATAAGAACCTTGTATATTCTGAATATTTCTAAATTCTTCCCCCATTTCAAAAGGCGGAGTTTTATAACATGATAAAGCGTACATATCTAATCCGATATAAAACTCCTTTTTTAGTAAGTGTCTAACTTTATGTTTATTTTTTACTGGCCATGGATAACCACACCCTAAATCTAAAATTATATGGCGTTTCATATTAAAAAACAGCAGCTTTAACTCTTGAAAACAATCCTTTGAAAAAAGAAACTCTTGGTTTTACTTCAATTATTTCTGCTCTTTCTTTTTCTTGAGCTTGAATTCTTGCTTTGTATTTCGCTTCTAATCTTGCATGCTGATTTTTTTGATAAAATTCTAATTCTTGAAACATAACCTCTAACTTTTCCCTCAATTAATAATTCTAATATTGATTCTCTATTTTCTCTTATTTTGTTATAACTTACCCACTTAGGATTTTGTTTTTTGACTTGAATACCATTTTCAAGCCAGCAATATTCTCGAACAAGGTATTTATCAAGAGCGTAAACCCTGCTGTTAAAAACATTATCAACAACTAATGCCGGCCATAATTTTCTAAAACTCATGTATTCCTGGCTTGTAAGATGCTCATTATTTTGGAATTTTCCATAAACCTTATTTACTAAGGTTATTTCATCTCGAGTTAATTGTGCTGGCATTTTCTTTAAAATTATTATAGTATTCAATTGGAGGTAAATAACTTATTGAATTTTGTTGAGAATTATCCCCTATTTCAGAAACTCTTTTTAAGTTTGTTTCTGGTTTTGCTGATTGCACTATTTTCTGAATGTTTAGAGGTTTGTTATTTGTATTATTAGAATGTGATGCTGGTGCTCCTGACAATGATGCAAATCCTGCGAATAAAATTCCAAATCCCGCTGCGATTCTTAAAGCTGTATTTGCAGCTGTTTTAAGCCATGATCTTTCTTTTCTTCTTTCTTGTAAAGAATAATCCATATTTTTTGGAGTTGCCATTTCTTGAGGAGGTTCTTCAACTTTAACTTCTTTATTTTGTTTCCTTTTTATTGGAGTGTATAATGGCACTGGTTTAAGTTTTGTTTTTCCAATATTTTCAATATATTCTGCAGTTCTTGTTAGATTTGAATAAATTTTACTAGCTAGATATTCAAAAGGACTAAATATAGTATTCATGATATGGTTATTATTGCTGAAATCTTCGAGTTTTTCTAATTTTGATTTATCTCTATTATTTTGATATTGTTTTGGATATGGATTTACAGCTACTTGCGTTTCTAATTCATTTTTTTGTTTTACTCTTAAATTATGGGCAAGTTCTAAATCTCTTTCTTGTATTGTGGATAAGTCTATCTTATTTATAGTATATCTTTTTTCAACAGAATTTGTATTAACATATTCATTATTCTTTTTCCTTTCTTTTTCTTTAAGTATTTCTAATCTCTTTCTAACATCGTTAGCTCTTTGAGAAGTTTGTCCCATATAATTAATATCTCTTTCTGCCTTGCCGGATTTTATATAATCTTCTAAAGCATTAATTCTATCATTTATTCTCCAATATTGCCCTATACCATAAGCAATACGTTCTAATTCTGTAGTGTTTGGATCCTGCCATCTTTTTACTTCAGCTTCATATTTTGCTCTCATTTCAGTATTGCTTGCTTCCATCCATGCATCAGAATCATCATATTGTTCAGAAGCTTTTGTTTCAGTGGCTTTGGCTTTTTTATATGAACTTCCGCCGTGTGCACTGTAGTTTTCACTAGAAATTGTCTCTAAATCAAAAATATTAGGTTTACTTCTATAATGCTTTTCAGTATGCTGTCTCATAGGTAATTAGCTATGTAGAAGGTATTTAAATCTTGCTATTAGTTGTCACTTTAAAGGTGTATTAAAAGTTAGGTTCAACGCCCAATGTCATTAAGTTAAGCTTTACATTTTAATTTTCTTTTTTGTAATTATCACATAAACTCGCTTTCCCAAATACTTTCTAGGAACATCTGCTT
>JAGVWP010000008.1 GCA_018304985.1 Candidatus Pacearchaeota archaeon
GGAAATGACAACAATCTGAGTGAAACTCAGATTGCACTGAAATAGGTTTCTATTTTTCATTAGACATTAAAAAACTAAGTTATTCAAAGTCGTCTATAGAATATTTCAAGTTTTTAAACCTTTCTATTTGTAACTATTATAAAGTAATAATAAAAATATAGTAGGGGAGCAAAAGACTTAAATATTACAAATGTAATAAAACTATGTTACAAAAGTAACAAAATATTAAGAATCAAAGGAGCAAGAGGCAAAAATCATAAAAAATGAAAATAGAAGAGCATGAAAAAGCTTACAAGGAGCATTTAGCCAATATAAAAAAAGCGGTTGAAGAAGGCATTGAAGAAAATCAAAGAAATATTGGTTATAATGTTTCTCAAGGATCTGTTGAATTATTTGCAATATATTTGCATAAATTAAGGCTTCTGCAAGGTTCTGGAGATCAAATTGACCATAGAGTTTTTAAAAGCGACAATTTAATTAAAAAAAGAATCCCATTTGATTTTCCTCCAAAACAAGGTATTTTATCCTTAATGAAATCTATTGAATTGGAAAGAACTGCTTTATGCTACGGGAATAGAAAGCCGAAAAATAGAATAGAAAAATCAATAAAAAGTTTTAATGAGCTGAGGAAAATTATAAATGATAATTTGGGAGGCTTAAAATATGGAAAAAATGCTGAAAAGAAATGAAATTATAGCTTATGCCCTGGATTTTGCATCTTATCTTTTATCTAAATTGGAAAATGGCGAAATAAACCGGATTATTCTACATGGATCTGTTGCAAGAGGAGATTTTGATGAAGAGTCTGATATAGACTTGTTTATTGATATTAACGACATTAAATTTGAGAAAAGGATAGCTAAGCTATTGGAAAATTATTATAAAACAAATTCTTATAAAGAATGGGAATTAAAGGGCCTTACTAATGAAATATCCCTAATTTCGGGAAAATTAGATAGTGATGAATGGAAAGACCTTAAAAGAGCAATTATGAATACCGGAATAATGCTCTATGGAAAGTATAAATCTGATATTGAAAAAGTCAAGCATTATACAATATTTTCTTTTGAAAATATAAAGCCAGATAGCAAAAGAGTTTCCATTTTTAGAAAGATATTTGGATTTAAGATAGGCAAGAAGAAATATCCAGGAATGGCTGAAAAAATAAACGCTATAAAGCTCGGGAAGGGAGATATTTTAGTTCCTATAGAGCATACTTTAGAATTAAAAAAATTCTTTCAAGAAAAAAAAGTCTCTGTTAAGCTGTATGATGTTTGGATGGATTAATTATTCTAAATAAAATTAATCCTTTCTGAGTGCAGGGGACAGGATTCGAACCTGTGAATCCACTAAGGAACGGGATTTCTAACTTATCACCTTAAGCCTTGAGTCCCGTGCGTTTGACCACTTCGCTACCCCTGCATAAAAATATGACATTATATTTGCTTAAAAAAGTATCTCTTACCCGCCCACCCGCCCAAGATAGCCTGCTACGCAGAAAGTATATTATTTTTGAAATATGTCTAACAGATATAAAGCCAATTAAAGTTATTAGATTAATTTTATATTGATTAATTAAAACTGGTAAACCTTGTAGTTTAAGATGTAAAGAGTAGGTAAAATTATGGTTGTGATTCAAAAACTAAAGGGAAGTGCCATAAGAGAAACCGCAGGTGTCTTTTATTTTCTCAAAAACATAACCAGAATTATTGAGATTATTACAATTAATATCAAAAGTATGAAGATTAATGGAAGAATAATTGTCCATGTATTTGCTAATTTATTTTGAGATGCTTTTTGGCTTGCTGTTAATTCCACTCCACAAACTCCACCATATTCAATATTATCTAAATTATTTATTGTAACTATTCTCTGCAGCCTGTTATTCATGCATACCCATTCACTATATCTTGGCTGACTTGCTTGAATTATTTTCTCTTCAAAAGCATTGTCCCTGTCTATTTGTTCTGTATCGCCATCTTGATTTATTCTAACTCTAAAATCAATACTTTTTATTTTTTCTTCTGTATTTGTATGACATTTTATTTTTAGATTGTGTGAGCCGATTGACGCTCTTATTGTTCTTTTGATATTTTCTCCGTTTCCTAAGAATGTATAGACCTGATTATCTAATGAATATGAACATGATGCCGGTTTATTTACTAGGATTTCTATAGGAATGCTTTTAGTGTGATAAACTTTGTTTATTGGACTGATTATATCAAAGTTTAAAGGTGTGGCAGGAACTATTGTAAACTCAACTTCTGTTGGCTGAGACCATATAATCTCTGCTGAGGCTAATTGAATTGATAATAAAGATATTGTGGCTAATGCAAAAATAGCAGTTAATATTAATAGTATGTATTTTTTCATTTTAATTATCTGAATTTAAGTAAGTATCAATTAATTCTTGTTTAGTGTAATCTTCATAAAGTTTGATAATTCTATTACCTAGACTTAGCATTTCGTCTTTAGTTAATCTACCCTCTAATACTGGTGTATTTGAATTTGCCATAGAATTAGAGCTGGACACCTGTTTAAAAACCTTTCGGTTGTTGTTACTTAATAATTATAACAAATACTATTAGAAAGATTATGAATTGTAGGGATTAAGCTTTTTTCTTTTCCAGCTCACTGAGTTTCATTTTATCCTCAAGACCAAGCTTTTCAATTAATTCTTTATAGCGATTTCTTATTGTAACTTCTGTTATTCCTGCAACATCTGCAACTTCTCTTTGGGTTTTTTTCTCATCATTGAGAAGGGCTGCAACATATAAAGCAGCTGCAGCAATTCCAGCAGGGCCTCTTCCAGAAGTTAGCTCTTCGTCATTTGCTTTTTTCAGAATTTTTAGAGCGTGATTTTGAGTTTTTGGAGAGAGATGCAAGATGCTTGAGAATCTTGAGATATAATCATTTGGAGAGCTTGGAGTTACTTTTATTGCAAGCCTTCGTATAATAAATCTGTATGTTCTGCCGATTTCTTTTCTTTCCATGTCAGATGCCTGAGCAATTTCATCTAATGTTCTTGGTATGTTGTAAGACCTGCAGGCAGCATAAATACAAGCGGCTATAACAGATTCCATACTTCTGCCTCTAACATAACCTCTTTGCAATACGTAATTATAAATTCTGGCTGCTTCGTCGCTGACAACTGTTGGCAAATTAAGAAATGAAGAAACTCGCCTTAATTCAGCCATTGCCAACCTTAAATTTCTTTCAATGCTAGTGCTTACACGCTCCTGCCATTTTTTTAACCTTAAGAATTTCCTTGTTTGTTTTGTATCCAGCTTGTAAATATCAGAAATTTCACCAACATTTGTTGTAAGCCCTTTGTCGAACTTTTGCATGCTCATAGGTGCTCCACCTCTTCCTTTTTTCTCAGATTTGTCAAACTTGCCAGATAGGTCGATTCCCGTATCAACCATCTTTTCTTCAATTAATAATCCGCAATCATTACAAATTACTTCTCCCTTCTCATCGTCATAAGTAAGATTGACGCTGTTGCATTCTGGACATCTTTTAACATAAGCAGCCATTTTATTTTTATTAGGGTTGTTTTAAAAGCCTTTAGTAATATTTATAAAGTAAATGTATAGCTTCTTTATAAATCTTTTGTTACTTTTCAATATTCACTACAAAATCAAAGAATTTTTACTTATTCTATTAATATTCCCTGTATTGCTCCTTCCTGGCTTGGGCGATTAGTAATTCTTGCTTTTCCAAGGTCTGTTTCAACTATAGCTCCCTTTGTAATCACATTTTGCCTTGCAAGAAAACGATTTGAAGGAGTTTCAAGAACATTTTTTATCTTAACTTTTTTTGCTTTTCCGGTTTTTTTGTCAAGAATATTAATTTCATTGCTTCCCAAAAGAACTATTTTTACATTGCCCCCAAGCATTCTAAGAGTTTTCTTTTTAGTTGCCTTTAGCTTTACTATTCTTTTCTCTCCTGGCAGTTCATATTTTTTCTTTTTTCTTTGTTTTTTATATTTGCCGCCAGATATTTTTCTTCCTTTTCGCATAATATTTAGTTTAAATGATGGTTTAAATATCTTTCTAGGAAAAATTTTATCATTAATCCTTGAAAAAAGGTGCTTTGTCCAGAGTTCCAATTTTTTAGGAATTATGACAAAAAGTTTTAAGCAATATGTGAGATGTTTGATTAATGTTATTCTTCTTTAAGCTGATTTTTTAATTCCGGACAGAGCATATAATTTACTTATAGCAAACATTTAAAAAGTTCTTAGATAAGAACTTATTATGGTTAATGGAATTGAAAGGCCACTTGACCTTTTGAATCATTCGAAAGGCAAGGAAATTTTGGTGCAGTTAAAAAGTGAAAAGCAGATGGTTGGAACACTTCTTGCTTTTGACATACATATAAACGTTGTTCTTGACAATGCGAAGGAAATGCAGAACAATGAAATTAAGCGAAATGTGGGATTAACTTTTTTAAGAGGGGACACAATCGTGTTTATCTCACCAGCATCAACAGCCTTGAAAGAAGAGAAATAGTCCAGTTTTTTTGATTTTAATGGACACCAAATTCTATAGGTGTCTTGATATTTAGCTTTAGCTGTAATAAAGACAACCAATGGTTTTCTTTATGAAACTTTCCTTTTAGATGTCAATGGTTTCTTTTATGAAACTTCCTTTTAATAGCCAAGGTTCTTCTTATGACCTCTCCTTTATAAAAACCTCCAGCGGGTTTCTATGTATCCAGCAACCATTTATCAAACTTTCTTTTAATAGTTCTGAAAATATTATAAAATTAATATTGATAAACTAGAATAGATTAATTATATAAATTAGGCAAAAGTATGGCATGTTTTCAAGATCTTGAATCATTACAATACTAAATTTTTCTATGTGAAAAATTTAACATAACTTTTAAGCGGCATTATTAAATATTAACTGATTAATTGATAATCTTCAATCACTTTTATCTAAGAAATAAGGTAGAAATATGGCATGTTTTCAGAATGAACCTTTGAAAAAGGTTCCCAAAATTATAATGAATATAAAAATACTGCAATATCTTTCCATGATTTATTAGCTGGATATGTTATTCTTGATATTTTTAATTCATTTTATTCTTCATAGTTTAATTAAGGTTATAGATAGATTATGTAAGTTATTTAAAGCATTTATTCTTATATAAAATATGATAGATATTGTTTTTTTAGGGACAGGCAGCTCTGTGCCTACATTGAGAAGAAATCATCCGGCTATTTTGCTGAAGTATAAATCTGAAGCTATGCTTTTTGATTGTGGTGAAGGCACTCAGAAACAGTTTAGAAAAGCCGGAATAAGCCCAATGGCAGTCAAGAGAATATTTATAACACACTGGCACGGAGATCACATTTTAGGTTTGCCAGGATTATTGCAGACAATGGTTCTTAATGGGTATGATAAAGAAATGGAAATTTATGGGCCAAAGGGAACTGAAAAATATATGCAGAAGATTTTAGAAATGTTTGTGCATGTTGGAGATATAAAAGTAAAAGTTCATGAAATAACTAACGGCAGGGTTTGTGAAATGGATGATTTTGAAATTTTTGCTGAGGAAATGAAGCATAATGCCAGATGTTTGGCTTATAGTTTTGTTGAAAAAGACAAAGTGAGGATCGATAAGAATAAATTAAAGAAATTAAAAATTCCAAGTTCTCCAGAATTACAGAAGCTAAAACAAGGAAAAGACATTATTGTCAATGGCAAGAAAATTAAGGCTAAAGAGATAACTTATACTGATAAAGGCAGGAAAATCAGCATTGTTTTAGATACACAGATAAATGACAATATCCCGAAAATTGCCAAGGATTCTGATTTATTGATATGCGAATCAACTTATCTTGATGAAGAGGAAACTGCAAAACAATATAAGCATATGACTGCAAAGCAGGCTGCTCAATCTGCTAAAAAGGCTAATGTCAAGAAAATGATTTTAATGCACCTTAGCCAGAAATATGAAAAAAAGGAAAATGAGTTTCTTAAAGAGGCAAAAAAAGTGTTTAAGAATACAGAGATTGCTGAAGATTTAATGAAAATAGAAGTATAATAAATTATAAAATATTAAATTACTTGCATATTAATTAATAAACTTCAGTCACTTTCATTGATAAATTAGGCAAAAATATGGCATGTTTTCAGAATAGTTTTGAAAATACTATAATAATTTTACGGGGTTTATTAGCTTGAGTTATTTATTTTTATAGTTTAAGTAGGTTTAACTGATACTTTTTCTTTAGGTAAATTTTTATATACTCTATTTTAATAATTTTTATATAAGAAGCTCCTGTAGCTCAGCTTGGATAGAGCACTAGCCTTCTATGTAAAAAGAACCAAGGTTCTTCTTACGACATCTCCTTCAAGGGAATTAGGAGTACATCTCCTTCATACGGATGGAAATGGGAAATAAAGAAAGCTAGGGGTCGCAGGTTCAAATCCTGTCAGGAGCATATAAAGAAAACCAATGGTTTACCCTTATCAACCCTTCCTTTTAATCGTGTTATCAATATCTTTAAATAATAAATCCTCTTAAGATAATTATGAATTCAATAGTAAAAAATAAGTATTTTGATGCATTGTTAAAACTTATGCTATTTTCAGCGATTATCCATGTTAGTTTATTAATCATTTATTCTATATTTTCACAAAATATATTTATCCTAAATTATTTTAATATTCTAGATTTTGATTTAATTTTTCAGAGTATTGCCGAAGGGGCTACTAATTTTCTTTTATCTGTGGCGGTTGTTGTAATAATTTATATTGTAATTCTTAAGTTTTTTACCAAATAAAGAGAACCAAGGTTCTCCTTATCAACCTCTCCTTTTATTGTTTTATCAATATCTTTAAATAAACTTGTTTTTTTTATTAAGTATGATAAAGAATACTTTGCGAAAATCTCCCCTTGTTTCAGTTATTATCCCGGTTTATAATGATAAAAAGTATCTTGATGAGACCATTCGAAGTATCCTAAATCAAACGTTTAAAGATCTAGAATTAATTTTAATTAATGATGCTTCAACAGATAAATCTTTAGCTATAATGAAATCCTACCAAAAGAAAGATAAGAGGATTATCCTGATTAATAATAAGAAGAATTTAATGACTTCTACTTCCAGGAATAAAGCGTTAAAAATTGCAAGAGGGAAATATATTGTTATGCAAGATCATGACGATATTTCCTTACCTAAAAGAATTGAGGTGGAGTATAATTTCCTAGAAAAAAATCCGGATGCTTTCTTAGTCTCTTGTGCAAATTCCCTAATAGATGAAAATGGGAAAGAGAGTATTCGATTTAAGATTATTAATCTTTTTAATATACTATTTTATTTAACTTTTAATAATCTTCCTAAAAATGTTTCCTCTCCTTTATTTATTAAACATTCTTCAATTATGTTTAGAAATACCGGAGAGCTATATTACAGGCCTAAACTTATTTATGCAGAGGATTATGATTTATATTTGAGGTTGATGAGCGATAACAAAAAAATATTTTTAATACCCCCTAGATTAGTTAAATATAGGTTTAGTCAAGATATGAATAGTATTAAACATTTTAAAGTTCAATTATTAATGGCTATGAAATCTCGCCAATTTTATAGACAAAGACTTAGTAAAGGCAAAGATAGTTATGATGATTTTAATCATTTAACTTTTATAAAAAAATATGCTGAAAAAGACTACTCTCTTTATGAAATGTTAGATTATAAATTTGAGTTATTTTTTTATTTTTTATTTCTTAAATTATTACTTTAATGATTTTTGGCATTAGGAAACTTTAAATAATTGCCCTATTTTGCTTTTTGAGGTTTATGCGGGGATGGCACAGCGGCTACTGCGGTCGATTTCTCGAGAGTAATTTCTTAAGGAAAACCGAACCTGCAGCTGATGTGTTGGTAGAAATAGCAGTAAGCGACTTTTCCCGGGTTCGAGTCCCGGTCCCCGCTTAGATAATTTGTAAACATATATTAATTATGGGCTTCATGAAGGAGTTTTGATAAATAAATAGGATAAATAGTATCTATTTAGATGGATAATTTTTTAAATAGTCTTGCCTTCTAAATATAATGAAAATAGCAATTTTCAGTGATATGTTTTTTCCGCAAGTTAATGGAGTTGCGACAGCAACGATTAATTTATCTAAAGGTCTTGCTGATAAAGGTCATGAAATTATTATAATTGCCCCAAAATTTCCAAGAAAAATTCAAAAAGACGAATTTAAATATAGTAATATCAAGATTATACGCGTTTTTTCTTTCCCAACATTTTTTTATAAAGATTTTAGAAGCACCATCCCAATTAATTTTAAAATTTTACATTTATTTTATAAGGAAAAAGTGGATATAATTCATTTTCAGACACATTTTACTTTGGGATTTCAGGCAATTTTTTGTTCTAAATTCCTTAAAATTCCTCTTGTAGGGACTTTTCATGGGTTTATTTCAGACCCCCAATATTTAGAACATATGAAACTTAATTATAAATCTGTTGAACAGCTTGTCTGGAAATACTCAAAATGGTATTATAATAAGTGTAATTTAATAACTTGTCCTTCCGAATATGCTAAAAAAGAGCTTCTAATTCATAATTTTAAAAGTGAAATTAAAGTTATTTCAAATGGGATTGATGCAAGTATATTTGATAATTCTAAGGCAAAGGCAGTAAGAAAAAAATATACCAAGAAAGGCAATTTATTGCTATTTGTGGGTAGAGTAGCATATGAAAAAAATCTTATTTATCTTCTAGAGTGTTTTAGGTTAGTTGCTGATGAATTGCCAAATACTAAATTGTTAATTGTTGGAGACGGTCCTCAAATGGGTGATGTTAAGAAAAAAATAAGTGAACTAGGTTTATTGGATAATATCTTTCTTTTAGGTATGATTCCACATAACCAATTTATAAAATCTTCTATTATTGGGGCTTGCGATCTTTTTGTGACTGCTTCAATTACTGAAAATCAGCCAATGACAATTTTAGAATCTCAGGCAAATGGATTAGTTTGTGTCGGGGCTGATGCTAAGGGAGTTCCTAATTTGATAAAAAATGCAGTCAACGGTTATGTTGTTAATCCGGATGATAAAAAAGCCTTTGCAGATGCCGTTATTAAAATATTATCAAATAAAAAATTGCACCAAAAGATGAAAAACAATACTTTTAAGGAGATAGAGAATCATAAGTTTAGTAAAGTTATTGATCAATGGGAAAATATTTATAGCAAATTGATTAAAAATTATAATTCTAGGTTATAGCGAGAGACCAAAGTAATTCCTCTCGGCTATTTGTCCTTCTTAATATTACATAAAAGATTGATGAGATATTAGCAGTTTATACTATATATTTATAAAAGTTATTTTACAAGTATATGTATAATGCAAAATAAGTATTTTAATGGTATATTTTACAAAAAGAACAATTTTAAACCTAATAGAAAGAGCTTAGTTTTTATTCATGGCATTTCAGGCAGCTCTTCTGCATGGAATAAATATGCAACTTATTTTAAAGATAGATATAATCTTCTTTTTATAGATTTAATGGGTCATGGATATTCCATTAAATCTGATAATCTTTCAAAATATACTATAGGACATTTGTCGGAAGATTTATTTAATATTCTTAAAAAGGAAAATGTAAAAAGGATTAATATTATTGGGCATTCATTTGGAAATTTTGTGTCTTTAGAATTTATCAGAGAGCATAAAAAGATGATTAATTCTGTAGTTTTTATAAGTGCGGGCCATAGATTGACTAAAAATAAGCGGTATAGATATTTTAAATTTTTTATTTCACCTTTATTTATAAAACTAATTCCACATAAAACAGAAAAGGGCAGGCAGATTAATTATTCAAAATATATCAATACGGGAGATTTTAATGTAAGAAGGACGATTGCAGATGTAAGCAATACTGGATTGAAGTGTTATCTGATATATTTGAGAGATATTTTTAATTTAAAACATAGTATGATTTTAGAAAATATAACTTTTCCGACCTTATTTATACATGGAGCTAGAGATAAAATGTTTCCAGTTGAAGATGCTATTAAAATGTCAAAACTAGTTAAAAACTCAAAATTAATTATTTTAAATAATGCAGATCATATTCTTGTTTTAAATAATTATCATGAGTTATCAAAAGAAATTGAAGACTTTTTGTCTTCTTTCTAGATAAAAATTGCTAAATTCTCACATTATTATACTTGAAAATTGGTTTCTTTATCTCTCCTAATAAACTCCTATAGATTCCGGCATAAAGATATTTTATTACGAATTTTAATCTTCCTTCTTTGTTTAATCTCCTAACAGAAGTATACATTGGGATAGGCAAATAAACAAATCCATATTTGAATGCTCTTCTATAGAAATCAAAATTTTCAGAAAATATAACATTTTTATCAAAGCCGCCGACTAGATCAAATGTTTCTTTTTTTGAGAATATTCCACATCCTACCCCCATTGGAGAAAAAATAGAGCCAACCCTAAAATAATAATAACCTATTTTAAATATCATCTTATCAAATAATATTTTGCTCAAAGGCTTCCCTTCCACAGCTCCTGTCCCATTTTTTGATTTTTTAAATGTTCTTAGGTTGATTTTTAAGAAATCTTTTGGAATTTCAGAATCCGCATCCAAAAATAACAAATATTTTCCAGACGCAATTTTAGCTCCTTTATTTCTTCCTTCACTGAAGTTTCCCCCATTAACTATCTTGCAGCCATAACTTCTTGCAATTTTTCTTGTATTATCTTTTGAAAAATTATCGCTTACAATTATTTCAAAATTCCTGAAAGTTTGTTTTTTAATGCTTTCTAATAGTCTAGGAAGATATTTCTCTTCATTTAAAGTTATAATAATGCATGAAATTTCTGGTTTTTTTAGTTTTATCATAGACTTAGGAGGATTTGATATTTATAAAATTATTCGGTAACACTTAAAACTTAATATCTTAAGATTATATTACGCCTTCAACTTCCTTCGGTAATTTCTTTCAATAGCAATAAGAACTGCAGCACCAACAACAACCAGAATGAAGGTATAAACAATTTTGTTGCTTTTTACAAGGCTTAATGCTCCTGCTTCACTATCTCCCTCAATTCTTGCGCCTGTAATTGGGGCGCGTGAGCGAATTCTATCATCTAATACTCCAATAACATCTCCTGTTAGTGGAACATTGCCTCTTGTTAATGTTGTCTTACCATCAGTTACCCTTATATTATATATGTTATCGGGGGCGATTAATCTGAAACTTACTTTTTCTCCCACATTTAAATCAACATCTTTTGTTCCTAAGGTATCTCCAATTAATATTTGTATTGTTTTTGTGTATCTTGAATTTCCATTATTTGTTATAGTTAACATGTCATTATCTAAAGAGAAAAATGCGGACTCGCTTGTTTCTATGTTGAAAATTGCTTTAGATTCCATGCCATTGTAACTGGCAATTACCGACCAATATCCTGCTGGAATTGCTTCTCCTAAATCAATTTCTATTAAGGTATTTGAACCAATAGTTTTCTCTATTTTTTTTGTTTTTTCAGCATTTTCAAAAATGAGATTAATTTCAGCATTTATTGGTGAGTTTTGAGAGTCTAAAAGAGCTACTTTTATCGTTATATTCTCTCCTGGCTGAAATGATTCTTTAGTTGTTGTAACCTGAAGTTTTATATCAGTTGATTGAGCAATAACTATATATGGCGATAAGATAACAACAAATAATAAGATTAACAAACTCTTTTTCATATGTTTAATAAGAATTATGCAAGGTATATAAAGATTTTGCACATCTATTTTTTTATAAACTTTAAATTACAATTAATAAAAATCAGTACCTGCTCTAATAAATTAGGTAATGATATAGTGTGGTTTCAGAATAACTTTTGAAAATAATGCAATACTAAATAATAAAGACAACAAGGTTTCTTTTATGAAGCTTCCTTTTAATAGTCAAGGTTTTTCTTTATCAAACTTTCCTTTTAGTTGGAGAAATTTAAAATGGTTTATGGTGGTTTAAATTAAGATATTCAAGATTAATGGGAGAATTAGTATCCTGTATTTTTTATACAGTGAAGGAATATTTAAAAACATTTGATTCTTAAAGGAATCATGAATAAAAGAGGAAAGAGTTTATTTTTAATATTTGGAATTATACTTTTTTTATTAATTTTATTATTTACTATAATGATTTATGCAGCTAGTTTTTCAGATATAAGCCAGAGCAATTTTAATAATGGTACTTATGCAAATACAAGCTATAATGGAAGTGCTGTCGTGCTTGTTGGTAGTAATTTAAGCGGAACATTTGCTTCAAGGGTTTTTGATGCAGTGAGTGTTTCAAGCTGGGATAATTTTTCAGCAAGTTTCAACATTCCGGCAAAAGAGTATATTTATGCTGTTGACAACCAGGCAGATGTGTGGAATTCAAGCGATTCTGCAGTTACATGGAATTTAGTTAAAGATGATTATAATAATGGCGATGGCAATGGAGTAACAACCTCTTTTTTCAACAAAAGCGGGAGTTATTTTATAATTTTTAACCAAGATGTCTGGAGAAGTGAAAATTCTGGCGGGAATTGGACTAAGTTAACTAGTGATTATAATGGTGCAGAAGGACAAAATGCGTTTTCAGCTGCAGCAGATAAAGGGAATTTAATGTATATTATTGAAGGAGATCAAGATGTATGGAGGAGCAATAATTCTGGCATTAATTGGAGCAAAGTGACAACAGATTTTAATGGCGGCAACGGAAATATTTTTGGCTTGGTTGTGAATAATTCAAATACTTTAATTGCAGCTGATGCTGCAGCAGATATATGGATAAGTGTTAATCAAGGAGTTAACTGGACTTTAATAAAGGATGATTATAACGGGGCTGCAGGAAATAACGTTGATGATATGGCCATTGATTCCAGCAATAATTTATATCTTTTGGATGTGCAGGATGTTTGGAAATCCAGCGACTCTGGAGTTACATGGAGTAAAGTGAATGATGATTTTAACGGAGCTGGAGATGCTCAAGCAGGACAGGCAATTACCATTGATTCTCAAGGAAATGTTTATGTTGTTGATGGAGGAGAAGATGTTTTTAAATCAACAGATGGCGGAGCCACTTTCATACAAACTATTGCTGATTTAAATACTGCAAGCAATGGAGCGGTATCAACTATAACTTCAATTTTGAAGACAGCAAACGTAACTTTTCAGGTTAAAACTTGTTCCTTATCTAATTGTTCTGACGGCAATTTTGTTGGTCCTGGAAATTCTACAGACACTTTTTTTACAAATTCCTTTAACAATTTATCTTCATTGAATTTAACTGGAAGATATTTTCAGTATAAAGTTTATTTGACCAGAGAAGATTCTGGAATAGCTCCGCAACTTTACAATGTATCTATTGAATCTATAATAATTAATAGAGCTCCATCAGTAATGATATTATCTCCAAGCAATAATATCAAATTTACATCAAATATTTCATTATCCCTTAATTTTTCTGTTAGTGATATAGATAATAATCTTGGCTCGTGTTGGTATAATATTGATGGAGATACTAATAAAACTCTTTCTAATTGCCAGAATTCAAGTTTTAATGTTTCACAAGGCAACCATACAATTAGACTTTATGCAAATGATACTCTCGGAGAAATTAATTCAAGCAGTGTATTTTTTTCTGTAGATTCCATTAATCCAAGAGTTTCAGTTAATTACCCGACAAATAACTCTTATAATTTGGTCCAAACATTATTAAATTATACCGCATCTGATAGTAATTTACAGTCCTGCTGGTACAGTACTGATAATGGAATTACAAATACAACTATAACATGCGGGCAGAATGCAAGCGGATTAACTTCTAGCCAAGGAAGCAATATATGGAAAGTTTATACAAATGATACTTTTGGAAATATCAATACAAGTTCTGTAACTTTTTCCGTTGACTCAATAAGTCCCAGCATTTCTATTATTTATCCATCTCAAGGTGCGGCATTTGGATTTAATACAAGCATAAATTTAAATTATAGCGTCTTGGATAGTAATTTACAATCCTGCTGGTTTAATATTGATAATGCATTAAACAAAACAATTTCTAATTGCCAGAATACCACATTTAACACTTCGGAAGGCTCACACACACTAAATGTTTATTCTAATGACAGCTATGGGAATTTAGGATCTAGCAGTGCTAATTTCAGTGTTGCTGTTGGAGCTCCTTCAATTTCTCTAAATTCTCCCGGAGTAGATGCTTATTTGAATTATACACTTGTAACTTTTAATTATACTGCTACTGATATTGATTTACAAGCCTGTGAATTATGGGGTAACTTTACGGGAAGTTTTATTATGAATAAAACTAATTCTACTCTAATATCTGGGCAGCAATCAAGTTTTTCATTAAATTTATTAGATGGAAATTATATTTGGAATATAATGTGCAATGACACTCAAGGAAACTCTGCATTTAATGGAAATAGAAGTTTGAATATTGATACTACTTCTCCAAGTGTAACAATAAGCGAACCTACTGGGACTAAAACAAGCATAATTGGAATTCCTCTTACATTCAGCATTAGTGATGTAAGTCCAACCGTATGTGTTTATAATGTTAGTTTTTCTTCTACCGGAAATACAGTTATTGGAAATACTAAAATTTCTAACTGCAGTTCAACGAGTTTTGATGTTGATAGTGAATCAAGTTATACTTTATATTTAAAAATAAATGATTCTGCGGGGAATTCTAGAACTTCTTCAAGTAATTTTTCGGTTTCAGGTTCTTCTAGCGGAGGAGGAAGCGGAAGTTCTGGTGGAAGTAGTGGAGGTGGGGGAGGAAGCAGTTTTGGCTTGGTGCCTTTTACAACACTTAAAGGAAAATTGGAAATTGAGAGTCTCAGCAATATAATAATTAATCCTGGAGAAAGCAAGAGATTAACATTAAATGTTAAGAACTCTGGATTGAGCTTCCTGAATTCTTGCAGATTAATTGGAAGTGGCAATTATTCGAGCTGGATTGAATCTAGTGAGAGCAGAAAACTTGGCGGAGGGGAATCAGCAGATTTTATTTTTACTATTAAAGCTCCAAATGATGCAAAATCCGGGAAATATAATATAATTATTAATGTTGAATGCTCTGAAACAAAGGAAATAACAAACTTTGATGCAGAAATAATTGAACAAAAATTAGCTTTTAATATTCTTGATGTTAAAAGAGAGCAAGAAAATAGCGTGAGGGTAAGATATTCTATTGAGGAAGCGTCTGGATTGAGCCAAAATGTTGAAATGCAGTTCTTATTATTTAATTCAGATAATCGAAAAATTGCAGAGATTAAAGACTCTAAAACTATCGCTGAAAATTCTGTTGCTGAATTTGAAGTTTTAATGCCTATTGATCCGTCTCTAAAAGGAGACTTTAATTTACTTGTTAATATCAACTCTGAAACATATTCAACATTTGTTCAGGAAAGCGTTGTCTTAAGCGCTCCTGTCAGCGGTTTTGCATTATTTCAAAGAGACGCTGGCACAGATAATATAATTGCGGGAGTGATAATTGTTTTATTCTTAATTTTTGCGTTTTTTATGGTTGGAAGGATCATGAGACTTAAGAGGCAGGCGGTTAAGACAAGGGACTTTAGGTAGTTTATTAAATTAATATATTTAATAACCAATTTTTAACAAGGATAAGTTTTATATATAGAAATGTAGTGCGTAATTTATGTATATTGTAAAGAAGAAAATTTCTGGGGGAGAGTATTATTATATTCGGCAGAGTGTTCGAGAAGGAGATAAGATAAAGTCAAAAACAATAGGTTACGCTGGGAAAACAATTGAAGAAGCGCAGAGAAAATTAGAAGAATTAAAACAGAAGCAGAATAATCCAGAAAAGAATAGCAGCATTGATGAAAATACCAGTAAAAAAGAAATAACTATTGATGAATTAGCTAATTTTTGTAAGACAAAGGGATTTATTTTTAGATCAAGTGATATTTACGGGGGATTATCAGGATTCTGGGATTTTGGACCTTTGGGAGTTGAATTATTTAATAATATTAAGAGCGACTGGTGGAATTTTTTTGTAAGGAGAAGGGATAATATGGTTGGAATTGAAGCAAGTGTTATTTCTCATCCAAGAACATGGAAAGCTTCCGGGCATTTAGCCAGTTTTTCAGATATTGCTGTTGTTTGCAAAAAATGCGGAAAGGCAACGAAAATTGATAAATCTGAAGTTGGAAAAGTTAAATGTGAGTGCGGAGGAGATTACGAAACTAAAGGAGAGTTTAATTTAATGTTCAAAACAAGTATTGGAGCTTTGAATCCTATGGATGCTTATTTACGCGGAGAAACTGCTCAAGGAATGTTTATGGATTTTAAAGTTATCCAGCAGACTTCTAGATTACAATTGCCATTTGGAATTGCGCAGATTGGAAGATGTTTTAGAAATGAAATTGCTCCAAGGGATTTTTTATTCAGAAGCAGAGAGTTTAATATAGGAGAGTTTGAATTTTTTATTCATCCTGAAGATTTTAAATGCAGTTTATTAAATGAAAAGCACTTAATTTTGAAAGTAAAATTATTAGATTCTGAAACTCAATTAGAAGGAAGAGAAGAATTAAAAGAAGTTAGCATTGGAGAAATGCTGAAAAAAGGAAAATTAGATGAGTGGCATGCTTACTGGCTTGCTGAGCAAATTATTTGGTTTAAGTCTCTTGGTTTGGGAGATGAGATAAAAATCAGAGAGCATACTAAAAATGAATTAAGCCATTATAGTTCTGCAACCTTTGATATTGATTATATGTATCCTTTTGGTTCTTTGGAAGTTTCAGGAATTGCTAATAGGGGTCAGTATGATCTAACACAACATCAGAAAGAGAGCAAACAAGATCTTGATGTGTTTGACGAAAAAACTAAGAGCAAAGTTGTTCCAAGGGTTATTGAGCCGACATTTGGGATGGAGAGAGTTTTCTTGGCTGTTTTGACAAAATCTTATAATTATAACAAAGAAAGAGATTATATTGTTTTAAAATTGCCCCCAAAACTTGCCCCGATAAAAGCAGCTGTTTTTCCGATAATAAAAAAGCCAGAATACGAGAAAATTTCTGAAGATATTGTTAAAGAATTAAAAGAAGAATTTAATGTTATTTATGATAGAAGCGGCAGCATTGGAAGAAGATATGCAAGAAATGATGAAATTGGTACTCCTTTGTGCATAACAATAGATGATAAAACTCCAGAGGACCATACAGTTACTGTCAGGGATAGAGATACAACTAAACAGGTTAGAGTTAAAATAAACAAACTAAAAGAGGCTGTAAAAAGTGTAGTTAATGGAGAGAATATTCTTGAACTTGGAAAAGAGGTTGAAACAAGAGTGAAAGAATAAAGACAACCAAATGTTTTCTTTATGAAACTTTCCTTTTAAATTAAATTTATAGAATAACTAAGAAGTAGATGATCAAAATATAGAATAACTAAGAAGTAGATGATCAAAATATAGAATAACTAAGAAGTAGATGATCAAAATATAGAATAACTAAGAAGTAGATGATCAAAATATAAAATAAATAATAAACAGATTATTGGTCCAAAATAAGTTGGTCCTTTCTGCCTGTTAGGGCAGTTTTAATTCTAGCGTTAGTATAGCTAATCATTTTCATTTTGCACAGGTTAAACCTGTCATGGCCAACTTATTTATCTTTTCTTTTTCTTTTTTGCCATTTTTTATTTCCTCCGAGTATTTCAGAGAATAAAATTCTCTTTTTTAAATAAATTAACGATTTTTTAATTATATCATTTAATTTACTATATTATAAAATATATTCTTATTTATAAATTTATCTTTTTTTGAAGTTTTTGCAAAAAATAAAAATTCTTTATAATTTTTCGATTTATTTTTACCGTCGGGAAAATTAAAAATTACTTTTCATGATTTTTTAATGGTAAATAAGTTTAGATTATTTACATAAAATTTTATAAATTTGATAATAACCATTTTTGAATCTATACAATATAAAATTTCTTGTTTAGAGAAATTTGGCATAATTCATTTATGCTTAATTGATTGAAGTATAATTTTCTTTTTAAAGGAAGGATTGATAAGTGTAAACCATTGATTTCCTTTATAATGGACCTATCGAGAATTGAACTCGAATCTTTCGACTGCCAGCCGAATGTAAATCCATTATACTATAGGCCCTTAAATTTTATAAACTATATTTGTTTTTAATGTTTATTATGGTTAATGATAAAGACTGCATCTTCTGCAAAATAGCAAGAAAGGAAATTCCAAGCGAATTTATTTATGAAAATGATAATTTTTTTGCAGTTTTAGATATTCATCCAA